>NZ_JACOOT010000008.1:0-167400 GCF_014287535.1 Blautia segnis | reverse complement strand
CGAAGCGCCGCATTTTTCGGTAGATTTGTCAAGCGATTTTTGCAAAAAAGTGGGGGATTTTATAAAAAAAGGGATCTGAAAGTCTTGATTTTACTGGGCTGAAGATTCCGAGAGATTATAGTGGTCAAAGCGGGGGCAAAGGCTGTTATGGAACCGGCAACGGAACCGTGGGGGCAGCGGACGTGTTACGTGGCGGATCCTGAGGGAAACCTGGTTGAGATCGGATCATTTGTGAAGGAGTGAAGGAAATGGCATTTGACTATAAGAAAGAGTATAAGGAGTTTTATTTTCCGAAGGCCGTGCCGGGTATCGTCACGGTTCCCAGAATGAACTTTCTGGCGGTACGGGGCAGCGGAGATCCGAATGCGGAAGATGGTGAATATAAGGGAGCCATCGGCCTTCTGTATGGGATCGCATTTACAATCAAGATGAGTAAGAAGGGCGATCACCGGATCGATGGTTATTTTGACTATGTGGTTCCTCCATTGGAGGGATTTTGGTGGCAGGAAGGGACTGCCGGGATTGATTATACCCGCAAGGAAGATTTCAAGTGGATATCCGTTATCCGGCTGCCTGATTTCGTCACGGAAGAAGATTTTAAATGGGCGATAGCAGAGGCATCTGAAAAGAAAAAGCAGGATTTCTCCAAGGTGGAATTTCTGACCTATCAGGAAGGGCTTTGTGTACAGTGTATGCACATCGGGGCATATGATGAGGAACCGGAAACAGTGGAGAAAATGCATCAGTTTATGAAAGAGCAGGGATATGTGCTGGATATCACCGATCAGAGGTATCATCATGAGATTTACCTAAGTGATGCGAGAAGAGTTGCACCGGAGAAACGAAAGACAGTAATTCGGCATCCAATAAAAAAGGCGGTGAGGTTACGGTAACGTTGCCAATTGACACAGAACTATAATCAGAAATATTGACGTTTTCGAAAATCTGTAGGAGTATATCCTGCAGATTTTTTTTATGCACGGACAAATGTTTCCGGGTCTTATTTTGGGTATATAACTGCCTGGATACGGAATTTATAGAAAATGAGAGCGAGGATGTGGCAAAGAATGACTGTGAGATCAATGCGGCAAAATATAGAATTATTTTTGATTTGTCAAATGTGAACTTCCAGAAAAAGTTCCACCTAAATAAAATTAAGAGAATAAAAAATTGAAAAAATCCCGATTTTCTGCGGGTTCTGCTTGCAGGAGACCGGGATGTATGGTATAATTATTTTAGGCGGATTACCGCCTAAAAGGAGGGGCCTAATGTATCTGGATTTTTTAGTAAAAATACCATTCGTACAGGGGAAGATTACACGTAGAAAAAAGAAAGATGTTGTATATATTGAGTATGAATATGACCGGATCTATGATCCGGTAAGGCAGTATACTTTTCCCAAAAGAGTAACGATAGGAAAGCTGTCTGAAACAGACCCAGAACTGATGCAGCCAAATCAAAATTTCCTAAAATATTTTCCTGATGCAGAGCTTCCAGAGACAAAAAACAGGACATCCAGGAGCAGCTGCCTGCGCGTGGGAGCATATTTTGTATTGCGTAAAATTATAGAAGAATACAACCTGGTCGAACTCCTTGGTGGGTATTTTGAACAGCGTGATCTGGGACTTTTTCTTGATCTGGCGGTATACTCGATCATTGCAGAAAACAATGCTGCCCAGTACTATCCGGATTATACATACAACCATCCTCTTTTTACAAATGGAATGAAACAATACAGCGATTCTACTGTCTCAGATTTCCTGAATTCCGTAACGGATGACCAGAGTATTGGGTTCTTAAACTCCTGGAATGAGACCAGAAACCATCGCGAAAAAATATATATTTCCTACGATTCCACGAACAAAAACTGCCAGGCTGGAGACATTGAAATGGTGGAATTCGGACATCCGAAAGTAGATGTGGGACAGCCTGTATTTAACTATGCGGTTGCATATGATACACATAACCAGGAACCATTATTTTACGAGAAATATCTCGGAAGTCTGAACGATATCTCACAGCTTCAGTTCATGTTGGACAAAGCTTTTGGATATGGCTATAAGAAGATTGGCTTTATTTTGGACAGGGGTTATTTCAGCTGTGAAAACATACAATATATGGATAAATGCGGGTACAGCTTCGTGATCATGGTGAAGGGAATGGCTTCACTGGTGAATGAACTGGTTCTGGAACACAAGGGAACTTTTGAAAGTAAGCGCGTGAATAACATCTATGAGTATGGAGTATATGGGAAGACCGTGAAGCACAGGCTTTATGCGGGTGATAAAAAAGAACGGTATTTTCATCTGTACCACAGCATTTCCAAAGAAAGTGCAGAGCGTGCTGGGATTGAAAACAGGCTCAACCAGATGACATTGTACCTTAAGAAATATCAGAATAAAGTAAAGGAATTCGGGCCAGGGTTTGAGAAGTATTTTAATCTTCATTATGATGAAAAAACACAGGCGTTTGTACTGCCGGAAGAGCGCTGCAGTGTAGTGGAAAGGGAACTGGATCTGGCAGGATATTTCTGTATAATCACATCAGAAAAGATGAGTGCAAAGGAAGCAATCGAGCTGTATAAGAGCCGTGATACATCAGAGAAACTATTCCGTGGGGATAAATCCTATCTTGGAAATAAGAGCATCCGGGTGTATTCGGAAGAGTCAGCACGGGCTAAGATATTTGTTGAATTTGTGGCGATGATACTGCGCTGTAAGATGTATATAAAGCTGAAAGAAGAGATGAAAAACCTGGAAAAGAAGCCGAACTATATGACAGTTCCGGCAGCCTTAAAGGAACTTGAAAAGATAGAAATGGTGCGTCAACTGGATAATGTATACAGGCTGGATCATGCAGTAACAGCTAATCAGAAAACAATATTAAATGCGTTTGGTCTGGATGCGAATCACATAAAATACTATGCATCCGAGGTGAGTAAAGAATTGAAAAAGGCGGAATAGAGAGGAGAAAAAGATGGCACGAACAAGAAAAACGAGCAGGGAAGCTCTGGATGAAAAAATCGAAAAAGCAGAGGCTGATGTGATCGCAGCGAAGAAAAGATATGACCATGCAACAGCAGTTTTGAAAGAGCTTTTGGACAAACGGGATGCGATAAGAAAGGATGAAATCCTGTCAGCAATTGTAAAGAGTGGACGGTCTTATGAGGAGATAATGAACTTCCTAAATGTTGGAGAAATAGAGGGAAAAACAGAGGAATAGACAAGGAATGCACCACAGCTGCGGCTGTGGTGCGAGTTTTAGGCGGAAAATTTCTGGAAGTTCACATCAAACTATTGACTTTTTTTGAAAACATATATATTATAATATAAACTAATATAATGATACATAATAATGCAAAAGAACTTTATATGAGAGACAGAAAAAGGGGGAATTTACCATGGGGAGAACAGGAAAACCCAGAATTATAGCCATTGGGGATAATGTCTGCGATAAAATTCTGACCAGAGGAAAAATGTATCCGGGAGGGCAATGTGTGAATACCTGCGTATATTCTTCTATGAATGGAGCAGAAGCAGCCTATCTTGGAAAATTCGGAACAGACCAGGTGGCAGAATGTGTGCAGAATGCTCTTTCAAAGCTGCATATTGCTATGGACAGGTGCAGGCATTTTGAAGGAGAAAATGGCTTTGCCTGTGTAAAGATCGTAGAGAATGAGCGTGTCTTTGTAGGCTCTAACCGAGGGGGCGTTGCCCGTGAATATGATTATAATTTTAATGAAGAAGATTTTATGTATATCCGCGGGTTCGATTTGATTTATACGGATTTGAATTGTTATATTGAAGAAGATCTGCCATCGCTGGCTGCGCTGGGGGTGCCTGTTGCCTTCGATTTTTCTAACCGGTGGACAGATGAGTATCTGAAGCAGGTTTGTCCCTATATAAGAATTGCGATATTCTCCTGTGCACATTTAGACAGAAGGCGGCGGGAGGAAGAGATGCGAAAGGCGGAGGCTTTGGGGGTAAAAATTGTACTTGCAACTTCTGGTGAGGATGGTTCGCATCTGCTGTATCATGGAAGGTTTTATGATACTCCGGCAGAGAAAGCGGAAGTGGTTTTGGATACGGTTGGCGCAGGGGACGCTTATTTTGCGGCTTTTTTATGCCATATTTTGAAATCTTCCGGAGAAGTGAGCTGGGATGATGGGAAAGCAATGCTTCCCATACTTTTGGAAGGAATGAAGCGCGGAGCGCAGTTTGCCGCTAAAATTGTGGGTGTGGAAGGTGCGTTTGGGTATAGTATGCCAATTGCAGGAAGAATTATGAATAATCGTATATAAAGGAAAAGAAAGGTTGTCTCTCATTTTGGGAAGGCAATCTTTTTTTGAATAAATTTCAGAAAAAACCTTGACAATTTGTCAAAAAGAATATAATATAATATAAACGTATATAACATTATATAATGAATAAAGAGGAGGAAGTATGGAGAGCATCAAAGAGATTATAAACAAAATTCTTGAAGAGAAAAAAGAAGCAGGTGGAATCAAGCAAGTATTTTATGTGGCTTGTGGAGGATCACTGGGCGCATTTTATCCGGCAAAAATTTTTTTGGAGACAGAGGCGGTAGGAATTAAGACAGGCTGGTATAACAGCAATGAATTTATACATAACTTGCCCAAAAGTATGGGAGAGAATTCCGTACTGATCGTTGCTTCTCATAAGGGAAATACTCCGGAGACAGTAGAAGCTGCCAGGATAGGAAAGGAGAGAGGAATTCCGGTAATTGTGTTAACCTGGATTCCTGATTCGCCAATTACACAGTACGCAGATTATGTAATCCCGTATACCTTTGGTGACAACAAAGACATTGCGGGAGAGAAAACGATAAAAGGACTCCTGCTTGCAGTGGAGATTCTGAACCAGACAGAAGGTTATCCGAATTATGAGAAATTTATGGATGGAGTATCCAAGATTAACCAGATTGTCAGGAACGCCTGCAGGCTTGTACAGCGCCGTGCCAGGGAATTTGCCCGGAATTATAAGGATGACAAAGTCATTTATACCATCGGAAGCGGTGCAGGATTTGGAGCTGCTTATATGGAATGTATCTGTATTTTTATGGAAATGCAGTGGATCAATTCCAATGCGATACATTCAGGAGAATATTTCCATGGACCCTTTGAGATTACGGACAAAGAATTGCCATTTATCCTGCAGCTATCAGAGGGAAAGACAAGAGCACTGGATGAGCGTGCCCTGAATTTTTTGGAGAGATATGCCAGGCGGATAGAGGTTTTGGATGCAAAAGAATTGGGCTTATCCACTATCGATGCTTCCGTGGTGGACTACTTCAATCATTCCCTGTACAACAATGTGTATGTTGTGTATAACCAGGCATTGGCTGAAGCCAGACAGCACCCATTATCTACCCGCAGATATATGTGGAAGGTGAATTACTAACAGGAGGGAGAGATGAGATGAAGCTGGATTTTACAGAACTGCCGGTAGTAGATGCGCATGCGCATCCATTTATGCCCAGTAGAGAAAAAAAAGTATATGGCAGAAGATATATTTTGTCTTCTGACCGTTATAGTAAGGTGGAGCAGGAGACAGTGAGCAGCACCTTGGCATACCGCATGATTCTGAGAGAAATGGCCAGGATATCAGGCCTGTCGAAGGATGCGCCTGATGAAGAAATTATAGCTGCCAGAAATGCAATGGCACGAAAAGATTACAAGGCATTTGTGGAGCTGCTGTTTCGGGACGCAGGAATTGAGACATTTCTCAATGAAACAGGATTTCCGGTTCAGGGGGCGCGCCTGCGGGAAGAAGAGGTCAATGCTTTTTGCCAGGCAACGGAGAATATTGACGTACGAGAGATTATCCGGCTGGAAATGACTTGCAATCACCTGGTAGAAGATAGTCAGGAAATGCTCACATTTCAAGAATTTTTGGATGCTTTTCACAAACAGATGAGAAATCGGATTGCGCATGGCCGGGTAGCCGCGCTAAAAACGGTCATCGGTTATTTTACCGGGCTGGAGATTTTGAATCCAACCTGGGAAGAGGCAGAGAGATCTTTTTTATCCTTCTATTATGGGAAGGAGAAAGAGCGATGGATTCAGAAGCCGTTCCGGGATTATATGGTATTTGAATTCGTAAAGATCTGCCAGGAATACCATCTTCCCCTTCAGATTCATACAGGGGCAGGAGATCCGCCTTCCTGTGATCTGAGGCTGATGCGGCCCAGTTTGCTTTATGAGTTTATGAACCGGGAAGATACGGGAAAGATTCCCATTGTGCTTCTTCATGGAGGGTATCCTTTTGTGGAAGAAATGGCTTTTATGGTAAACGGTTATGCAAATGTCTGGACAGATGTTTCCAGCATGACTGCAGACGACAGTATTGCAGTGGAAAGGGCATTGCCAATGCTTTTAGAAAAAGTTCCGCTGAAGCGTTTGATGTATGGATCTGATGGTGCGGGGGATGTGGATCCTATCTGGTTTGCGGCAGTGAATTTCAAAAAGGTGCTGGGCAGAGTTTTTGACAGTCTGGTAGAGAGGGATGTGCTGGGTGTGTCTTATGCGCGGCAGGCAGCAGGATGGATTCTGTCTGAAAATGCGAAAGAGCTTTATAAATTAAAATAAAAATTAGGAGTCCTTGGTTTTGGGCCAAAGACGGAATATTTGCTGCGGAGCAGTTCATCGGTATAAGAAAGGTCAAGATTCCAGAAACGTTCAATGATATCCCATGTAGATTTTGCAAAAACAGAGGGATCCGGATAATATTTACGAAGATTTTCAAGTACAAAAGTTTGATAGGCGGTATGACCGCCGGAATTAACAGGTAACATAAAAATCGCCCTCCAGTCGATGAAAATAAAATATATTCAATCGGCTTCGCCTCAAATTTTGAGCGATTTGTCAAGCCTTTTTTGACAAAAAAGTGGGGGATTTTAATAAAAAAGGAATCTTTAAGCCTTATGTTTACTGGATTAAAGATTCCGAGAGATTATTATTGTAGTAGGAGGTAACAAAATGGGAAAGAGCAAATTACAAAGGATGCTTGTTGGGGCGGCGCTGGTGCTTAGTATGGGGGCAGGTGCTCTCTCTGTAAGCGCTTCATCGGAGGAGCAGCCGGAGAAAACCATCAGAATATACAGCAATCGTACGGAATCTCATGTTGCGTATCAGATTCTGCAGGACATTATTGGACAGTATCAGGAGGAAGTGAATCCTAATTTTAAGGCGGAATTTGAGTGCGAACCGAATCTTGATCAGTACAAAAATAAGCTGAAGTTATATATTGCCGGAGACGAACTTCCGGATTTGTTTCAGATCGACAGGGGTCCCATTGCTGAAGAACTGACAAGCCAGGGAAAACTGGTAAATATGGACGAGCAGTTGGAGAAAGCAGGACTTGCAGACAGCCTTGATGAAGGATGCAGAGGATATGTGCAAAATGATGACGGAAGTCTCTATATTCAGCCGGAAGCACGGTATGGCAATACGTTCTTCTATTGGAAGGATCAGTTCGAGGCAGCCGGAATTACGGAAACACCTGCTACCTTTACGGAATTTTTGGATGTGTGCCAGAAGCTGAAAGACAATGGCTCCATTCCTTTGGGAATTACAGGCAAGGCAAGCTGGAATCCCCTGCATATTATGTATCTGCCTAGCTGGACAGTAACGGGAAATGATTGGCTGAATCAGGCAAAAAGAGGAGAAGTCAGGTTTTCCGAGATTCCGGTAGTGCAGGATTGTGCAGAATTTTTGAATACTTTAGCACAGAATGAGTATTTTCCGGCTGGTTTCTCTAATATTGAGTACACAGATATTATGAATGGATTTATTGAGGGACAGTATGCAATGGTTTGGTGCCAGAGCGTATATCTGGGACAGTTCTCAGATGCTTATGATGAAGGAAAACTGGGATTTTTCACCATTCCTGTAAATGATAAAGAGGAATCTTATGAGCAGAAGGCTACCATGGCGATCCAGGCAGGAATTTCCTGGGCTTTGAATCAGGAGAAATTTGATGAAGAAATGGAGAGATTCTATCAGTTCCTGCTGACCCATTATGCAGACACTTGTTATAAGTATGATACATTTCCTCAGTTCAATGTAGATCCTCCGGCAGACAAGTCCCAGATTATGAAAGATTACTATGAGATCATGAAGCAGCAGACCATTAGCTGGAGCAACTGGGATGATAATTGTGATCCGGTGACCGGGCAGTTGATGGATGATCTGGTAAAACAGTTAGCAGCAGGAATGATTACGCCGGAAGATTTTCTGACACAGCTGGATGAGTCTGCGGCAACAAATGGAGCAGATTATTTTAGCGTAAAATAGTCTGCCGGAAAGCAGGTGAGAGTATGAATTCTGTCTTAAAAAATAAAAGAGCCTTTGCAGTCTTTTTGACACCAGCTATGCTGATTTATTCTGCCATTGTGTTTGTTCCGATAATATATTCCGGGTATTACAGCCTGTTTAAATGGGACGGGCTCAGTGAAATGAAATTCATCGGTCTTGACAATTATATTACTTTGTTTACAAAGGACAGGGTAATATGGCCGATATTAGTTCAGACAATAGAATATACATTGCTGCAGATACTATTCCAGGTTGGCGGCGGACTGATTCTGGCTCTTTTATTGACTCTCCTCGTGAAGAAAAGAGCAATATTTCAGACGGTCTATTATATTCCTGTGGTGATTTCCTCTGTTGCGATCTGCCAGATATTTGACAAAATCTTCTCAGTGACACCTACGGGACTTGTGAATCATCTTCTTTCCCTGGTGAACGAGAATCTGGCCATGACGGAATGGCTGACGACTCCAGGGCTTTCCCTTGTCATTACTGCATTTGCAGAAGGCTACAAAACAATGGGAGTCTACATGGTTACTTTTTTTGCGGCTCTGATAGGCGTTCCGGGGGAACTGTCTGAGGCTGCGAAAGTGGACGGAGCAAGCTGGCTAAGAACGGTATGGCACATCAGGCTTCCATATATTCGGCCTATCATTGTGGCGAATATGGTGCTGGTTTTGAATAATTCCATCCGTTCCTTTGATTTCTCGTTTATGCTTACGGCAGGGGGACCGGGAACTACATCGGAATTGCTGGCGTCCTATATGTACAAAAAGGCATTTAGCAGCATGCAGTACGGATATGGAAGTACGCTGGCGGTCTTTATTGTTGTCATATGCTTTATTCTGGCCAGTTTCTGTATGAAACAGTTTGACAGAGGAGGGGAATCGCATGACCAATTATAAGAAACGCATGCAAACAGCAATATTATACATATTCGGTATTTTGACTGCAA
Source organism: Blautia segnis (assembly GCF_014287535.1). Lineage (NCBI taxonomy): Bacteria > Bacillati > Bacillota > Clostridia > Lachnospirales > Lachnospiraceae > Blautia > Blautia segnis. Next base: position 158,116 of record NZ_JACOOT010000008.1, on the reverse strand, counting down.
CTATTACGATATATCCCATTATTTATACCGCTGTGTTTGGTCTGAAAAGTCCTGAGGAAGCCCGGGTTTCTCCGGCATATGCTTTCCCTGAGAAGCTGTATTGGGGAAATTACCTGTATATTTTGAAGGAATCTGAGTTTCCCAGATATTTTGTGAACAGCGTCATCATCACAGGGACTGTGGTTGTTGTAGTACTGGTGGTCACTTCCATGGCTGCTTTTGCGTTGGCAAAGATGAGAGTAAGGGGACGGCATCATCTGAAAATGTATTTCCTGCTGGGACTGATGATTCCCATGCAGGTATGTCTCCTTCCGCTGTATCAAACCTTTGCGAAGCTGCACATTACGGATAAATATATTGGAGTGATTATTCCGCAGGTGGCGTTTGGAATTCCATTGTCCGTGTATTTGTTTGTGAATTTTTTCCGTTTCTTTCCGGATGATATTATAGAAGCCAGTGTCATAGAAGGATGCGGCATTTTCCGGCTCTTTAGCCAGATCGTATTGCCGATGTCCAGGAATATTATCCTGACGCTGGCAATGATGAGGGCTGTGTATTCGTGGAATGATTTTTTGTTTCCCTATACGTTTACCAGAAGTAAAGATTTACAGACGATTACCCTTGGACTGCGGGATTTTGTAGGAGCTTACGGATATACGGATTGGGGAAGAACATTTGCGGCAGTGACGGTAACGATTTTGCCCATGATCATCATCTACTTTTTCCTGGGAAAATATATGGTAGCTGGTATGTCAGAGGGTGCTGTGAAAGGATAGAAAGGAAAAGATATGCTTAATTTTGAATATAGGCTTCCCACAAGGATTGTGTTTGGAAAAGGAATGGAAGAACAGGCAGGGGAGGAGATTAAGAAAAGCGGAGGGACGAAGGTTCTGGTTCATTATGGCGGACACAGTGCAGAGAAAACCGGTTTGCTGGCGAAAGTCTGCCGTATTTTGGAAGAGTCACAGCTTCCCTATGTCCTCCTGGGCGGTGTAAAGCCCAATCCGCGGTTAAGCAAAATATACGAGGGTATTGCCCTGGCAAAGAAGGAAAATGTAGATTTTATTTTGGCAGTGGGAGGCGGAAGCGTCATTGATTCTGCAAAAGGGATCGGATATGGTGTGGCAAATGAGGGTGATGTCTGGGATTTCTATATCAGAAAGAAAGCGCCAAAGGCTTGTGTTCCTGTGGGGGTGATCCTCACCATTGCGGCTTCCGGAAGCGAGACAAGCGATGGTTCTGTGGTAACAAATGAAAACGGGAATTTGAAGCGTGATGTGGGAAGCGATTATGCACGGCCGAAATTTGCCATTATGAATCCGGAATTGACCTATAGCCTGCCGGAGTATCAGACGGCCAGCGGAAGTACGGATATATTGATGCACGCCATGGAGCGGTATTTTACCACGGTGAAGAATGTAGAGCTGATTGACGGGTTTCTGGAATCGTTGATGAAGACGGTGATGCACAATGTCAGGATTGTTTTGGGGAATCCCTGTGATTACAATGCCCGCGCAGAGCTGATGCTGGCCGGCAGTTTTTGCCACAACGGTCTTCTGACCTGCGGACGGAAAGGGGATTGGGCTTCCCATGCCATTGAGCATGAGCTGGGAGGAATGTTTGATGTTGCACATGGTGCAGGTCTGGCTGCCGTATGGGGAAGCTGGGCGCGTTATGTATACTTCGCGGATGTGATGCGGTTTGCACAGTTTGCTGTGAACGTCATGGGCTGTGTGATGGATTATCAGAATCCTGAGAAAACAGCTTTGGAAGGAATCTGTGCCATGGAGCGCTTTTTCACTTCTATTCATATGCCTACCTCTATTTCTCAGATGGGAATTATACTTTCAGATGAACAAATAGAGTGTTTGGCAGAGAAATGTACGGATGGCGGAAGCAAAAATATAGGAGCGTTTTGCAGGCTTGGGAAGGAGGACATCAGGAAAATTTATACAATGGCCAGATAGTTTAGGGCAGTTTTGTCCATACTTTGTGGGGGAGAGTCCTTTTTTGCCAATAACTGGTTGCGTTTCTAGAAATTAATATTATATAATTAGGTTAAATAAGTTTTATAAAAAATGAAAAATGAGGAAACGTAAGATGTTGGAAGAACAGAATGTGATACCATTATATAGACAGTTAATGGAGCAGATCGAAGAGAAAATCAGGCAGGGTGTGTATCGTCCGGGGGAACAACTGATGACAGAGATCGAAATGTCAAAGGCGTTTGGCGTCAGTATTATTACGGTGCGGAAAGCTCTGAAAGAATTGGTGGAAAAGGGGCTTGTGGAGAGGCAGCAGGGAAAGGGAACCTTTGTTGCAAAGAAGAAATTCAGCAAGAATCTTTCACAGACATTGAATTTTACACAAATGTGCCATTTGGCGGGTGTTACTCCCGGCGGTAAAATGTTGGAGAATACGCTGATATTTCCGGACAAAAAACTGGCTGCGAAAATGGGAATTTCCCAGCAGGACCGGGTTATCTATATCAAGCGGCTCCGGTTCGCCAATGACAGGCCCATTGCCATTGAAGAGAATTATTTCAGTTTGTCCTATGCCAAACTTCTGGAGCAGAATTTTGACAATAACTCTTTGTATGATTTTCTGGACAAAGAATATCATATCCGGATCGCCTATACGAAGAAGAAGATAGAAATATGCCGTGCCAATAAGGAAGAGGCAAAATTGCTCCATGTCATGGAAGAGGAACCGCTGCTTTTAATCACCAGTATGGCTTATACGGAAGATGACCGGCTCTGTTACAGGGGCAAGCAGTTGTTTGACGGAGAGAATTTTGCATTGTATGTATAATAAAAGAAAAGACAAGGTTTGCCTCTGGAAGATGGGAGCATGATGCAGAACTAAATTTTGTTTGGAAAATAAGAGTGGCGATTTACAGATGGGAATTATTTGGAGACAGATAGTTCCCATCTGTTTTCTTACCTCCCGTCATAATTTCCAGTTGGAAGAGTACAGAGAAGTGCTTAGTCGACCAAAATTTAAGAATGTCAGTGGAAGGCACAGGATGGACAGCAGCCGGATTAAAGATATAGCAATGGATAGTTTGAAGGAGAGCAGTATCTGTTAGATGAGGGTGGGATACTGGAATCAGACAGCCGTTTTATAAAAGCGTAGGTATGTGAGAAGTTTATAAAAGGAAAAAAATGTAAAAGGCACCCACAACTTTCTCAAAGGCTTGCACAAGTTTCCGGTGTTCAACCCATTCTTTTGAGAAGAAGTTTTGAATCATTGTTTTACGCACTTCACGGAATACATTGTTATAATCACTTAAGTTTCCAGAAATGGTCGTTCCTGATACAGAGATAATGCGGGCTTTTGACATGATCTTTTGGACAATCTTACCGACTCCATAAGAACGATTTACGGAGATGTCCTTCTTCGTTACCCATCGGTTCAAGCTGCTGATGATCATCGCCATTTCGCTTTCTGACAATCGCTCTGCGGCAAATATTAAGCGTTAGATGAGTTATCCACATCCATATGGGTATGATATTCCGCTTCATTTATTTTTGTGGATATTTAGTTGATTTTCCTATTCCATTCTATCACCACCTGTTGTATAATCCCGTCTTTGACAGTTGGAAAAATAAAAAAATGCTAAACCCTGCAATTTATAAGGGTTACAGCATTTTGTGACCATGTTTTAATATATAGTAATATGTGATTGTAGCCAAGATACAGGCTTTGAAATGGTTTTTACATTATAATAACAGAAATTTCGAAAAAGTAAATATACAACAGATATTACTATAAAGCAAAACAAAATATTTGACAACGCAAATCCTTATTCAATGGAGAATGTGAAACTTTTTCTGTAAATAATGTTTTAGAAGGTCTTCTATGGTAAAATATTTTATCATAAGGAGGCCTTTTATTATGGCAAGAGAAAAGAAACCTGTACACAGAGTACAAATGACAGAAGGAAAACGTAACATCATTCACCAGCTCTTGGAAGAATACGATATCCAATCAGCAGAAGATATCCAGGATGCACTGAAAGATCTTCTTGGTGGAACCATCAAAGAGATGATGAAAGCGGAAATGGATGACCATTTGGGATATGAAAAATCAGAACGTTCTGATAGCGATGATTATCGCAATGGTTATAAGCGAAAAAGAGTGAATAGTCGTTATGGTTCTATGGAGATTGAAGTTCCACAAGACAGAAAATCAACTTTTGAACCTCAAGTAGTAAAGAAACGTCAGAAAGACATTTCAGATATCGATCAGAAGATTATTTCTATGTATGCAAAAGGTATGACAACCCGGCAGATTTCAGAAACAATCGAAGATATTTATGGTTTTGAAACATCAGAAGGTTTTATATCAGATGTTACAGACAAGATTCTTCCACAGATTGAAGACTGGCAGAATCGGCCATTAGATGAAGTTTATCCAATCCTATATATTGATGCGATTCATTATTCCGTCCGTGATAATGGAGTGATCCGGAAGCTTGCTGCCTATGTCATTCTTGGGATTAATGCGGAAGGTAAGAAAGAAGTGCTTACCATCCGTATTGGAGAAAATGAAAGTTCCAAGTATTGGCTTTCCGTCTTAAACGAATTAAAAAATCGTGGTGTAAAAGATATCCTGATCATCTGCGCAGATGGACTCACAGGTATCAAAGAAGCGATTGCGGCAGCATTTCCTAAGACAGAATATCAAAGATGTATCGTTCATCAAGTGAGAAATACCTTGAAATATGTTCCGGATAAAGACAGAAAAGCATTTGCTACAGATTTAAAAACGATATATCAGGCAGCGGATGAAAAGAAAGCTTTGGCAGCTTTGGATCGGGTAACGGAAAAATGGACTCCAAAATATCCGAATTCCATGAAACGCTGGAAGGATAACTGGGATGCTATTTCCCCAATCTTCAAGTTTTCAGCAATGGTTAGAAAGGTCATTTATACAACAAATGCCATTGAATCGCTGAATTCCACTTATCGGAAGCTGAATCGTCAGAGAAGCGTCTTTCCAAGTGACACAGCCCTTTTAAAAGCCCTTTATCTGGCTACCTTTGAAGCCACGAAAAAATGGACTACAACAATCCGGAACTGGGCTCAGGTTTATGGAGAGCTGAGTATCATGTATGAAGGTCGCTTACCAGAGTAATAAAAAAGCAGAAAAACAGGCGGATTACCCGCCTGCTGTTGACATAAATTTTGGTATAACAGTCTTTTGCTTTTTTTAATAAGCTCTCTTTATGATTTCATTCATATGCTGTGCAGCTTCAAATCGAATTCGCTCTTCATCTAATGTAAGTACCTCACGATTTTTCATGACAAGCTTTCCATTGATGATGGAATCGATTACATCGTGTCCATTTGCTGCATCTACAATAGTATTTACAAGATTCTGAGTTGGTGTAATATGCGGCTGATCAATATTTAAAAGAATCAGATCAGCTTTCTTTCCTTCTTTTACAGATCCCAGAATATCACCATGTCCGATAGCATTTGCTCCTCCCTGAGAAGCCATTTTCAAAAGAGTCGGGCAGGTCATAACTACCGGATTAAAAGAAGGAAGTCCCCAATAAGCCAGCATAGAATAACGCAGAACCTTCATCTCATCGAAAATATCCAGGTTGGAAGGAGCAGCTCCATCACAACCCAAACCTACACTTGCACCAGCTTCCAGAATCTGAGGAGCCTTCGGGAAGCCATGATTTGCCAGGTTGGCTCTTGGACAATGGATCATTTTTACTCCTCGTTCTGCCATCAATGCAATATCATGGTCTGACAGCATAACATTATGTGCGGTCAGAAGATTTGGACCCAAAATTCCCATTTCATCTAAAAATTCAGCAGGACGTTTTTGATAATTTTGTAGGCAAAAGCTAACTTCATCTTTATGCTCACATAAATGTGCATGGATGCCTGTATGAAGTTCTTTGGCACATTCACCTACCATGGCGATGAGATCTCTGGAGCAGGTCATTACCTGACGAATAGCAAACCAGATATCCACACGGCCATCGCCGGCTCCCTGATAGTTCTTATACAGCTCTTTTGTATGGTCTATAGCTTCAGATGCAGTTTCCTTCATTGCGCCTGTAATAGCATTGCCCATATCCATTGTGGATTTCGCTATTGCGGCCCTCATGCCGGATTCTATAACTGCATCAGCTACACGCTCCATATGTACACCGCCGGAATCAGCAAAAGCAGTAGTTCCGTTTTTGATCATTTCCAGACAGGCTAACTGTCCGCTGACGTAAGAATCTTCCGGGAGAAGATTGCTTTCAAAGGGAACCAGGAAACGAGTCCAAACCATAGGATATTCATCAGCAACACGACCTCTTAACAGCTGCTGACAGGTATGTGTATGACCGTCTATTAAACCTGGCATAACAAGCTTACCTTTTCCATCAAGTGTTTCTGTGGCAACACTATCAGCGAATTCATCTGCTGAACCGATTTTTTTTATCCAGGTGTCTTTAATTCCTACTGAACAGGTGGATGAAACGCTCATATCAGGATTCAAAACCTGACAATTTTTGATTAAAATATCATAGTTTTCCATAATCTACCTCATTTCATCTCATATGATTGTTAAATGGCTCCTGTCATTTTCAAAACAATGTCTGCAACAAGAGCGGAGAATATAAAGGTTCCGGTAATTACAAATAAAGTGATCAATACCAGCTTCCATCCCATTTTTGCAAAATCCTTTAAATCTTTTCCCAGAGAAACACCGGCAAATGCACCAAGTGCTGTAGCCGGAGCTAAAAATGCAACAGGAGTTGTAGTTCCAACTACGATATCTTTTACCGGCGAAACAGGACATGCAAGAAGCAGCCCGAGAAGGGATACATACATCATAGAAGGAAGCTTAACAAATCGGCTCATAAATTTACTTATAGTAAGACCGATAAGAGAAATAGCACTCAGTAAAAGAACTCCAATAATGGAATCTTTTACAGGCATTTTGTAACCAATTACATTTGTAAGTATTATAATCACAGACACCATGAGAAGCAGTCCAAGCTGCTGTACGAAGTATTTTCTGACCATTTATTTAACCTCCTGATTATTTTTGCGTCCAATCTTAGGCTCTAAAATTGCGTATAATTTTTTTGCAAGAGGAAGGCCTACGAAAGTACCCATGTAAATTCCGGTAATACCGGTCAGCATATCACTGGCACCACCCATAATCATAATATTTTCTGCCTGCTGTGGGTAGATTTCACCTAATGTTCCGGCAGCAGCAGTCATCATGGATCCACTTCCTACTCCACTGGCCATACCAAGAGCAATAGGATCAAAAATATTCCAGGAAGCTACAACGCTTGCAAGAATACTGATAAACACTGTTCCGATTACAGAACCTACAATATAAACTGCAAAGGTTCCTTTTGTTTCCGGAGCGTCCGGTCCAAAAATATCTGTAGTTAATCCAAGGTTTGAATCACGGTTAATTGAGTAACATGCACCAATAGATTCCTTCTTTAAACCAAGCAATAATGCGAGAGGCATAGATAAAAGAATCGTTCCAAGATTTCCGAATTCCTGAAGAAGCAATGCAGGGCCCACTGAAACCAGTTTTGCAAGATTTGCACCGGAAGAAATGCCCATTTTTGCCATAAAAGGTGCCAAAACCACAAGAACCAGACTTCCGCCTATTTTACATTCCTCAGTTTTGAATACTTTAAAAATATCCGGCCCTAAAAGCCCTCCGAATATGACGGCAAACACCATCGGAAACAGAGTAAGTGTACCAACGCCAATGTTAAGCTTAACGGTTCCGATCAGATCACAGACTGCGGAAATGACCAGAGCGGCAAGGTAAATTTTCCAGTACTTTTTGATGACAATCTTTAGTTTTTCCATATAAGAAACTCCTTCCTTTTTTTCTGCGCAGGTGCGCAGCAATTTACGTTGTAAGTATAACATGAGAGCTGGTTTCTGCGAACATACCAAAAAGCGATGGGAAGCCATCGCTTTTTTCGCTATATCAAGAAAAGTGTTTTCTCACTGCATTATTATTTTATAAGAAAATCGTCAGATTTTTATCTACATAGAAACAGCCTCATTCTGCATTAAAAGTTCCACAAAACGGCTGGCGGTATCAGAAAGTGTATGCTTTTGACGCAAAATCCATCCTATTTCAAGGCGAACTCCGTTTTTGACAGGCAGAGAAATAATGTCGCTGTAATTACTATCAAAAGATCTGTAACCACTTCCAATAGCAAATCCATGGCAATAACGCATAGCAGAATAGGACGCTGCCCGGTCAGAAACATGGATTATTTTTTTTACCTGATAATTTGGAATGATAAGATCAGTATAAGCAGGGTTCGTGTCAGGTGAACGATCATAGGAAATAAAAGGATATTGTATCATTTCTTCAATATTAATTTCCTGGCTATTGGCAAGTGGATGGTTTTGGCATATGTAAGCATGAGCTGTCTGATAAACAATGTGATTAAAAATAATACCACGATTTCTTAATTCCTGAATCATCTGTCCTTTGCTATGCTCTGTGAAAAAAATAATTCCCAAATCGTCCAGTCCCCGTTCTACGCGATCCAGTACTTCTGAGGTACGGCATTCATAAAAACCACAGTGATAGGAACCATAGCGTTCATTTAATTTATTGATGACAGAAATAAAAGAGGCCATGCCGCAAATGTGATGCTGGGCAGAAACGGACAGACCTAAAGGCCGTTTTTTGGAACCGTTATATTTCTCATCCAGGTAGTCAAGACGGCTTAGAATTCCCTTAAACTCAATTAAAAGCTCTTCGCCGCTTCTGGTAAGACGTACGCCTGTGCTTTCTCTTATAAATGCAGTAATGTCATATGTGTTTTCTATTTCCTTAATAGCACTGGAAATGCTTGATTGAGCTGTAAACAAACGCTTGGCTGCTTCACTGATAGAGCCGGACTCAGCTACGCTGATAAAATATCTTATTTGCTGCAGTGTCATATAAGGTCTCCTTTTTTAATCATCTGAATTCTCTTACGGTTGTAAACCAGATGCAGATACATGGCATCCTGTGTCCGGAGGGGCTCATGAGCTGCAATGGCATCTGCAACACAGGAACCAGTCTTGGAACTACAATATTTTTGCATTCAGACGTTCCGACAGAATGGTTTCATTAGGCAGCTTATTTCCTATGATAATGTGTTTCAGGTTCAATGTCAAAATGCTAAAATGTACAAAAACAGATATAGAAATTTAGACAAAATTCCAGTATTGCATTTTGACCAATAGAATATCCGATAAATACATCAGATGAATCAAGGGGCGGGATCAATACAAAAAATCTTGAAGAGTATCTTTCCTGGATAATCATTTATTTCAATGTCTGGCATACCTTATAAAGTATTTCTGAACATATTTTTTTGATCTTATTCAGAATGAAATATAGTATCAGTTTTACCTGAAACAGGAGGTTCCAGATGAAATTCATGTTATATCTGTCCGATCTTATGATACCCTTTCTTTTATTTGGAATCATTGGCTTTGGTCTTTTGTCCAAAAGGGATGTTTACCAGGATTTCCTTGATGGTGCCCGGGAGGGCTTGAAAACAATTGCATCAATCTGTCCAACCTTAATCGGACTTATGATTGCAGTTGGTGTTCTTCGCGCCTCTGGCCTTTTGAAATATATGGGAGATCTTCTTGGGAAAATCCTCAGTCCCCTTGGAATTCCCGGGGATATTGTCCCTCTGGCACTGGTCCGTCTTTTCTCATCCAGTGCAGCGGCAAGCCTGCTTCTGGACATTTTTAAGGAACATGGAACAGAGTCCACCATCGGCTTTATGGCAGCCATTATCCTAAGCGCAACGGAAAGTGTATTTTATTGTATGAGCGTTTATTTCGGCATGACAAAGGTGAAGAAAACCCGTTTCACTCTTCCGGGAGCACTTCTTGCTACGGTTGTGGGAATAATGGCTGCTATTTTGATCGTAAATTAAAAAGGTTTTTGGTACATTTATTAGTCAATTTTCAGAATCAGTTCCAAAACACGTCTTGCGCAGTGCTTTAGCTCAGCACGTCCAAGCTGTCCCATTTCCATAGCTTTTTTTACACGTTCCGGAAATCCGGTTCCCATTTTTACATCGTTTCCGGCTTTGATTTCCTTATAGTGCTCTCCCCTGGTCCACCAGTCTGTGGTAACCATACCTTCAAAGCCCCATTCGCCTCTTAGGATGTCTTCCAGAAGCTCATGGTTCTCGGAGGCACGATGTCCGTTTATGGCATTATAAGAGGACATAATGGTCCATGGCTGTGATTCTTTTACTATGATTTCGAAGCCTTTCAGGTAGATTTCGCGGAGAGCTCTTTCGGAAACACGGGAATCGCAGTGCTTTCTGTTTGTCTCTTTGTTGTTCGCTGCAAAATGCTTTACAGAAGCACCGATATGCTGGGACTGGATACCCTTTACCATTGCTGCGCCCATTTTTCCGGCAATAAGCGGATCCTCGGAATAGTACTCGAAATTTCTTCCGCACAGAGGATTTCTGTGAATATTTACCGCAGGCGTCAGCCATACGGCGATATTGTTTTCTTTCACTTCTTTTGCACCAGCCTGTCCGACCTGCTGTACAAGTGTAGGATTCCAGGTGCATGCAAGAAGGGTCGCGCAAGGCCATGCAGTTGTGTTGATGACGCAGTCACCGCTGATACGAAGTCCGGCAGGTCCGTCAGCAGTCATAATAGACGGAACTCCATAATCCGGAAGATTGCCGAAGCCGAAGGTATTTGCAACGCCCATATTGGGCTGGCCGCCAAGAAGATGAATCAGGTCATCATCACTTAACTGTTCCATAAAATCATCCAGGGAAAGCTTGCCTTCTGCCACATCAATAAACTGTTTTTTGCCATAGTTATCAAAAAGAGCACCATGTGCACAGCCACGTATGCCGGGGGTAATTCCCTCTTCGGTTCCGGGAATCATTTTTTCAAATACACACTGGTTCATGTCATTGCATTGGGTTTGCGGAAGTGCCTCAAAGGTTCCATCAGAAAGCATGCGCTCTTTCAGACTGCTTGGAACCATGTGGGCAGTAAGCTGTCTGGTGATAATATTGTGGGAAAGCTCCATGGTCTGGATGCCCTCTTCTGTGTTTCTCACCGATGTTCCAATAAAGAATTTGTAGGTACCCTTTTCCAGAATGTATGCAGATTTCTGGATTTTTCCAAGATCATCATAGGAAGCCATGTCTGCTTTTGCAAATGAAAGGCGGATCAGCTGCGTTTCACCTGGCTGAAGAAGACGGGTTTTGGCAAAGGTGGCCAACTGGCGGGATGGTTTTTTCAGAAGTCCTTGAGGTGCCTCAAAATAAAGCTGTACAACCTCTTTGCCAGCCATATCACCTGTGTTGGTTACCTGAATCTCTGCAAAAATATGGTCTTTTGTTTCCCACATTGCGGTGGTGTCCAGTGCAAAGGTGGTATAGGAAAGTCCGTAGCCAAATGGATAAACGACTTTTTCCTGTGCGCCTGGAATGGTTTCAAAATAGCGGTAGCCTACGTAGATGTCTTCTGTATAGTTTACATAATCAAAGGATTCGTGGAAGTTTGCGGTGGATGGATAATCGTCTGCAGATGCTGCGAAGGTATCAACCAGCTTGCCAGATGGATTGTCTTTTCCTGTAAGAAGCTCTGCCATGGCAAGTCCGCCTTCCATGCCGCCCTGCCATCCAAGAAGAGCAGCACCAATCTGGTCATCGTTTTTTATCCAGGAAAGGTCGATGACGCCGCCGATATTGAGAACAACAGCGATGTTTTCGAAGCGCTCCTTTACCATAGCAAGCATTGCTTTTTCGCGGGCGGTGAGGTAGAAATCTCCATCTGGGAAAACTTCTGCGGAAATTTTCGGCATAGTGGTTTCATTGTCCCAGGGATTGAATTCGTTGCTGCACTCAACGCTGGAACGATCCCAGCCTTCGCCGGAAAAACGGCTGATTACAACCAGGGCGACATCCGCAAAGGCTTTGGCACCGTCAGCAAGCTCTGCCGTCAGCTCCGGTTCTACAGTCATTCCGGGAACAGCACCTTTTTCATACTGGTGCTGGATGTCTGCCTTGTAAAATGCAGATAATGGTTCATAAATCTGTACGGCATTTTTCTGCATTTTCAGTCCATCATATAGATTGTGTACATAGGAAACCATAACGTCGCCGCTTCCTCCGCCGCCTTTTACATAGTCGAAGCTTCCCTTGCCGAAAAGTGCGATGCGGGTGCCTTCTGCTAACGGGAGAAGGTGATTTTCATTTTTCAGAAGAACCATACCTTCCCTGGCTGCTTCTTTGGAAAGCTGGATGTGTTCTTTGCTTGCGGTTACGCGGCCGCTTTCTTTTAATGGAAGGTTTGGCTGAAATTTAACTCGGGTCCATTTGTTCATTTTGAGGTGTCCTCCTTGGGATAAAATATTTTTTATGCAATTTTTAAACGTTTGTCTGGCAGTTTTGTATTTTGTAGGATTATTGTACTGGAAAATAGTTGTATGTGCTAGATGGTTTATTGCTTCTTTTGTAGGGCTTTCTTGATATTTTACAGGAAATATTGTATAGTTTATTTGAAAGTATAGGGTGTATTTTGACTTTAGCAAAGTGAACAGAAAATTTTTAAACACGCTGTGGAAAAGACGGTGAAATGATGAACGCGGAATATGAAAACGTGCTGGACGATCATCCTGGAAAACTTCATTTTACATTTGTAAATACCTGGGATCAGCTTCTGCCGGCTCACTGGCACGAACACCTGGAAATTGTTTACGTGACAGGCGGGGCGATTACGGCATCTATTAATGATGTGAGCTATGAACTGAAAAAAGGGGACATCTTTCTGGTGAATTCCAATGATATTCATTACACTTATACCCATGAGGATGCCAGGTATTTTCTCCTTCAAATCCCGCCTGTTCATCTGGAGCGAGTTTCCCCCAGGTGGAATTCGCTGAAATTTCAGGAGTTTATACCGGGAGATCGAAGTATAAATGAGCATAACCTGGAGAAGGAGAGGGAATCTTTTCAGGAACTGAGGATGGAAGACGGTCAGAAATTAATACCGGAAGATTCTGCGGATGGTGAGAAACATAGAGACATGGCAAGAGCGAGTTTGAATTTTAAGATGGCAGAAATCTTCCACGAGATAGACGGACTTTACCAGGAAAAAAAGGAGGGCTATCATCTGCTGGTTCTGGCTGCTGTTTATCGCCTGCTGTTTCTTCTTTACACAGAAGGAATCCGAACAGAGGAAGAGGCTTCCGGCAGTCACGGGGCATTGCGGGATCTGGAGCGGATGAAGCTGTGCATGGAGTATGTGCAGGCACATTACGGCGAAACTATTTCCCTGGCAGATGCGGCAGGACTTTTATCCATTACCCCCGAACATTTCTGCCGTCTTTTCCGCAAATACACTGGACAGACCTTCCTTGCTTATGTAAACCAGATCCGCATGGAACATTTCTATAATGACCTCCTGGAAACTGACGAAAACATCACATTCCTCCTGGACAAAAACGGAATCACCAACTACAAAGGGTTTCTGCTGAAATTTAAAGACCGCTACGGCCAGTCACCGAAAGCGGTGAGACGAAAAAACAGGGCGTTATAACTGCGCCCTGTTTTTTACCAGCATTTCGTGAATAATATTCTGGGTGTAAGCGCCCAGGTGCTTTTTGTCCTCTTTTTCCAGCTGGTCTACGTAGATTGGTTTGCCGTATTCAAGAATGACATGGGTCTTCTTGATCCTTGGGAAATGGCTTTCCCAGATGTCGGCGGAACCGCTGATGGCCATTGGGATAATCGGACAGTTTGTCTTGGTGGCAATCTTGAAGCTGCCCTCATGGAACGGAAGCATGTCCAGCTCATCCTCATTTTTGCTGCGGGTACCTTCTGGGAAAATGCAGATGGAAATGCCGGATTTCACCTTCTCAATAGCCGCGAGAATAGTCTTTAGTCCCTGCTTAATATCCTTGCGGTCAAGGAACAGGCAGTGGAGACGCTTCATCCATGTGGAAAGCAACGGCACCTTTTCCATCTCTTTCTTGGCTATGTAGCCTGTGCGGATGGGACAGCGGGGGTAAGTAATTGGTACATCGAAAAAGCTTCGATGATTTCCAATGTAAAGAACCGGAGTGTCCGTTGGCACATTTTCTTCCCCAATGACCGTAAGCTTCACCCCGGCTACCCACAGGATGAACCGAAAGACCGCCTGAACGATCCGAAGAGAACTGATCTCTTTCGCCATGGGATTGAACTTGCCGATAATCCATTCTACAAGAAGAATCGGAATGGATAAAATCAGGAATCCAACCACGACGATCACGCATAAAATAAAACGAATCATATGATATTTCCCTTTCTGTATTCTGTGCCAGAGCCTTTTAGAGCACGCTCTGCTGCACGGTGTTTACGTCTATTATATGTAATTTGAAAAATTCTTGCAATAAATCTTTTTTATTCCACATAGAATAAAATAAATGGAGGTTGCTGTGAGCAACAAAGCAGTAACAGGGGAGACTGAGGTGACCGGATGAAAAAAACAGCAGCAGTTCTGGGGCTGATTCTATGGTCGCTGCTTTTTCTTGGAGGATGCCGTTTTATTAAGATCGAGGAAGAGCCGCGAAAGCCTCTGGAATATTCCATTGTAAAACAGGAAAATCTGCCCGCAGAACTGACGGCCCTGATTGAGGAAAAGAAGGGAAAAGAATTTCAGATGACCTATCAAAGCGAAAAGGAGCTGTTTCTGATAAAAGGCTATGGACAGCAGATGAGCGGAGGCTACAGCATCCAGGTGGAAGAACTGGGTGTGACCTCCCAGGCCATATTTTTCAAAACAAAACTAATCGGACCGTCAGATACCAAAATTACCTTAAGTCCGCCGTCTTATCCTTATATTGTGGTAAAGATGGCTTACAGGAAGGAACCTGTGATTTTTGAGTAGAAGATATCCTGGGGAGGCTTTTTGACAGATCGCAAAAGTTTATATGGGAAATTTTAATCAATCAAAAGGAGTGGAGAGCAGTGGAATTAAGAAAAGAAAGTGTACAGATGCTTCATGTAAAAAGCCGGGCAACCAGCCAGGTAACCTTTGACGCGGATTACAATGTGCCGGACGCAAAGCCGGATATGGGAAGGCTGATCCAAAGCAAAGGCGATATTGTAATGGACGAGGTGCGCCTTAGCGAAGGCAAGGCTTTTATCAGCGGAAACCTGAACGCGGATGTGCTCTATGTGGGGGAAGAGGACCAGAAAGTCTGCAGCCTGGCGGCAAAGCTTCCCTTTGATGAGACCCTGAACCTGGAAGGAATTGCAGGCGGTGACAAAATGTGCCTGAAGTGGGAAATTGAAGATCTCAGCGTGCACATGATCCATTCCAGAAAACTGAATATCAAGGCAATCGTCACCTTTTACGCAGTGGTAGATGAGATGACAGGCATCCAGCTTCCGGTAGAAATCAGTGAGGATGGCATTTCCGTGAAAAAGAAAAAGGTACAGCTGATGAGCCTGATGGTACATAAAAAGGATACCTTGCGCATCAAGGATGAGGTGACCCTGGCTTCAAACAAGCCTAATATCGATATGCTTTTGTGGAACACCATTGAGGTGCGCGGGCTTGACCTGAGACTGGAAGACAACATGATAAAAGCCAGGGGTGAGCTGGCAGTTTTCGTCCTTTATTCCGGCGAGGATGAGGAAAATCCCCTTCAGTGGGCAGAGTATGTGCTGCCATTTAACACAGAGCTGGACTGCACAGGCTGCACGGCTGACATGATACCCAACATTGCGGCTTCCGTTATGCACCAGAGCATAGAGGTGAAGCCGGACGCAGATGGGGAAGAGCGGGTTCTTTCTGTAGATGTGGTTCTGGAACTGGATATGAAGCTTTACCGGGAAGAAGAGCACGACCTGATCCTGGACGTATATTCTCCGCTGAAGGAGTGTATTTTACAGGGAAAAGAGGAATGCCTGGAAAGCCTGCTGGTGCGAAATGATTCCAAGTGCCGTGTTTCTGACCGGATCGAGCTGAAGGAAAGCCAAGGAAAAATCCTGCAGATCTGCCACAGCCAGGGCAGAGTCAAAGTGGAAAAGACAAAGGTAGTGGAAAATGGAATCCAGGCGGAAGGCGTGGTATTCCTGAAAATACTTTACATCACAGGAAATGATGAGATGCCATTCTATTCCGTTGACGGCATGCTGCCATTTTCCCATGTGATAGAGGCAAACGGAATCACTGAGGACAGCACCTTTTTCCTGCAGGCAGATCTGGAGCAGCTGTCCACCTCCATGATCGACAGCAATGAAATCGAAGTGAAAGCCGTGATCAGCCTGAATGTGCTGGTGCTTCAGTGTGAAAAGAGGATGATCATCAGCAAGGTAGAGGAGCAGCCCCTTGACATGCAGAAAATCCAGGCAATGCCTGGAATCACGGTTTATGTGGTAAAAAGCGGGGACACTATGTGGGATATTGCAAAGCATTTTTATACAACGGTGGAGGAAATCTGCACATTAAACGAGCTGGAAAGCGACCAGGTAACACCGGGAATGCCGCTTCTGCTGGTGAAAAAAGTGGAAGGATAGCCTGTTTTTCAAACGTTTCAGAGCGTAATGATAAATTTCCCCAACAAAAATCCTCCGCATATGTATTGAAAAAAATACAAAAATATTTTACAATAAGAAAAGTAAGAGATTGTATACAAAGTACAAAAGCGGAGGGGAATTATGCGATTACGTGCACTTGCAAAAATAAATCTTGGACTTGATGTAGTTGGGAAGCGCGCTGACGGCTACCATGAAGTCCGCATGATCATGCAGACCATACAGATGTATGATGTGCTTGAAATTGAGAAAAAGGCAGAGCCGGGAATTACGCTTACCACCAATATCCCGTATGTTCCCACAGATGAAAGGAATCTTGTCTATAAAGCCGCCAAAATGCTGATGGATGAATTTCATATTGAAGAGGGGCTGACGATGAATCTGGAGAAATTCATTCCGGTGGCAGCCGGTATGGCTGGGGGAAGCTCTGATGCGGCAGCAGCTTTCGTGGGAGTGAACCGGATTTTTGGTCTCGGCCTTTCTGAGGAAGATCTGATGAAGCGCGCTGTGAAGGTAGGAGCAGATGTGCCATACTGCGTAATGCGGGGAACTGCTCTTGCAGAGGGAATCGGTGAAAAGCTGACCAGGCTTCCAAGAGTTCCTCAGTGTTATGTCCTGGTAGGCAAGCCAGGAGTAAATGTTTCCACTAAAACAGCTTACGAGAATCTGAAGCTAGATGATCCTGCCGTAGTGCATCCGGATATTGACGGGATGGTAACTGCCATCCGTGAAGGTGATCTGGATGGAATGATTTCCAGAATGGGAAATGTATTTGAGCCGGGAATCATCGGGAAGTATCCGGTTATTCAGGAAATCAAGGATCTGATGGAGAATCACGGAGCCCGCAAGGCAATGATGAGCGGAAGCGGCCCTACCGTTTTTGGAATTTTTGACAGCAGAGAGAAGATGGAACAGGCGGCAGCAGTACTTAGGGAAAGCAAGCTGGCTAAGACTGTTTTTGCGACGGAAGTCTTTTAGGAGGAAATACGAATGACAAGTGATTTCACAGTGCATATGGATGAGTATCTTCCATTGCGCGAGGTTGTTTTTAACACACTTCGCCAGGCAATCCTGAAAGGGGAGCTGAAGCCGGGCGAGAGACTGATGGAGATTGCCCTTGCGGAGAAGTTAGGAGTGAGCAGAACTCCCATCCGTGAGGCCATGCGTAAGCTGGAGCTTGAGGGCCTGGTGGTGATGATCCCAAGAAGAGGTGCCCAGGTTGCCAACATTACGGAGAAAGATCTGAACGATGTTCTGGAGGTAAGAATCACTCTGGAAAATATGGCTATTGAGAAGGCCTGCGCCAATATGACAGACGAGGATGTGCGGGAACTGGAACTGGCAGCACAGGATTTCCAGAAGAGCACAGCCGAAGGTGATCTGGTGAAGATGGCCGAAGCGGATGTGAATTTCCACGAGGCTATTTACCGGGCAGCAGATAATAAGCGTCTGATGCAGGTGCTGAATAATCTGAGAGAGCAGATTTATCGGTACCGTGTGGAGTATCTAAAAGAAGATGAGGCGAGAAACCGTCTGGTGAAGGAGCATGAGGAGATTACCGATGCAATCCGCAACCGGGATGTGAAGAAGGCGCAGGAGTTGTCCTTCGAGCACCTGGAGAACCAGAGGATGGGAATCATCCAGGCAATCAGAGCGGAAGAATGAATAGAATTTTAGAATTGGGAGACACTGGGAGAGATACCTGGTGTCTTTTTTTTATTGTAGTACAGCAAATATTAGGAAATTACCATAATGACTTGCAGGATATCCATATATTACGGCTATGTAGATTGTCGTAGTCGCTGTAACACATTCTTAGTTTATCTTGTATATGAAAAAATCGTCCTGTGTCAATATGACAGATACTTAATTTTCAGTGTACTATGAAATTATATATGGTGATTTAAATGAACAAAAATGATAATATTGTTATGATTTCAAAGGACATTCGTGTAAATGAGAAGCATGTAAGGGAGCGCCTGCAGGACTGCGGGGATATTCAGATCAGGCGGATGCGCCTCGGCGAGGAGCGCAAGGTGGACTGCCTGATGGTTTACATTGAGGTGGCGACTTCCAATATGATGCTGGAGGATTCCGCACTTGGAAAAATGATCGGGCACTTCTGGGAGATTTCGCCGGCGCAGATTCAGGAATTTGTGGAATATAACAGTCTGGGAATTGCAGATGTGAAAAAGCTGACGGATATGGAGCAGGTGTTCACCGGGGTACTTTCTGGAGATGCTGTGTTCTTTATGGATGGCTTTGACCAGGCAATGAAAATTTCCAGCGCCGGATACCCCAGCATGGGTGTTACGGAAGTGGAAATGGAAAAGGTGCTTCGTGGTTCCAAAGAGGGCTTTTCCGATTCCGTGAAAACCAATTCCGCCCTGATTCGGAAACGTCTTCGGGATACCCGATTGAAGGTGGTGGAATTTTATATAGGGGAACGTTCCCATACATTGGTGCAGATGGTTTATATGGAAGATCTGGTGCGGGAGGAATTTCTGGAGCAGGTGAAGGAACGGCTGGAAGCATTTCGGATTGACGGGATTCTGGATAGCGGAATGCTGGAACAGCTGACAGAGGATTCCTGGTTTTCCCCTTTTCCCCAGTATCAGACTACGGAGCGGCCGGACCGGGCATCCAAGGAAATCCTGAATGGAAAAGTGGTGCTGTTGTGTGACAACTCGCCTTCTGCGCTGGTTCTTCCGGGCGTATTTAACAGTTTTATGGAAAGCAGTGAGGACTGGTACAATCGGTTTGAGATGGCGTCCTTTCTCCGGGCACTGCGGTATGTGGCACTGGCGGCGGCAACCTTGCTTCCCGGGCTTTATCTGGCGGTGATCCGGTTTCACACACAGATTTTGCCTACGAATATGATTCTGTCTTTTGCCCAGGCCAGGGAAGGGGTGCCTTTTTCCAGTATTGCGGAGCTGGTACTTCTGGAATTGTCCTTTGAGCTGATCCGGGAAGCGGGAGTGCGGATTCCGGGAGCACTGGGAAATGCAATGGGAATTGTAGGCGGCCTGATCGTGGGATCTGCAGCTGTGGAGGCAAATCTGGTCAGCCCCATTGTGGTTATGGTGGTGGCAATCACAGCTCTTGGCTCGCTGGCGATTCCAAATGAGGAGTTTGCGTCGGCTTTTCGGCTTTTGAAATATTTCTTTTTGTTCCTGGGGGGATATCTGGGGATTTTTGGAATTGTGATCGGGGTGTATCTGACAGTGTCTCATCTGGCGGGACTTCTCAGCTTCGGGGTGCCCTATCTGGTTCCCTTTGTGAAATATAAGAGGGAAAACGGGACGGGAACAGGAATCCTGAGGGTGCCTTTTCGGAAAAGGTGGAAAAGGCCGATGTATGCCAAAGAGGATGAAAGTGTGCGGCTGCGGAGGACGAGATCTGCGAAGGAAGAAGAGGGACAGAATGAGTCAGAAGAAGGTTCTGGAAATTGGGAAAAAGAAAAGCTACGAAAGAATGAAGTAGAGGAAACACATAATTCGGGAAGTCAAAAAGATCCGAAAGAAAGAAGCAAGGTTGGTAAGAACGGAGGCGAGAGTGAATGAAATTTGCAGAGAATAACCGGATTTCACAGCGGCAGCTTTATCGGCAGATCGTGATCGCCTTCATTGCGCCATTTTTGCTTTGCCTTTTCCGTGGGAGGCGGAATCAGGGACTTAGCGGATTGACTGGAACTTTGCTGGCGGTTGCGGTATTTTTGTTTTATGTAATTTTTCTTATTCGGCTGGGCTATGCTTTCGCCAATCCGTGTAAAACTGCGGGGAAAATCTTGGGGCGGCTGATGGGGATTTTTTATCTTGTTTACTGCATTTTGGGAGCGGCGTTTCTGCTGGATCTTCTGGGAGAGATTGTATCCGTAAGTCTTGGTACGGGAGTGCAGAAAGTGTGGCTGTGTGTGATTGCGCTGATCGTGTGCAGTCTTGGTACTCACCGGGGAATCCAGCGCAGAGGGCGGATTGGAGAGGTATCAGGCGGACTGGTGCTTGTGGCGGTTGTGCTGATGCTGCTTTTGTCAGCCGGACAGGGAAGATGGGAGTATTTCCAGGAAATGCTGTGGAACTCTGAATTTTCCGGGAGAAGGATTCTGCAGAGCGGATATTATGTGATCTGTGCATTTTCCGGACTTAGTTTGCTGCCCTTTTTATTAGAACATGTAGAGAAAAAAGGAAATTCAGGAAATGTAAAAAGTATCGGGAAAACAGTGGTCTTGGCAGTAGTTACTTTGGGAGTGCTGTTAATTCTCGCGGAGCTGCTTCTGCCGGCAGTCTTTGGCTGGGGACGGCTGCGATATGAAAATTACCCCATTTTGCCGTTGCTTGCAGGCGCGGACCTGCCAGGAAATGTGTTGGCGCGGTTCGATGTACTTTGGATGGGATTTCTGCTGTACAGTCTTTTGTTCTCTGTGGGAAGTTTTCTGCATTACGGCCATTTAATTGTGGAAAAGACCGGGCTTGGGACCGGGCGGGTGTGGATAGGTTTGCTGGTTTTCGTTGTCATGGTGACTGAAGTTCGCGGCATTAGAATCCGTGATTATTTTGAAATGTACTTGGGCTGCATTTTTGTACCAGGGATGTTAATTATTCAGATCATCTTTTTTATAATGGGAAAAAAGCGGTGGAAGAAAAAAGCAGAGCCCAGTAATCTTAAAAAAAGAAATAGAGCAGGATGGGGGAAAAATTCGATTAACATAGCTCGGCAGAGAAAAGCAGCAGAGGGATTAAACTTAGGTAATTATGTAAGAAGGTGCAGCGTAGTTGTAATTATATTGGGGATATCGCTTTTTACGTTGTCGGGCTGCGGCGGCGTGGAGCCGGAGAAGCGGATGTATCCGCTGGCTCTTGGCGCGGATATAGAAGATAGAAAATTTCAGCTGACCTATGGCGTGCCCGATTTGCCAAAAGCAACCGGACAGGAGAAAAACGGAGAAGACCAGGGAAATGCAGCGCCTTCAGTTAGTGGAGATTCCTTTCAGGAGATAGAGCAGCTTTACAGCCGCACCCAGGAGAAATATCTGGACATGGGACATCTTGAAATTCTGGTACTGGGGCAGTCTCTTCTGGATGGCGGGCGCTGGGAACAGGTGCTGGAATACCTGAAACAGGAGCCCACCATAGGAGAAAATGTATATGTTTTCCGCAGCAGCAATGCGGCGGAGGCGGTAGGCTGGGGCAGTCCCCAGGAAACATCCCTGGGAGAATACCTTCTGGGACTTCTGGAAAATAACCCAGACGGCAGCCCAAGCCAGGCTGTCACCCTGCGAGAGCTTTACCACGAAATGTACGACCGCGGCGCCCTTCCCGCATTACCAGATCTGATAATTCAAGGGGAAGAATTGGAAGTAGTGTTTTAAAAGTTTGAATACAGACACAGAATCCCGGGAATACTCCTGTTAATAAGCGATTGCGGTATTAGAGCTTTTTTCAAACATGCTCTAAGCAATGCAATCGCAGAATTTATTTTGCGGGGTATTCCTATGTTGTATTTAAGAAAAATAAAATATCATGTATTCGTTGCCATTTTGTCTGCTTCACTAATTTTCCCAGTGATAGGAAATGAAAAGCAAAGCCCGGAGCTTCTCGCCTGGTGGGGAACCATTTATCCCCAGTTCTGTTTTATGGAGAATCCAGATGAGAATGAGAAAGAAGCAGCAAAGCCGAGAATTCATTTCTGGATTATGGAGACTTTCCAGAATCTGGTAAAGTGATGATGCTATTGCTAAATTTTGTCTGGCAATCTGCACGCCCCACTTTGCGGTATATTTCACCCGAATTCGGTTGTCGTAGCCCACTACGACGCCCTCATCCAGGCAAAATCTCCCACAAATTGTGACGCACATCTTGCAGAAAGGCTTTTACAAACATGGTTTAGTGCCGGGCTTACAAATACTTGCAAGCCCGGTGCTTTGGTGTTAAAATGGGGGAACAGAATGGAAGAAATATAGAATTTGGAGATAGATGAATGAAGATAGACCGAGACGCCCCTGTAGGCGTATTTGATTCCGGTATCGGCGGACTGACTGTTGCCCGCGAGATCATGCGGAATCTTCCGTCAGAAAAAATCGTATATTTCGGGGACACCGCCCGTGTTCCATATGGAAGCAAATCCAAAGAGACTGTTATTCGCTATTCCCGCCAGATTATCCGTTTTCTGGAAGAGCAGCAGGTGAAGGCGATTGTAGTTGCCTGCAACACTGCTAGTGCGTTTGCCTTGGATGCAGTAAGGGAAGAATTTGATATTCCTATTTTAGGTGTGATCGAAGCTGGTGCGAAGGTAGCTGCGCAGGTTACCAGAAACAAGCGTGTAGGTGTCATTGCCACAGAGGGCACCATTGAAAGCGGAACTCATGCCAAGGTTCTGAAGCAGATTGACCCGGAGATTACGGTAATCGGCAAGCCCTGTCCCTTGTTTGTTCCTCTTGTAGAAGAGGGATGGACACACGATCCAGTGACAGTGGAGGTTGCCAGCAGATATCTGAAAGAGCTTCAGGAAAAGGGTATTGATACACTGATTCTTGGATGTACCCATTATCCTCTGCTTCGTTCCACTATTGGACAGATCATGGGGGAGGGTGTTCAGCTGGTGAATCCGGCATATGAGACAGCTCTTGAGCTTGGAAAGCTTCTGAAGGAGCAGAATATGCAGAGTACAGGCCAGGGCCAGTCCGATTTCCCATATCGCTTTTATGTAAGCGATTTAGCGGAGAAATTCAAAGGTTTTGCGAACTCAATTCTGCCGTTCGATGTAGAGAAAACACAGAAGATTGATATTGAAAAATATTGACAGCTACATGTAGAACCTGGAATCAATACTATTAGCAGAAGCTTAGGTAATTATACAAAAGAAAACGAATCTGAATTTAATTCAGATTGCACTGTTAGAAAGAAATGGATAGAAAATCATGGAAAAAGAAGTTTTAATTCATGTAAAAGGTTTACATATGATGGATGCCCCGGAAGGGGATGAGCCGATTGAGATCGTGGTTCCGGGAGAGTATTATTTCCGCAATGGCAGCCACTATCTTCGTTATGAGGAAATGCTGGAGGATCACGGAGATCCCACAGTAAATTATATCAAGATTTCCCCGAAAGGAATGGAAGTTCGCAAGAAGGGCCAGGTAAATACCCACATGGTATTTGAACAGGGCAAGCGCAACATGGCGTTCTACACGACTTCTTTTGGAACCCTGGAAATGGGCATTTCCGCTACCAATCTGGAACTGAAAGAGAGCGACAGCCGCCTTGATATGAAGGTGAATTATTCCCTGGATTTAAACCAGGAGCATGTGGCAGACTGTTGTCTGGATATTCACGCACAAGGCAAAAGTGCCGCAGGATTTGTGCTGTAGGAAATAATGAAGCCAATTTCCCACAGGTGGGGTTTTCAAGATAATAAAACAGACCAAACTTAAAGATATCAAAGTAGACGAAAGACAAGCAGCAAAATTTGTTCACAAAAAACTACAGCCAGAAATCTCTTCAAAAATAGAAGTGCTTTCTGGCTGTATTGTTATATTGCAGTATTGTTATTTTTTTCCCTGGCTGTATTTGCAGCAGCTTTCGTTGTCTCTGTGGCTGCAGTCGCAGCAACTGTGTTCACTGTTTCAGCAGCTCCGTCCGAACCCGCCTTCGCCGTCTCCGTCTGCGCCGGCATTGGAATCAAAATCTTCAAATGAAACCAATGATCATTGGCGCTCACATCCACCGCGCCGCCATATTTCTGAGCAGTATACTGCACACTTTTCAGTCCATACCCATGGAACTGCGCATCCTTTTTGGTAGTTTCCGGAAGCCCGTTCCCCAGCTTCATATCCCCTTCATAATAATTATCGAACAGAATAATCAGGAAGTTCTTTCTGGCATGCGCATTAATATGGATCAGCCTTTTCTCTTTATCTGGAATCTTCAGCTCGCATTCTATAGCATTGTCCAGCGCATTTCCAAAAATAGAACTGATATCCATCGCATTCATAAAATCAAAAAGTGTACCATCAATAACGCTGGTCATGGTAACACCATGCTTCTGGCAATACAGTGTCTTCAAAGTAAGCATAACATCCAGCACATTATTTCCGGTTTTATTCTGTGCCTCGTAATTCTTCAGCTCTTCTTCCATTTGATTCAGATAAGCATTGCGCTTGTCCATATTTTCCTCTGCACGCAGGGCAATGATGTGATGCTTCAGATCGTGATACTTGTAGTTGATCAATTCCACTGCCTCACGGGCCTGCTTATACTGTGCATACTGATTGTGAAGAAGATTCTGGACACTTTCCAGCTCATAACGCACGCGAAGATCCATACGCTGCACATGGTAAGCATACATAATGGCAACGCCTCCCAGATCCACCAGGGTTCTTACGTTATAAATCTGGTCAGAGTAATTTCCATAAAAAGGAAGATCGGGAGCAACGAACCCGAAATTGCTCATACAGAAAACAGCCAGTCCGATGATGGCATAAGAGGCCAGCTCTCTGCCTGTAATATTCAGAGACTGTTCTTTTGACTGGTAGCGTCGGTATAGACGCTCGCATATTCCAAATAAGATGGCATAGCAAACAACCAGGATCAGAATACTGCTTCCCGTCGGTACAGGAGTAAGTGAAGATCTTTCATGGAAGAACAGATCAATCTGCCATTCAAAAGAAGCTGCAAACTCTGCAATTACAAAAGCGCGTATGGTGTAATAGGCGGCATCCTTCCAGTTCACATCTGCACACAGATAAATAAAAGCATACATCATAAGTCCTGCAGCTGCCATACATAAGATCCACAGTAAATTGTCCAGCCCGGGAGTAAGATAAAGGAAAATGGACTGCAAAAATAAGACGCCTGCAGAAATAAGTATGAAGCGCCTGGTATTTACACGATGCTTAACTTCCAGGAGACAGATCATACAGGAAAGCCATTCTGCAATTGCAGTATAAATTCTTGGTATATTCGGAGATATGGATAATGGTAACATATTAATTTTCTCCCCAATATTTGGTAAGATCCTGGAGAAATGCATTCTGACGCGGACGGCTTAGCTGTAAGCTCTCGCCCTTTACCATAGCACATTTATCCTGGATTCCATCTACGTGTGCCAGATTGATCAGATAGCTTTTGTTTCCACGGGAAAATCCATAGCTTGTGAGGGCTTCTTCCGCTGCATTCATAGTTCCGGAGGCTGTGTAAACTCCGGTGCAGGTGTGATAGATCAGATTATGTCCCTGGCTTTCGATATAGTAGATATCGGAGGTATCAAGACGAATAATTCCGCCCTTCACAGGAATTACAACATAATTGCTGCTTCTGTGCTTCAGCTTGGAAATTGCCTGATTGAGGCGTTCCTTGAATGCGAAATAGGAGATCGGCTTCAGAATATAGTCCATAGCCCCCACCTTGTATCCCTGTATTGCATACTGGGTCATATTGGTAATAAAGATAATGACAACGCTGGAATCAACGCTGCGGATCTCTTCTGCGGCAGTCATGCCGTTTACGAATTTCATTTGGATATCCATCAAAATAATATCAAACTGAGATTTATATTTGGAAGTGATCTCATCTCCATCCCGGTATACGGTTATGTCAATTTCTTCATTAGAACTTTTCTGGTATTCCTGAAGATATTCCGTTAACTGCTGTACGTATTGTTCTTCATCTTCCACAATTGCAATTCTGATCATATATTTTTTCCTTTTCTGTTCGTATAAATATAATAAAACCAGAGTGAAAAATGGTTATCTGGTTATTCTTTATCAGATGTTATGTTCATGCTTTTTCCTATTATATATAGTTTACGCAGGGCGTGCAAGTGGTAAAAACCAGCCAGCCCTTTTAACATCATAGTACAATTGCAAAATGAATGAAATTAGAAATAGTGTACAAAAAATAAACCATACAAATGTGCATAATAAACAAAAGACATAACTAACCAACCGGGACTTTTAACAATTAATGCAAAAAAACAACAATTTATGCAAGTAAAGCAAAGAATGAAATGATTTGTGCTATATTCTTATTACAGCGAGGAACAAAGTTAAGTTCTTACAAAAAGGAGGACAACAATATGAAACAGAGAACCAGACGTTTGATGGCGTTAATGCTTACTGCAAGTATGGCAGCAAGCGGAGCAGCAGTTTCGGTAGCAGCTGCAGATGATCCATACAAACAGGCAGAGGCAGCTGCAGATGATCCATACAAGCAGGCAGCAGCCGCAGACGATGATCCGTACAAGCAGGCAGATGCAGCCGCAGATGATCCGTATAAGCAGGCAGGTGCAGCCGCAGATGATCCATATAAGCAGGCAGGTGCAGCCGCAGATGATCCATATAAGCAGGCAGGTGCAGCCGCAGATGATCCGTATAAGCAGGCAGGTGCAGCCGCAGATGATCCGTATAAGCAGGCAGGTGCAGCCGCAGATGATCCATATAAGCAGGCTGAAGCAGCTACAGATGATCCGTATAAGCAGGCTGCAAATGCAGACGATCCATACAAACAGGCTGAGGAAGCTTCTGATGCAACAGATGCAATTGGTGGAATTGTTCCAAGTGCAGATGCAAAATATACAATCTCCGTTACAGAAGATGGCTGGATTAAAGTTGAGAACGAAGATGGAGATACTCTTGGTCTGGCAGCTGATTCTGCAGTAAAACTTCTTGAAGCTGATGGCTATGCATTCAAGGATATGAACCAGAACGGTGAGCTTGATAAATATGAGGACTGGAGACTTTCTACAGAAGAGCGTGCAGCTGATCTGGTGAACCAGATGCAGGGCGAGGAAATGGCAGCAGTCCTGACACACGGTGGCTGGGGCGATTTCACAACAGAGCCTCTTGCTGAGGATGATGGTTCTTATACTTACTTAATGCAGGGCGGACGCGGCGGCGTTACCCGTAACATTAAACAGGGCGGAACTGCTCATGCAAAATGGGCAAACGCAATTCAGGCAGTTGCAGAGCAGAGCTTCTACGGAATCCCGGCTATGATCTCCATTGACCCGGCTAACATTTCCGGTCTTGTTGAGACTCTTTCCCTGGCATCCACAATGGATACAGAGCTTGCAGCTGAAATCGGCCAGGAGACAGCAAAAGAATATCGTGCAGCTGGTGTGAATGCACTTCTCGGACCGCAGGTTGATATTGCTTCCCCGATCATGTTCCGTTCAGGCGGCACATACGGTGAGGATCCGCAGCTTACACTTGACATTGCTACAGCATATATCAATGGAATGCAGTCCACATATGATGAGAACGGTGAAGATCTTGGATGGGGCGATGAGTCCGTATACTGCTTCACAAAGCATTTCTCAGGTGACGGTTCCACAGAAGGTGGACGTGATGACCATGCAAATGGCGGACGTTATGCAGTATTCCCAGGAAACAATCTGGAAGCACACCTGATCACATTCTTTGATGGTGCATTCAACCTTCCTGGAAAAACAGGTACTACAGGTATCATGACACAGTATGGTATTGACGTTGACGCTGACGGAAACCCATACGGCGGAGAGTGGGCCGGTGCTTACAATACATATCTGAACGGCATGCTTGATGAGGCAGGCTTCGAAGGCCTTAAGATCACTGACTGGGGTGTATATCAGTTCGCTGGTGTTTGGGGAGCTGAAGACCTTGAAGAAGCTGACCGTATCGCAACAAGCTGGGAAAATGGCGTAAACCTTCTTGGCGGATACAGCGATGTTGATACAGCAAAAGCAGCTTATGGTGTTCTTGTTGATCGTGACGGCCAGGACAAAGCTGATGAGATTATGCGTGCAGCAACAGAGAAATTCGTTGCTGTAATGATGAACCTTAACACATTCGAGAATCCATATGTAGATACAGCTTATGCTGATACAATCATCACAACAGACGGTTCCAGCGACTTCGCAAAAGAAGGCCAGAGAGAATCCATCGTTATGCTTAAGAACGACGGAACAATCAGTGCTGACGGTGCTGCTTCTGAGAAACCAACCGTATATGTACCATATGTATACAACACAGGATGGAGTGCAACATGGATGAGTGGTATCTCTGAAGGAACTCCAACATGGACTCCGGGAATGGATATTGACAAGCTTAGCCAGTACTTCAATGTTGTAACAGATACTCTTGGCGATCCTACCGGTGAGGCAGACGCTGAAGGAAATGCAACCTATACAAAAGATGATCTTACACGTGCAACAGCAGACGAGATCGCAGCTTGCGACTATGTACTTGTTGGTATGACAAACGCATATGCTACTTCCTATGAGTCTCATCTGTCAGGCGCATTCGGCGGCGAGCCGGTTTCTGACGATGTTGAGGAGGTTTGGTATCCGGCATCCCTTCAGTATGGCGAGTACACAGCTGATACAGCTCGTGAAGTTTCCATCGGTGGAAAAACTCTTGAAGACGGAACAAAAGAGAACCGTTCTTATAAGGGTGTAACCGCACACGAGGTTCCGAACTATGGCGATCTGGAAGCGCTTCAGTATGCAAACGAGAACGCAGGTGATGTTCCGGTAATCGTTTCCATGAAGATGGAGCGTGGAATGGTTTGGGATGAGGTTGAGCCTCTTGCAGACGTAATCCTTGTAAACTACAACCAGCAGCGCGAGGATATTGTAGCAGAAGTTATCCTTGGACAGACAGAGCCAACTGGTCTCCTTGTATTCCAGCAGCCTGTAAACATGGAAGCTGTTGAAGCTCAGCTTGAGGATGTTCCTCGTGATATGGAATGCTACACAGATGCAGCAGGAAATACTTATGACTTTGCATTTGGTCTTAACTGGTCCGGAAAGATCGATGATGACCGTACAGCTAAATATACAGCAGAGCCTCTTACAAAGGTACAGAACTTTGACTACTCTGCATATGAAGCAGCAAACAAATAAATAAAATATTAAGCTAAGCCTTGGTCAATGCTTAGTATGGCCCGGCAGAGAGAAATCTTTGCCGGGCTTTAAATTTACGTAAGATAACAGCTTTAACGAAAAGCAGATGTCTGGCTGGCTGTCGCAGACAATTCATGCAAAAACACAACAATTTGTGAAGTAAAGTCCTATACAATATGAATTTATGGTAAAATTCAAGTTAAAAGAAACAACCGCCAATGAGCCATATTTTTACGGCCGCGTGGATAAAATGAAGGAGGAGAAAAATGGTTGATTTATTAGTAAAGCTTCTTGGACCAACCCTGTACAATCTCGGTGTCAGTGAAGCGGACCTCATTTCTTACCTTACACAGCTGGAAGGCTATATTTATGCAATTATTGCCGCAGTTGTTGTACTGGTAGCTGTGATGTTCCTTGCTCACTTTGCGAAAAAGGGATTTCGCTGTGCAGTTCGTCTTGAAGCATTCATGGCATTTCTTACTGCTGTCCTGATCATTGTGAATTCCATTTGCTATGGTCCGATGTATGCAAACGTTTCAGGTTTCCTGAATGCATCAAAAGCAGAATTCTCTGAGGAGACAATCCAGCAGAGTAAAGACACAATTGAAAAAGTAGGAGAAGAAGGTATGGTTCTTGTAAAGAACGATGGTCTTCTTCCATTATCTTCTGATGTAACAAACCTGAATGTATTTGGCTGGGATTCCACCTGCCCGATCTATGGCGGAACCGGTTCTGCCGGATCTCATTCTGATGGAAACGTGAGCATTCTGCAGTCTCTTCAGGATGCAGGCTATAAAACAAATGAAACACTTTCCAATATGTACACAGAATACTGTGCAGAGCGTCCGACTATTTCCATGTCCGCTCAGGACTGGTCACTGCCGGAGCCAAACATGAAGCATTACACAGACGATATCATGAACGAAGCAAAAGACTTCTCTGATACCGCAATGGTTGTACTTGGACGTCCTGGCGGTGAGGGTGCAGACCTTCCTACCAACATGAGCGCTGTTATCAACGGTACTTACAATCAGGGACTTACAACCTCCAATGCGCCTGCAAACTGGCGTTACATGAATGCAACCTATACAAACAACGGTTCTTATGATGATTTCGAAGAGGGTGAGTCTTATCTGGAGCCTTCTGTAACAGAAGAACAGCTGATTGAAAAGGTTTGCTCCGAATTTGACAATGTAATCGTTGTAATCAATGCAAACAATACAATGGAGCTTGGCTGGGTTGATAACTATGAGCAGATCAAATCCGTTATCCTTGCTCCTGGAGCTGGCGAGACTGGTTTCACAGCACTTGGTGAGATCCTGAACGGTACTGTAAACCCATCCGGAAAAACAGCAGACACTTATGTTAAGAATCTGCTTTCCGCACACTACATTAACAATATTGGAAACTTCCCATATACAAACGTAGATGATCTGAAAGCACAGGCACTTGCAGCAGACTCTTCCTACAAGGGAAATGTTTCTTTCGTAAATTATGTAGAGGGAATTTATGTTGGTTATAAATTCTATGAAACAGCTGCTGACGAAGGTCTGATCGACTACGAAAGCAGCGTGCAGTATCCGTTTGGATATGGTTTAAGCTACACAACCTTTGATAAGACAATGACAAACTTCAAGGACAATGGGGATACCGTTTCCTTTGATGTTGAAGTAACCAATACAGGTGATGTTGCCGGAAAAGATGTAGTAGAAGTTTACTATACTCCTCCTTACACAAACGGCGGTATTGAAAAAGCATCTGTAAACCTTGTTCAGTTTGAGAAAACAGAAACACTGGAGCCGGGAAAATCCCAGACACTTTCCTTCGAGATTGCAAAAGAGGATATGGCTTCCTATGATTCTGATGAGATCAAGGTAGCTGGCGGCGGATATATCCTGGAGGCAGGCGAATACACAATTTCTGTTCGTTCTGATTCCCACACTGTAATTGCAGAAGAAACCTTTACCGTAGATGAGGACATCGATTACAGCACAGAGGGACGTTCTACAGATAAGACTGCTCCGGTAAACGTATTTGAAGATTATACACAGGGTGACTTCATCCAGCTTTCCAGAGCAGACGGCTTCAAGAATGCCGGAGCTTCCTGGGCAGCACCTACAGCAGAAGCAGCACAGATGTCTGATGAGCTTCGTGCAGAAGTAGAAGCAAACACATTTGGTATTTATGACAGCACCAAATACGACAACGCAGATGATAAGATGCCGACTCTGGGCGCTGACAATGGTCTTACCCTCTTTGATCTGAGAGGCGTGGATTATGATGACGCAAAATGGGATGAGCTTCTCGATCAGCTTACTTACGAAGATATGGCTACCATGATCAACGTTGGTGGATGGCAGACAGCAGAGGTTACATCTGTTGGTAAGATCGCAACATCTGATTGTGACGGACCTGCCGGTCTGAACAACTTTGTAACTAAGACATATGGTACTTCTTACCCGACAGAGGTACTGCTTGCACAGACCTGGAACAAAGAGCTTGCCCGTGAGGTTGGAGAATCTATGGGTCAGGAGTTCTCAGATGTTAAGAACTATGGATGGTACGGACCTGCTATGAACACACATCGTTCCGCATTTGCAGGACGTAACTTTGAGTATTATTCTGAGGATGGCGTACTTGCCGGATATCTGGCTATGAACCAGGTAAATGGTGCAGTAAGCAAGGGTGTGTACCCATATGTTAAGCACTTCGCAGTAAACGATCAGGAGACAAACCGTGAATCCTTCCTGCTTACCTTTGTTTCTGAGCAGGCAATGAGAGAAATCTACCTGAAACCGTTTGAGATTTGTATTAAAGGCTTAGAGGGCGGCTCTATGGCTGTGATGACATCTTATAACTGGCTTGGAAGCGTTCCGGCTTGTGCAAACTCTGACCTGCTTCAGACCGTTCTTCGCGATGAGTGGGGCTTCCGCGGCATGGCAATCACAGACTATGACGGATCCTATGGCTACATGATTTCCGAGAACTGCGTAAGAAACGGAAATGACCTGATGCTTGGATATGGTAATGCAGCATCCAATCAGTTCCCGAATCAGAGCGCAACAGGAACACTGGCAATGCGCAACGCATGCAAAAACATCATGTATACAATTGTAAACAGTGGTGCATATGCAGGAGATGAGAATCCGGTTGGCGGAAAATCCAATATGGATAAGCTCTTCATGAAAGTCAATGTAACAGCTGGTGTTGTAATCGGCGTGATTGCAATTCTTGTACTGGTACGTGCACTTCTTAAGAGAAAGAAAATGAAAGCAGCAGAAGCCGAAAACGCTGCGAAATAAGATTGGTTTATAATGAGAGGCTGGCGCAGATAATGCGCTGGCCTCTTTTGGAAAGGAGACATATGAAGACAAAGAAACTATTGAGATATTCTCTGTTTTTTCTGCTTCTTTTTGCAGGGGAAAGCACCGTCCTGGCACAGGATACTGTAGAGGAAATCAATGCATGGGAGCAGGACTGTGCAGAAGAAAGCACTGTAAATCCAGGTACAGAAGGTTTTGTCACAAGCCTTCCGCTTGATCCTTCATATGCGGAAGAATGTAAGGAACGGGGGACTGTCGAAACATTGACATATACCTGTCATTCCTATGCTCTGGAGGCGGTCACAGGAGAAAGCAACATTATGCTTGAGAAATCTGTGAATGTATATCTTCCATACGGATATGATGAAAATCAGGAATATGACATACTTTATTTGCTTCATGGAACCGGAGGCTTCGAGGATTACTGGATCGGGAATAGTTCCACCGGAAAAGTGGCCTGCAATGTGCTGGACAATATGATAGAAGCAGGAGAGTGTGAACCTGTGATTGTGGTTTCCCCAACTTACTATTCTCCAACAGAAGAGATGGGGTATCGGAAAATGGATCCAATGGAACTGTTTAATAATGAGAAGGATCCTTATGCGGACCAGTGGCCTATGTATTTCTGGAAGGAATTGAGAAACGATATTATACCCCTGATTGAGTCCACCTATTCCACTTATGCAGAAAAAGATGTAAGCGAGGCGAAGCTTCAAAAGACAAGAGATCACCGAGGATTCGCAGGACTATCAAGGGGATCAAAGACAACAGTGAATTCCGGAATGATGCACTGTGCAGATCTGTTTGCTTATATTGGCTCTTACTCCGGCGCATGGGCAGATGTGGAAGCGTTTAAGGAGATTCTGGAGTCAGAGGAATACAGGAATTGTGATTTTAAGTATTGGTACAATGGAAACGGAACAGAGGATTTTTCCCTGGAAAATCACGAAGAATTTCTGAATGAAGTTCTGGAAAAAATGCCGGATCGTTTTTCCCTGGATAAAAATGTGGCGTGGGTGGTGTTTGACGGAGGCGGTCATGCCTATAACTGCTGGATTGCAGATTTGTATAATTCTTTGCTTTTTTTCTTTAAGAAATAGAATTGGAAATTCAGAATCGGATACCGCCTGAACGTAATCTGTAGGGTTTTGAGCGTGGGATGCTGTAGCTTTTTTCCAGGTTTCATTTTACAATGTAAGAAGATATAAATTTGCAGAAAGTAATTTAACGATCAAATAAATCTGGAGGAAATGAAAATGGAAAACACATTTTGGATCTGGTATCCGGGAGACTTTGAATTATATCACGCTATGAAGCAGAATTTCAGTCGTGTGGAGAGAGGCTTTGGCTGGCCGGCATTCTGGAAGAGCGAGGGCTTCCGCAACCGTGTGGCTCTTCGCCGCGTTTATGAACTGGAGCAGGAGACTAGCTTTACCGTATTTTCCAATGCAGTGGGCCATGTGCTGGTAACCTGGGAAAATGGGGAGAAGAAATATCCATTTGGAAAGAAAATCACAGCAGGACCTGGAAAGGTGAGAATTTCCATTCACGCAGGCTGTGTAGAGGCTTTTCCATGCGCTTATGTGCAGGGCGAAGTGATTCATTCTGATAAGACCTGGACAGCCGAGGATTATTCCCAGCCTGCAGTTCCGGTTGGCGTATGCAAGTATTTCACCAAGCCGGAGCAGAATCCCACTGTTTGGGAGTATACAGAGAAAGAGTGCAGGCCGGTGAAGATTACAGAGGTAAACGGCGGCGTGCTGGCGGAGTTTGAGACAGAACTGACTGCGGCTGTTTATGTGAATGACAAACGAAAAGAGACTGGAGATAATCAGGAAAGATGCATTACTGCAGAAGAGAATAACGCAGGAAAGAATGATGCGGGAAATGCAGAGTGCGGCTTAGAAGTTTATTGCGGAGAGTCTGAGGATGAGGCTCTTGATCTGGAGCATTGCTATTACAGCTGGCAGCCGGATCCGGTGACAAAGAGATGCCCGTGCTGTGCAGTACGTTTCGCGTTTATTCCGGACTGCAAGGCTGAGGATGTGGAGATTACCGCATTCTATCAGTATGTGGATTTTCCGAAGCGTGCTTCCTTTAAGAGCAATGATGAGAAGCTGAACAAAATCTGGGATGTGGCAGAGCATACCTTCCGGCTTTGCAGCGGAATCTTTTTCCTGGATGGCGTGAAGCGTGACAAATGGATCTGGTCCGGTGATGCTTACCAGAGCTTTTTCGTAAACCAGTATCTGCTGGCAGATCCGGATATTGATCAGAGAACTCTTCTGGCGCTGCGCGGAAATGATCCGATGACCAGACATATCAATACCATTATGGATTATTCCCTGTTCTGGATTCTGGGCGTGCTCTATCATTATGAAGTGTACGGAGATCTGGAATTCGTGCGTCAGGTTTACCCGAAAATGTGCTCTCTTATGGAGTTCTGTGAGGAACAGCTGGATGAGAACGGCTTCCTTGTGGGAAGAGAGAATGACTGGATCTACATTGACTGGGCAGACATGGACAAGACAGGCGCCCTTTGCGCAGAGCAGATGCTGTTTGCTGCATGCTGGCAGGCAATGGCGAAGGTAAGTGATGCCCTTGGGGAGAAAAATCCGGAATACACTGAGAAGTATGAGAAGCTGATCAGCCAGATCCGTAAATTCTACTGGGATCAGGAGAAGGGCGCATTTATTGATTCCTTTGAATCCGGCAAGAGAAATGTGACTCGCCATGCCAATATTTTTGCAATTCTGTTCCATATTGCAACAGCAGAAGAGCAGGAGAAAATTCTGGAGAATGTAATTAAGAATGATGCCATTCCGGCGATTACCACACCGTACTTCAATTTCTTTGAACTGGATATGCTTTGCCAGACCGGAAATCTGGAGTTCGTGCTGAACAAAATGCGCAGCTACTGGGGCGGCATGCTGGAACGCGGCGCGGTAACCTTCTGGGAAGAGTTCGACCCCAAGGCACCAGTGGAAGAGCAGTATGACATGTACGGCGACCGCTTCGGCAAGAGCCTCTGCCACGCCTGGGCCGCAAGCCCCATCTATTTTCTGGCGAAATATTTTATGGGCCTGAAGTTCACCGCAGTTGGCGGAAAGGCATTCGAGCTGGAGCCTCACACTGAATTCTTCGACAGTTTCGACTGCACCCTTCCTGTAGCAGACGGCCAGGTTCACCTTACCTGGGACGGAAAAGACCTGAAGGTAGAGACAAACGCCGAGGGCGGTGTGCTGAAGGTGAATGGGGAGTGCAGGAAACTGGAAACAAGCCTGTAATATTTGAGAATATTTAGTGATATGAGTGAATAAAAGCATTGTCATGTGAAGTTAAAGTTCTATGACAGTGCTTTTTTGCTCAGTACGCTTCGAATTTAGAAAAAGTCAGTTTCGAGCGATAAATTGGTCATAATCGGGTAACATGCAGAAAAAAACATATGCTATGCTTTTTACAGCAAAGGGAAAGATTCCTGGTCAGCAGGATTACCGCAGCGGTAAAAGGAGGACATTGAATATGAAGAAAAAGATAATAGCATTGTTTTTGACCGGTGTTATGCTGGTTGGCACAAGTGTGCAGGCACAGGCAGGAAGAATCGTAAAGCCTATTGATGAGCAGCTGGCAGAGAGAAAAGTCATTACAACTCCGCAGGAGAGGAAAATCCGTCTGGGAGAGGATGAGAAACCAAGGGTTATCATTACTTCTGACCTGGAAGTGGATGATATGAATTCCTTTATTCACCAGAGCCTGTTTTTTAATGAAATTGATCTGGCTGGAATCGTGGTGTCCGGATCTTTCTGCCACTTTACCGGAGACGGCGAGCATACCCAGGGAGAGGTAATGGACCACATCCAGAACCGGGAAGAAGGAGCTCTGGATATGACTGAGTTCCGTGCGCAGCCGCTTGACTGGCTTTCCAATCTCTGGAACAATGAATATGCAGAAGCCTATGAATATCTGTCTCAGAATGCGGAAGGTTATCCTACCCCGGAATATCTGACCAGCATTACCAAAATCGGAAATGTGCAGTTTGAGGGAGATGTGAGGGAAGATACAGAAGGCTCTGATCTGATCAAAGAGGCAATTCTGGATAATGATGAAAGAAGCCTTTACATTCTTTCCTGGGGCGGCTTTAACACCGTGGCAAGAGCACTGCTTTCTATCTATGATGAATATTCAGAAACAGACCAGTGGGATGAAATTTATCAGAAGGTATGTGACAAGGTTCTTATAAGCGGAAACGGACAGGACTTTACATTCACAGACTATATTGCAGACAAATATCCGGATCTTGTAATGGCATCTGGCAATTGCGGATATGCCGGATACTCAACTGCAATCAACGGACAGGCAGATGCACTTTACACATTCCAGGCTGACTGGCTGAAGGAGAATATCAAGTTTGATCACGGTTCTCTGATGGGAGTCTACAAGCTGGTTAATGACGGACAGCATCTTGAAAATGAAGAAGATAAGTATCAGTTCGGGGAAACCAATATCGTTTACGAGAAAGAATATAACGATTATGACTTTATTGCGGAGGGCGACAGCTCTGGCATTATCGGTCTGTATTCCTGCGGACTCCGTGGTTTTGAAAATGGTGCCTTCGGAAGCTATGGCGGAAGATATTCCTATTACACAGCCAGCGGAGAGGATGCGGGATACCTGTCTACATTATCCGGCGGTGTAGTTCCCGGACAGTATGTAAATCCGGAGACAAACAATATTGAGAAATATAATCCATACCTGTTGGATTTCCAGCTTGAATGGGCTGCACGTGCTGACTGGTGTGTAAATACCTATGAAAACTGCAACCATGCGCCGGTTGTAGAAATGGACGAAAAAGATTTTACCGCGGCACCGGGAGAGACTGTTTCCTTTGCGGCAGCAGTCAGTGATCCTGACGGGGATGATTGTACAGCAACCTGGAGTACAGAGCCAACAGGCTGTGTATACAGTGGAAAAGATGAAACAATTTATAACTGGACAGCAGATAGCGCAGAAGGTTCCTTTACTATCCCGGAGGACGCAGCTTCCGGTGACTGCTTCTGCCTTACCTTAAGAGTTCAGGACAATGCGGATGCAGTGATGACAAGATATGCGCAGGTTATGGTGACGGTTGCCTGAGTGAGCATTTTTAATTTGAATAACTGAACATCTCAAATTCGTGGTACAATGTGAACAGGCAGTGTACCACGAATTTATTTTTTACAGGAGTTTCCAAAATTGAAAGAACGAATATCTCTGAATGTCAGGCTTTTTCTGGTAACTATGTGCATTGCGGTTCCAGTGATCGCAGCGCTTCTTTTTACAGGAATCCGGGAAAGGGAGTCTGCGAGAAATGAAAAAATAAACCAATTGCAGTCTGATGTGGAAATTGAAATGTCAGGAATTGATACGCAGCTGAAATTCCTGAGAAACAGCCTGATTAATCTGGTAATGGATGATGGGGATTTCCGGTATATTGCATCAGCGAAGGAAAAGGACTCGGAATTCTGGCTTGCAAACCAGAGGGTTCTGGAAAAAATCAACAGCCAGACAACAGATATGAATTCCGGGTTTAATGTGTTTGTATATTATCCGAAAAATGATGTTTTTTATAATTATATGAAGGACATTCAGGTCTCAGATTTTGTAAAAGAACAGGTGCAAAGCAAAGATCACATATCCCGGTTTAGCCAGTGGAGTACCGTATGGTGCGGCGAAAAAGCTTATTTATTTTTCATGCTGGATTACAACAATTATTATATTGGTGCCTGGAGTTCTTACGAAAATATTGCAGCAGATCTGCAGCAAACTGCCGGGGATTTCCAGGATGGAGAAGGCGCAGAAAAATATCTGATCTGCGATGAAAATGGACAGGTGATGGTACCAGATGAGGAGAAAGAAGCCTGGCTGTTTTTTGGAGAAAATCTTTATAAAGACCAGGAACAAGACAGCTGGTATTATGCTGGAACCATCAGTGAACTGGCAGATTTTTATCTTGTGAAAGAAATCAAAAAACAGGCGTTGGAAAGCCAGCTTCCGGCAGTTGGAGGAGAAATTGCCGGCCTTGCAGCGGTCTTTCTGCTGCTGTTTGCGGTGTACGGAATTTGCCTGTATTTATGGATCCTGACCCCTATGGCGTACCTTCAGAAAAGCATGGATATTATCCAGAAGGGGGATCTGGATTACAGAATCCCGGAGCTGTCGAACTGCAGCCGGGAATTCGATGCTGTGATCCAGGAGTTTAATTTTCTTATGGACCACATCAAAAACCTGAAGATCCAGATGTATGAGGACCGTCTGGCTGGAAAAGAAACAGAATTACAGTATTTGAGCTGTCAGATTCAGCCCCATTTTATTCTGAATACACTGAATACCATTTATAATTACAGCGAAAATGATGTAAAGACAACGAAGCAGCTGATTCGTCTGACCTCTGGATATTACCGCTATGTTGTAAATGTAAATTCCAGATACGTGCAGCTGGGACAGGAACTGGAACACATTCAGGATTATCTGAGACTGCAGAAAATGCGCTATCCCAATGGGTTCGACTATGAAGTAAACTGCGAAGCGGCAATGAAAATCGTGCCTATTCCGCCTTTTATTATAGAGAGCTTTGTGGGGAATGCCATTAAGCATGGCCTGAAGCCAGGGGAGCTGACGAAGATTGAGGTAAATGTAAAACAGCTGGAGGAATTCCAGATTTTGATTCAGGTAAAAGATAACGGCATTGGATTTTCAGATGACAGCCTGGATGCAGTGGAGGAGTTTCTTGAGAAGGGAATTGTTTCAGAAGAATTGGGTGTGGGAATCCGAAATTCAGTGGCAAGGCTGAAGCTGATTTATGGAGATAAGTGTGTGATCCATATTTATAATCAGGAGCCATCTGGTGCAGTGGTAGATATTCTGCTGGATTTACAGAAGCAGAAGGAAATATAATATCAAATTATGATTGGGCAGCTATTGCAAAAAGAGGCAGTGATATATAGAGAGCGAGGAGTACCAAAAATATGGAAATGGAAATCAAAGCATTGCTTGTAGATGATGAAGAACAGTGTGTGAAAACACTTCAGGATGGGATAGACTGGAAGGTCCTTGGCGTTGCGGAAACTTTCGGAGCGTACAACGCGGTTCAGGCCCGGGAAATCATGAAAGAGGAAATGATTTCCTTGATTCTCTGCGACATTGAAATGCCTGGGGAAAGCGGTCTTGAATTTATTTCAAGCGTAAGGGAAAAAGCAGATCTGAATGACGAAAATATAGAATGTATTATTCTCACCTGTTATCCGGATTATAAATTTATGCGGAAAGCCATGCAGATTGGGTGCAGCGATTATCTGATCAAGCCTATTGATACAGATGAAATGACAGCAGTTCTGGAAAAAGCTGTTGAAAAAATACAGAAAAAATTCCAGAAGGACGAAAAAGAGAAAAAGCTTTTTCCAGATGCAATGAAAACTTCGTTTTCAGAAGGGCAGCAGAATATTATTGACGGGAAAGTGATTCCCTATATCCAGGAACATTTTTCTGAGACTTTGACTGTCACGGAAATTGCGGATTATGCAGCGCTGAATGCCCAGTATATGATGCGGCTGTTTAAGAAAAGAACCGGGATTTCTGTGCTGGAATATGTTACAAACTGCCGCATGGAAAAAGCAAAAGAACTGCTTCGAAACACAGACTGGAACAATGAAATCGTTTCAGAAAAACTGGGATATGCAAGTTCCGGGTATTTTATAAAATTGTTTAAGAAAACTTTTAGCATGACGCCCAGGGAATTCAGAAAGGCATCAGATCTATGAGAAAAGGAAAAATACTGGCGGGTGCCGGGCTGGCACTTTTGAGTGCGGCAGTGCTTTGGGGCTGCCAGGACATAGAAACGATTTCCCCGCTGGAAAATGGGGAAGCAGATGAAGTTTGTGAGATTGCCATCGAAAATCTGACGCTGGGCGCGAAATATCCGGACACAGAGGCAGTAGAAGAACTGATCAACGAAATTACAGTTCCGGCAATTTCCTGTAAAGTGAAAATCGTAAACTGCTTCATCGGAGATCATGCCAATATGTTGAAGAAAGCCAAGATGGGGATTCAGCAGCTGGATCTGGTGAATACAGGAACTACCACATCACTGTCTGATCTGGCAGCAGACGGCACTTTGATAGAGTTAAATGATCTTCTGGATAAATACGGCAAAGATCTTCAGGAAAAAGAAGGAGAGCTTCTGAAGGTTACTTCTTTAAATGGCAAAGTGTATGCTGTGTGTGCAAATCTGAATCCGGGCAGGGCATCTGGAATTGGTTATAACAAGGATCTTGCGGAGAAATATCATATAGAGGTTCCAGAACAATTGGAATTGCAGAATCTTACAGAAATCGGGAAGCAGCTAAAGGAAAAGAACACGGGCGTTTATCTGATTTCTTTCGGCAATGCAGGAAATGTGGATTCGTCTGCCTTTACTTCTTTATTTGACGTGGAGGATTTCGGCGGGGATATGAACTATGGTGTGATTTTTGACCCGCTGAATAGTACGGAAATTGTGAATGCATATGTTTCTGAGGAATACCGTGATTTTTGCCGGACAATAAAGCTGTGGCGGGATGAGGGATATATACCGGAAGATTCTTTGTACAGCGGCGTGGATGCGCAGTCTATGTTTAATGAAGGGGAAATGTTTTTGCAGTGGACAAGCGTGTCCCCTGGAACCCTTCATCTGGTTAGCAAAAAGAGTCTGGATTTCGATGAAGTTCTGGTAGCAATGACGCCCAACCGGACAACCACTTCTCTTGTGCAGGAATTTACCTGGGGAATTACCAGCTCCTGCAAGAATCCCCAGAAGGCTATGGAATTGCTGAATCTGATTTACACAAACAGTGATCTGGCCAATTTTCTGCAGAATGGCAGGGAGGGAACAGATTATGTAAAAACAGGGGAAAAGACTATTGCATATCCAGATGGCAAGGATAACAGCAGTGTAGGGTATTCCAGTTATTTTACCTGTTATGGAGACAGTGACAAGGTGTATCAGTTTGGAGAAAACGGCACAGATTGGCGGGATTTCATGAAAAATTATTCTGAGGATTCCGAACCGTCCAGGACACTTGGTTATGTGTTTCAGACAGATCAGGTTGCAGCGGAGGTGGATGCGGTTTCCAGAGTGGTGAATGAGTACCGTCCGGTGCTGGAAACGGGAATGACAGAGGATGCGGATAAGACACTGAATCAGTTTCTGGAGGCACTGGATGAGGCTGGGATGGAAAAAATTATTGAGGAAAACAGACGACAGCTGGGTGTGTGGCTGAAGGAGCAGGAGAAAGAGTGACGGCATTGCATATGGGAAATGTAAAAGTCATTTTTGAATAAAAATCTGGTCATTATTGGACAACATAAAAATGTTTGTTGTGGTAAAGTAAAGGTAAAATGCAGAAGATAACTGGGTAAATTTTTTTAGAAGGAGAATATTATGCATAAGAAAAAATGGCTGTCAGTACTGATTGGAACTATTATTGGAACTATGAGTTTGTCTGCGTCTGTTTTTGCGGCGGATTCTGCTACGGCACTTCCGAAAACAGAGGGAAAGCCTCGTCTTCTGGTTACACAGGACGGGGAAGTGGACGATATGAACACATTAATTCATACGCTGCTTTATTCTAACGACATTGATCTGGAGGGAATCGTACAGACCAGTTCCAAACTGCATTACAGTGGGGATGATACTACAGAATCCCTTAGATGGATGGGAACTGACTGGATGTATGAATTTCTGGATGCGTATGCAGAGGTTTATGACAATCTGAAGATACATGATGAGGACTATCCTTCCCCGGATGATCTTCGTGCCATCACAAAAGTGGGAAATATTAAAAACGTAAGTGATACTTCCGAGGAGACAGAAGGATCAGAGTTGGTGAAAGAGCGGATTCTGGCAGAGGATGACAGACCCCTTTATATCGAGGTTGGTGGCGGTGCCAACACTGTGGCAAGAGCATTGATGTCTATTGAGGAAGAGTATAAGGACCAGGAAGGCTGGGAAGAGCTTTACAATCGTATTTGTGAAAAAGTGATTCTTTTTGCATGGGGAATGCAGGATGACTGCTATTTGAACTATATTCAGCCCAACTGGCCGTCTATGCGTATGGTAGATGTTTCTGGTTCTACTCTTGCATATGGTTACAGATGGGCGACTCTTGAGGAGCTTTCCGATGAGTCCAGAGAAAAACTGAGCAGTGCATGGATGAAGGAGAATATTGAGCAGAATCTTGGTGCGCTGATGGACAAATATGTGACCTGGGGTGACGGCACATATCTGGAAGGAGAAGCAGATACCGATCAGTATGGTACCAATGAGGCACTTCTTGGAGATGACACGCTCTGGGTTGGACATGCTTACGAGCAGTATGATTTCCTTTCTGAGGGAGATTCCCCGGCATGGTTTGTGACCATTCCTAACGGGCTTCGCAGCCTTGAGGATTTGTCTTATGGCGGATGGGACGGTAGATACGCCCTGAAGGAGAATGATGAAAATCCGGATGTGCGTCTGTACCAGGCTGCCAAGGGGAATGAGAAGGGAATCGCGCAGTGGATTGCCGCAATCCAGAGTGATTTTGCCATGAGAGCGAAATGGTGTGTGACCGACAAGTATGAGGATGCCAATCATCTGCCAGAGGTTTCTGTAGAAGAAGGAATTGACCTTACTGTGAAAGCGGGAGATGAGATTACCCTGAACGGAACCGCAGTGGATCCGGACGGTGATACCACCACCTTCCGCTGGTATCATTATCCATACGGAGATACCTATGCAGAAGCCGAGGACGAAGATGGAAACCCGGCTGCCATCGAAATAACAACTTCCGGTGATAATCAGGAAACTGCCACCTTTACCATCCCCTCAGACGCCAAATCCGGCGACACCATCCATATCATCATGGAAGGCGTAGACGGCGGCGGAACCAATCCGGTAGCTTACCAGAGAGTGATTGTGACGGTGGAATAAAAAGAATATGAAGAAATAGGATATAAAGAAATAGGATATAAAGAAATAGCATTGGTTAGGGAGCTGGCTGATGCTATTTTTTTATGAAATAGAAAATTCTGCAAAGCCGAAGTTTTTG
The DNA here is from genome assembly GCF_014287535.1 of Blautia segnis. Taxonomy (NCBI): domain Bacteria; kingdom Bacillati; phylum Bacillota; class Clostridia; order Lachnospirales; family Lachnospiraceae; genus Blautia; species Blautia segnis. The sequence goes on along the minus strand of NZ_JACOOT010000008.1, from coordinate 114,236 downwards.
CTTATTTCGTGCCGAGTAATCAGCAAGACTTTTTCTGTGAAGGGCCTGTAAAGAATGTTAGAAAATAGTGTTTTGTATTGCAAAAATAAAATAAAAATGATACAATTAATATATAAACTCTTAAAGGTTTATAAAGTTCTTGCGTCTCCCGGTACTTTATGCTACGCTTATTTTACATCTCAGGAGTTTTCTATTTTATTCAGGCCGTTCGGCAAATAATTCCTGTGAAATAAGCAAAATAAAGAAGGTGGTGCGCTTGGGTGTAAAAGACTAGAGCGTGTTTGAAAAAGGCTTTCTGCAAGATGTGCGTCACAATTTGTGGGAGATTTTGTCCGGATGAGGGCGCCGTAGCGGGCTACGGCAACTGAATTCGGGCAAAATATACCGCAAAGTGGGGCGTGCAGATTGCAGGAATGATTTTTCAAACAGGCTCTAGGGACTACAGGAGTATTTAAGGGATAATGAGCGCTTTGCGGATCTTGTAAATGGCACTTTATTTGCAGGAAAGCAGATTATAAAAGCGTCTTATTTGAAAGAAGTACAAAGGAAAAAAAGGGTTTCATGCCAATTGCAGACTATTGGCAGCAATACACATAAGATAAAGAGTTCGGACGAAAACGGCGTAAAATTTATATATCTGGAAAGGGAACGGGACTTTCTCCGCTTGCATGATAAGCCAGGATGCAGAGTGCTTCTGGCCTGTGAAGCCGAAAGCAGGGCGAACTATGAAATGCCAGTAAGATGTTTTACATATGACGGTGTAGAATATACCGATCAGCTGAAATCCCGGAAGAGAAACAGGAAAAGAGGAAAACACAGAAAAAGACGTCCATTAGTGCCGGTTTTCCACCAGGTTCTTTATCTGGGAGAAGAGCGGTGGCAAAGTAAGAAAAAACTGCAGGAGATGATGGAGATACCAGAAGAAGTAGGTGAGTTTTCCAGCCTTCTTCCAGAATATGATATTTGCATGGCAGATATCCATGAGCAAAATCCCCAATTGTTTCACACCGAATGGCGGGATATTTTTTCCCTGATGAGCCACAGCCGTAAGAAAGAAGAACTGAAAAAATACATAGAAGATAACAAAAACGAAATACAAAAGCTAAGCCTGGAAACCAGATGGTTCCTGGCAATATTGCTGGAACAGTATACCATAGTAGATGATGATGTCGTGGAGGTGAGAGACGTGTGTAAGGCATGGGACGGAGCAATGCAGATGTATGCGGATGAGGCGAGAGAAGCAACGAGAAAAGAAATGAAGAAAGAGATGAGAAAAAGGGAGAATGAAAAGAGTCGCAGACAAGTATTTCGGATGTTTTCAAAAGGCTATCCGCAGACTGAGATAGCAGATGTATTAGAAATACCGTTGAAAACAGTGAAAAGATGGTGTGCGGGATTGACGCCAGCTACAGAAAAATAGAGTGCAGAGTGTGTAGAATTAATTCTGTTTTCCGCTTTGGGCATATTTAAAAAGAATATTAATGCTGAGGATGGAGAAAATCTTCATCCTCATTGTTTTGCACAAAAACAGGATACCTAATTTGTACAAAATAGATAAATGAATTTTGAATCTAAATTTCCTGTCGGTAGTTAGCGTATAAAAAAGTACTGTTCGCGTTTTTCATGCCACAGGGGCGTGGAAATACGGTACACTGTAGTCAGATTAAGAATGGAGTAAATCGGCTTTCAGATTTAGTGGTGTCTGCGTAAGCAGATATGTCCGCTTGGCGAGGAAGCTGGAAAAGGATAGAGAAGTCTGACGAAAAAGAAAGGAGCAGTTTACTGTATGCAGAGAATTGATTTTAATAAAGGATGGATGTGCAAGTGCCTTACCCGCGATGAGGCAGCTTATCCGGTTACCTTACCGCATGATGCCATGCTCAGCGAGCCACGTACCCAGGAGAGTACCGGTGAGGGAAACATTGGATGGTACATCGGCGGAGATTACGAGTATACCAAGAAATTTACCGTGCCGAAAGAATATGAGAATCAGAAAGTCCTTATTGAATTCGAGGGTGTTTACCATAACGCTGAAGTCCACATAAATGGAAAAAAAGTAGCAGGCCGTCCATATGGATATACCAATTTCTACATAAATACAGATGGCTTTTTCAAATACGGAGAAGAGAATGAAGTCAAAGTAATTGCTCATAATGTAGACCAGCCAAACAGCCGCTGGTACTCAGGAACAGGTATCTATCGTCCTGCATATCTGCATATTGGCGGTGAGAAATACATTCCTGTAAACGGAGTAAAAATCCGCACATTAAGCTATAATCCGGCACAGATCGAAGTTGCAGTAAAGACCTCCGCGCCAGGTGAGGTTTCTCTTGAAATTGAATTTGAGGGAAAAAGAGTCCTGACTGTGATTGGAGAAAGTAAAGCAGTAGCTGCACAGAATAATGAAACAAAAAATGCATCTGCAGCTAGCGAAAAGCCTGCAAAAGAATATCAGGCAGTCTTTCTGCTGGATGTTCCAAACGCAAAGCTTTGGGATACGGAGCACCCGAACCTCTACACCTGCAAAGCAGTATTTGGTGAAGATCAAGTAACCGAAACCTTCGGAATCCGTGAACTGGTATGGAATCCGCAGGTGGGTATGACCATTAACGGAAAACGCGTAATCCTTCGCGGAGCATGCTTCCACCACGACAATGGCGTGCTTGGCGCATGTACATATCCAGAAGCAGAAGAGCGAAAGATGCGTATTTTCAAGGAAAACGGATACAACGCAGTCCGCTCCGCACATTACCCATGTTCTAAGGCACTTCTGGATGCCTGCGACCGTGTGGGAATGCTGATGATGGACGAATACGTAGATGTCTGGTACATCCACAAAACAAAATATGATTACGCAAATCAGCTTGCCGGCTGGTGGAAACAGGATTTAAAGGATATGGTGGATAAAGATTTCAACCACCCAAGCGTTATCATGTATTCCACTGGAAATGAGGTAGCAGAGACCGCCCAGAAGAAAGGAATTGCCCTTACCGGAGAGATGACAAACTACCTTCACAGCCTGGATTCCACTCGCCCGGTAACCTGCGGAATCAACATTTTCTTCAACTTCTTAAGTTCCATCGGACTTGGAGTTTACAGTGATGATAAGGCAGAAAAAAGCGCTGAGAACGCAGAAAAGTTCGCTGCAGAGCAGGCTAAGAAAGCAGCCGCTGCGAAGCCCGAAAAGAAGAAAAAACCAGTTGGAAGTGAGTTTTACAATACCCTCGCCTGCCTGGTAGGTGACTACTTCATGAAGTGTGGCGCCACCCTTTATCCATGTGATCTGAAGACCAGGGATGCCTATGCGAACATGGATATCGCAGGCTACAATTACGGTATTTTCCGTTACAAGCATGACCTTAAGAAGTATCCTAATCGTCTGATTCTTGGAAGCGAAACCTTCTGCAAGGATGCATACAGCTTCTGGGAAATTGCCAAGAAAAACAAGCGAATCATCGGTGATTTCGTGTGGGCAGGCTGGGATTATATCGGTGAAGTTGGAGACGGCGCAGCCGAGTATTCCGACTATAAATTTGAAGATCCGTCAACCAGAATGACTGGCGGAAACGGCCGAATCGACCTGAATGGAAAGCCTCGTGCGGAGGCAGCCTACACCATAGTTGCTTTCGAAAGAGAGACAGGCCCGTTCATCGCAGTAGACCCTGTTTACCAGAAAGAAAAGCTTCGTCTCACTGGCTGGCAGCTGACCAAAGCACTGGAGAGCTGGGCATGGGGCGGCTGCAGCGGGGAGCCTGCAAAGGTTGAGGTTTATGCAAGAGCTGCTCAGGTTGAGCTGTTTATCAATGGCAAGAGTGTTGGCAAAAAGAACGTGAAAAAATGCCGCGCCAACTTTAACACAACCTATGAGGATGGCGAAATTACGGCTGTTTCTTACGATGAAAAAGGAAAAGAAATCAACCGCTATTCCCTGCAGACCGCTGAAAAAGAAACCATTCTTCAGGTAAGACCGGAAGAGAAATCCGTGAAGCCAGAAGGACTTGCTTTCGTCCAGCTGCAGTACACAGATGCAAAGGGTATCTGGAAGCCGATGGAAAAGCACAACCTGAAGGTGACAGTAGAAAACGGAATCCTGAAAGGCCTTGGCAGTCCGGCACCGTACGTAAAAGGGAACTATACAGATGATACGGTGGCAACTTATTATGGTGAGGCCATGGCAGTGGTACAGGCAGACGGAAACGGCCCTGTGAAGGTCACAGTGACAGATGAGACACGGTCTTATGTAGCCGAAATTCCATGTGAATAAATGAAATGACAGGTTTACGGTTGAGAGACTTGTAAACCTGTTTTCTAATAAGAAAAGAGGTTGATGAAATGAAGAAAAAAGGTCTTATTATAGGCGGTATTTGCCTTGCAGCTATTGCGGGAATACTGGGTTACAATCACGAGGCTGTCCGTGTGGTTTTCCATAATGTCTATTCTCCATCTGTAAAACTGGATGAATCCACACAGTGGGATGGCGGAAAATCTTACGAGAAACTGCAGTATTCCGAAGTATCCGAAAATGACTATCTGGACCTATATGTGCCGGACAGTGATGAACCAATGCCCCTGATCGTAATGGTTCATGGCGGCGGTTTTGTCTTTAATGACAGCCAGTCCAGACAGGCACAGCTGATGTACCGCTATTTCCGTGATCATGGATATGCATGTGCTTCCATCAATTATCGGCTGGCTCAGGAAGCTGCATTCCCGGCAGGGGTGGAGGATGTGAAATCCGCAATCCGTTTCCTCCGTGCCAACGCTGAGAAATATGGATACGATCCGGAGCGTTTTGCTATTTGGGGAGAATCTGCAGGCGGCTATCTGTCCGTGATCTGTGGTGCTTCCAATGACGAAGAATTCAATAGTGTGTCGTTCATCGGAGAAGATGAGAATAATCCGGTTTCCAGTGAAGTACAGGTAATCCTGAACTACTACGGTTGCATGGAATTCGGAACCCAGGCAGCAGATTATAAGGAACTGAAAATCCCGAAAGTAGTTCAGTGGGCATCCGGTCTGTGGCTTACCGATGCCATCAAGGATACTGGCTATAATGATGTGGAATCTTATTGGATGCGTAAGGATGTGAACACCCTTACCCAGGAGGAAAAAGATACCTACAGCCCCCTGTACTATATCCAAAAGAACCTTACCCCGGAAAACAGCCCAAGCGTGCTGATCTGGCACGGTGATGCAGACCTAAGCGTCCCCTACCTGCAGTCCGAGCGCCTGAACGAACTTCTCACAGAACAGATCGGTGCAGACAAGGTAGAATACAAGCTTTTCCACAATTACAAACACGCCGCCGACCAGCTGTACAGCGACGAGAATCTTGGAACCTTAAAAGAATATCTGGACACAAAATTAGCAAAATAAAACAAATATCTGGCAGAAAAGCAGAAATGCTCTATGCCAGATTTTTTTATTTTCCGGTATCCTGAAAACTTCCTGAAAAACCTTGGCGATACTTGAAAAAAATTGCTAACTTTGCTATGCTAGTTCCAGAATGTGTTTACATGTGTGATTTACACGAAGGAGAGCTATGAGAATCGAAAAGAAACTATGGATTGCTCTGATTGTCTTTGGATTGTTTGCGGTTGGGTTTACTGGCTGGATTTTTAACCGCAGCATGGGTGGGGAGCGGGTGTCCTTTAATAATACAGTAAGGCTTGAAACGGAGGCTGATACGGCAGGAGAAATCAAGACCAAGAATCTGGTTCTGCCAGAGGAATTTGACATTCCGAGGTCGCTTTTGTTCAAGACCACCCATACGTCCGTGCAGATTCTGCTGGACGGAGAAGAAATTTATCAGTATGGACATGAGGAAAACGCTCCGAAATTCATGAAATCTCCAGGTTCCTGCTGGCATATTGCAGACATTCCCAAGAACAGTGCCGGGAAAGAACTGGAAATCCGTATACTCCCTGCATATTCCGGATATTATGGAAACAACATCAGCCTTTACCTGGGAACCAGAGGAGACTGCATCTTAAGGATCCTCAGCGACAGCCTGGGCATATTTATTATCAGCTGCGGTATTTTATTCACAGGACTGGTAAGTCTGCTGCTCTATTTTTTTGCAATAAAAAGCAAAAGAAAAACCAAAGTAGAAGGGAAAAATGAGATCTTCCTGAACCTGGGAATCTTTTCTGTATTGATTGCCTTGTGGTCCTTGCAGCAGTGCGGATTTCTTCAGTTTCTGATTCCGGATGGAAGAACCTTATACTATGTGGATCTGTTTACCTTTTATCTTTTCCCGATTCCCTTTAACTTCCTTGTTTACGATATCTGCAGCTGCAAATACCGTAAGGGCGCATTGTATTTTCCGGTGCTTTATCTGGTGGATATGACGGTATCTGTGATCCTTCAGTGTGCCGGAATCGTGGACATGTTCCAGCTGCTCCCGGTAACCCATGTTCTCATGATATGCAACGTTATTTATACATTTGTGCTTATTCATTATGAGGCAAGGGTAGAAGAAAATGAGTCTGCAAGGGAGTTCACCTATCCCTTATATATTGTGCTGGGATTTGGCGTTGCGGAGCTTATTTTATACTATGCAAGACATTTTAAGACTACATCCATATTCCTTCCTCTTGGAACAATGGGATTTATTATTGCCCTGATCTGGATACAGGTGTCCCGCTTTTATGACCAGTATGTTGAGAAGCAGAAGGTTTTGTATCTGCTGAAGGTTGCCAACACAGATATGCTTACAGAAGCCATGAACCGAAATGCTTACGAGCACACCATCAGGCAGCTGGATGAACAGGCATCGCAGCTGCAGAAAACAGGCGTTGTGCTGTTTGACCTGGATAATCTGAAGGTGATCAACGATAATTTCGGACATGAGAAAGGTGACGAAGCCCTTAAGCTGTGCTACAACTGCATCCGCCAGGTTTTTAAAGAGGCACAGAACTGTTTCCGAATTGGCGGGGATGAATTCGCATATGTGTATCACAATGATGAGAAAGACCTGATCGCTGATCGTATAAAACGCCTGGACATATTGCTTGAAGAAGCAGCCAAAAAGGTCTCCTATCCATTAAGTGTATCCGTCGGATATGCTTATTATCTGCCTGATGAAGACCGTGCTTTTAAGGATATTGCGAAACGAAGCGATATCATGCTTTACCGCCGTAAGCGCAGGAAAAAGCTGAACCGTGCATGCATGGACACCGCAGCAGCCGACATGGAAAAAATGCTGGCGCAGGAAAATGCAGAGGATATTTTCCAGGAAAAAGAGTACCAGGATATTACACCGGAGGAGTTTTGCAAAGTAATCGACCTGCTCAGCCCGAGTACAGACAATTACCTTTATCTGATAGATTTCAGAACGGATTTTTACTATATTGCACCTCAGGCAATGGAACGGTTCTGCATTCCGAAAAATGCTTTTCATGATGTGATGGAGTGTCACAGAGAGTTTGTATATGGACCGGATTATCCTCTTTTGAAAGCAGAATTTAAAGATCTGCTGAGTACAGACCGCAGTATTCACAATATGGAATACCGCTGGCTGGATCCCAAAAGAGAACCCATCTGGATTAACTGCAGGGGCTATGTTGTGCGGGATGAAAACATGAAGCCGCTGTACATGGTAGGCTGCATCAACGAGATCGGAGCACGGCAGAAAGCGGATAATGTCAGCGGATTATTGGGAGAAACCGGACTGAGAGAATATCTGAAAAAGCTGAAGCCGCCTTTTGAAAACGGATATCTGATCCGCCTTGGCTTGGACCATTTTAAAGAAATTAATGAGAATCTGGGATGGGAATACGGAGATCAGGTACTGCGTGAGACAGCAGTCTGCATTTCCGGCTGCATGTCAGAAAATCAGACGGTATACAGATTATTTTCCGATGAATTTATGATTCTGGATCTTTCTTCCAGGAGCGTAAAGGAGGTAAAGAAGCTTTACGATAAAGTGAGAGAATCTGTGGATCAGTTCATCAGAGATAACGAATATACTGTGATGTTTACAATTTCAGGAGGAATCCTGCCGCTGCATGCCATAGAAGAGATGGGGTATTCCGCAGCTATGAAGCTGACGGATTTTTCCCTGAATGAAGCCAAGAAGCTTGGAAGAAACCGCTGTTATGTATTTGAAGAAAAAGAATATCGGCAGTTCCTGCGAAGAAGCGAGCTGAAACAGGAACTGAGAAATGCAGTGATAAATGACTTTAAGGGATTTACCGCATTTTATCAGCCGGTATTTCGGTCAGAAACCGGAAAGCTTTATGGCGCGGAAGCGCTGATGCGTTTTATCTCAGAGAAGTTCGGAATGGTATCGCCTGCTGAATTTATTCCGATTTTGGAAGAGACGGGACTGATTATTCCTGCCGGACGCTGGATGATGGGTGAGGCAATGGGAAAATGCAGCCAGATCCGGGAAGTGCTTCCGGAGTTTCTGGTCAGCATTAATATTTCACAGGTACAGGCTGCCAAGTCAGATGTAATTTTGGATGTGATCGCAGCTATGGAGAAAGCCAAGCTTCCGGCGGATGCGCTTATTATTGAGCTGACAGAAAGTGATCTTTTAGAGCAAAATATAAATGAGAGACATTTCCTTACAGAGCTGCAGCGAATGAAGATCAAGCTGGCACTGGATGATTTTGGAACCGGATATTCCAACTTCCATTACCTTAGTGAGCTGGGTCCGGCAATCATCAAAATTGACCGTTCCTTTACAGCCAGTGCAGTGGCAGATGAGGGAGAATATTATCTTCTGAATCAGTTTTGCAGCATGATCCACAATCTGAACCTGAAACTCTGCATTGAGGGTGTGGAGAATAAAGAAGAGTGGTCGAAGATTCGGAACCTCCAGCCGGATTTCAGCCAGGGATTCTTCTGGGGAAGACCCTGCCCGTATGAGGAGTTCGTGGAGAAGTTTGTAGAGAAATAAAATAATGTTAAATGATAATCCGTTCTGGGCACTTAACCGGGACGGATTATTCTTATGGCATGATTTTGATATTACCCATTGGGCAGCGGGCACCGGAATTATGTTTTTGACGTTGAATAAGTCAGATAAGATTTTGGAGAAAATGATTTAGAGATCCTTTTTCATTTTGCAAATTGACGGTGGAAAGTATTTCTCCTATAATGAAAATAAGTATATTTGAAAAGTAAGGCTTGTAGCTGGGAGAAATGAGGTGTAAATTTGGGAACTTATCTGAATCCTGGGAATTATAAATTTCAGGAAGTGCTGGCATCGGATATTTATGTAGATAAGACAGGTTTGCTGAAATATACCAATTCAGTCCAGCACACGACAACGAAAATAAAACAGTAAAGATTCCCAATAATGAAATCCGTGCAGAGTATGTGAATACGGTTTCTACTTCTGACTGGGGAGAAGTATCGAAGAAATGCAGGAAATATATTGCTTGTTGGGGTAAGCTATGACAAAAAGGCGAAAGAGCATGAATGCATAATAGAAAGATTGGACAAGTAAGACAGTGGCAAGAGTATATTTTGTAAGGGAAAAAATCAGTATGGAAGTTCCGCTGGGGGTAACGGTTTTGGAGGCGGAAATCCGGGCAGGGCTGGAGCCGGATGCGCCTTGCGGCGGGCAGGGAAGCTGTGGAAAATGCCTGGTGAAGGTAAATGGAAATCCTGTGCTGGCCTGTCAGACCAAGGTGGTAGGGGACTGCCAGGTGGAGATTCCGGGAAAGAAGAAAAGAGGAAAAATTCTCAGTGAGGGATTTTCAAGAAACGTAAATTTCCAGCCAGATTTACGGGTGAAAAGGATCCGCCTGGAAAAACCGGAGATTGGGGAAAAAAGGTCAGAATGGGAACGACTGCTGGCTGCGGTATATGGGGACGGGGAAATTCATAACGATCATGAAGAAATCGGGTGCAAAAACAGTGCTGTTCCATATATTAAGGTGGGGGCTGCAGATGTTCAGCTCTCTGGCATCTTATATGAGAAAAGGATGCTTGCGCCAGTGTGGGAAGTAATCTATACAGAGAATGAAATTCTGGATTTTCGGCAGAGTAGCAACACGGAAGCGGATCTCTGTCAAAACCAGTCTGGAAATGACGCAGGATATTCAGAAGCATGTTGTAACATTTTCACAGCGGCTATCGATCTTGGAACCACTACAATTGTTGGCTATCTTCTTGATGGAAGAAACGGACAGACTCTGGCAACAGAAAGCCGGATGAATCCTCAAATGCAGTATGGCGGAGACGTAATTCAAAGAGCCGATTATGTGTTGGAACATGGCACAGAAGCGCTGAGTGAATGTGTGCGAAAGACAATCAATGAAATATTAGAAACCCTTATTGAAAAATCACAAAAAGCCGGAGATATCTATCAGATCAGCCTTGTTGGAAATACCTGCATGCATCATCTGTTTCTTGGAATTTCGCCTGCATCATTAGTTCATGCTCCGTACACTCCGGCAATCAGTCAGCCGCTTACGTTACGGGCATCTGATTATGGAATTCATATTCATAAAAAGGGCCAGCTTATTTTGCTTCCAAACATTGCAGGCTACATAGGTGCAGACACCAGCGGGTGTCTGTTGGCGCTTCGCCAGGATCTGAAAGAAGAAACCACACTGCTTCTGGATATTGGAACCAATACAGAAATGATTCTTGGAAATAAACATGGTCTGGCTGCCTGCTCCGCAGCATCCGGGCCTGCATTTGAAGGCGCAAAAATCCAGTGCGGAATGCGAGGACTTCCAGGTGCCATTGACCATGTGAAATATGAAAATGGAAAGTGGCAGTATACTACTATTGAAAATGAGAAGCCAACAGGATTATGCGGTTCTGGCCTGATTGACTTGATAGCAGAACTTCTGCGCACTGGGCTTTTGGACGAAAACGGAATTTTGCACAGTGGGCAGGTGAAAGCGGATACCTTTGTACTTGTGCCGTCAGGGGAATCACAAAGGGAAATTTATCTTACACAGAAAGATATTGGTGAGGTACAGTTGGCGAAAGCTGCCATTGCTGCGGGAATCCGACTTTTAATGAAGAAACAAAATGTAGAAGAAACTCAGGTTCAGACTGTGTATCTGGCTGGCGGATTCGGGAATTACATGAACGCCAGGAACGCCGCGCGAATCGGCCTGATTCCAGAAAACTTTGCTGAGAAAGTAAGTTGTGTGGGAAATGCTGCCGGAGAAGGGGCAAAGATTGCACTGTTAAATAAAAAGGAGCGCCATGAAGCAGAAAAGGCCGTACAGAAAATTGAATTTCTGGAGCTGGCTGCTTGTCCGGAGTTTCAGGACTGCTTCGTAGACGAGCTTGGATTTGGGAAGTGAAAAAATGAATTTTAAAGAGCTAAAGGAATTATGTCAGTCCCATGGTTTTACCCACACAGTGCCGCTGGCCTGTGATACCATCGAACTGAAACCAGAAGTTCGCCAGATGTGCGCTTCTGATTCCTGTCATAAATACAATAAATGCTGGAGTTGTCCTCCAGGCTGCGGTACTTTGGAAGAATGCGAAAAAAGAGTAAGAAAGTACAAGCTGGGGATTCTGGTGCAGACTGTTGGACAACTGGAAGATTCCATGGATGGGGAGGGAATGATGCGAATCGAGGACATGCACAAGGCATCCTTTTATGCATTGGAAAAAGACCTGCGGAAGTTTTACCCGGACATGCTGCCTATTGGAGCGGGATGCTGTACGAAGTGTAAGGTTTGTACCTATCCGGATGCGCCCTGCCGTTTTCCAGGGGAAGCTTTTTCCTCAATGGAAGCATATGGAATGCTGGTCATGCAGGTGTGTCAGGCAAATCATCTGGATTATTATTATGGTTCAGGAAAAATTGCCTATACCAGTTGTTATTTACTGAAATAAAATAAGATCAAAAAGCAAAATGCAACTCATATTTACATGACGAAGCGTTTTGTTTTTTTATGAACTCATCATAATATGTGAAAATATTCACAGTAAGATAGTATAATGGAATGAGAAAAAAAGAGAAGCGGCATTCCCTTTTTCTGATATAAAATGAATTTGTTGAAAAGAATGTCTTAGCGGAGGTATTCAAGCGGAGAGAACAATAAAAGCTGTCAAAAAACAGCTGATGAGCAGCAAAAACAATTTCATATTGGAGGGAAATGCCATGATTATTATTGGTGAGAAGCTGAACGGATCCATTCCGTCAGTTGCCAAAGCTATCGCTGAGAAGGATGCGGACCTGATCAGAGAAAGAGCCAGAATGCAGGCAGAAGCGGGAGCCACATTTCTGGATGTATGTGCGTCAGTAGAAGAGGACGTAGAGGTAGAAACTTTGAAATGGATGATTGATCTTGTACAGGAAGTGACAGACACACCGATCTGTGTGGACAGTCCAAGTGCAAAATCCTGTGTCGCAGCCATTCCATTTTGTAAAAGACCGGGACTTATTAACTCTGTTTCCCTTGAGGGAGACAAAATTGACACTATTTTTCCAGTGATCGCAGATACAGACTGGGAGTGCGTAGCCCTTCTCTGCGATAACGATGGAATTCCGGATTCCGTAGAGCGTCGTATGAAAATTTTCTTTGGAATTATGGAAAAAGCGAAACAGTACGGCATTGCACCAAGCCGTTTACATATTGACCCACTGGTTGTAACCCTGGGAACAGACCAGACTGCGCTGACTGTATTTGCAGACTGCTGCAGAAGAATCAAATACGAATATCCGGAGATCCACATTACAAGCGGACTTTCTAATATTTCCTTCGGACTTCCGGTGAGAAAAAATATTAACCAGGCATTTATGGTTCTTGCTATGAATGCTGGTATGGACAGTGCCATCGTAGATCCGACCAACAAAAACATGATTGGTATGATCTATGCAACAAACGCACTTCTGGAGCGTGATGAATACTGCCTGCAGTATATTGATAAATTCGGAAACAAAGCATCCGAGGAAGCCGCTCAGCCGGCTCCTGCCTCTCCGCTTGATGAGAAAATGCAGAAGGTTTTCAAATTAACCCAGGATGGAAAAAATAAAGAAATCGGACAGGCTGTTCAGGAGGCACTTGATGCAGGATGTGATCCAACTGCAATCCTCAACGACGCCATGATCGGCGCCATGGCAGTTGTTGGCGATAACTTTAAGAAAGAGATTATTTTTGTACCACAGATGCTGGCTGCAGCCAGAGCCATGAAGGCTGGTGTGGAAGTACTGAAGCCATATCTTGCAACCGGAGAGGCCGGAAGCGCAGGAACCATCATTCTTGGAACGGTTGCCGGAGATCTTCATGACATTGGTAAAAACCTGGTTGGAATGATGTTCGAAAGTGCAGGCTTCGAAGTAATTGACCTTGGTGTTGATGTGCCGATCCAGACTTTTATTGATGAGGTAAATAAGCACAAAGAAGCAAGCATTGTAGCACTTTCCGCTCTTCTTACCACTACAATGCCGTCACTTCGTGACACAGTAGCGGCACTTCTTTCACAGCCATTCAGAAGCCGTATTAAGATTATGGTTGGCGGTGCGCCGATCAGCCAGGAGTTTGCAGATGAGATCGGAGCAGACGCATACACAGAGGATGCAGCTTCTGCGGCAGAGTGTGCAAAAAAATATGCGGAATCCGGATTCTGTGCAAAGGCAGCAGCCGGGAAATTTGACCAGGTTTCAGTAAAGGGCGAGGAAAGCGTAACTGCAGGTGCGGAAGACAAAGAGAAAAATATTGCGATGACTGATGCGCAGACAAAGTCAGAGCCGGATGCAGAAGAAACTCCGGAAGATGATTCCTACGAAACATCCGAAACCAATGGTACCTGGGTACGCAGACCGCTTCATGAGGCACCTCATTTTGTGAAGGATAAAGTGGATCTGAGCAAAATTCAGCTTCCAAAACCTGGTGAAGGCTACAAAGTAAATATGGAAGCTGCCAAAGAGAAATTCCGCAACTACTGGGCGCATAAGAACACGGGAAGACCGCTTATGTGCGTAATCGCAAGAAGACCTGAGGTGGAGCAGTACTCCGACGGAACACCTGTAGAGGGCGGTTATCTGGATCAGATCTGTCAGGGAAAATACTATAATATGCCGGAAGAACTGAAGTGGAAAGATATGGAGGACAAATACCAGAACCCTCAGAGAATTGTTGACCGCTATCGTTACTTCTGCCAGACACATGCATTCCTTGGAGAGAGCTTTCCGAATCTGAATATTGATTTTGGACCAGGCTCACTTGCTTCTTATCTTGGTTCTGAAATTGGGTTTAAAGAAGATACAGTATGGTTTAACAAATGTCTGGACGGCTGGGACGGTGTGCCGAAGCTGACCTTTGATCCGGAGAATAAATGGTTTAAGAAACATCTTCAGCTTGCAAAGGATTGTCAGGCACTTGCCGGAGATGACTTCTATGTGGATATGCCGGATCTTATGGAAAACATTGATGTTCTTGCCTCTCTTCGCGGAGCGCAGGATATTCTGTTTGATCTTCTGGATGAGCCGGAAATGATCGGGGAAAGAATCCAGGAGGTAACGGACATTTATTATGAATATTATGACCGTTTTTATGATGTTATCAAAGATGAAGAAGGCGGAAATGCATACACCGTATTCCAGATCTGGGGACCAGGCAGAACGGTGAAGCTTCAGTGCGATTTCTCAGCAATGATGTCACCGGAAGATTTCCGTAAATATATCCAGCCGTCCTTACGCAGTCAGTCTGAAAATGTAGATCATGTACTTTATCATCTGGATGGTCCGGCTGCAATTAAGCACATGGATGCGCTTATGGAAATTGAGGGAATTGATGCTCTTCAGTGGACCAGCGGTGATGCCGGTCCGGACGGAACCCTTCCGGATTGGGATGTGATCTATGATAAAGCAATTGCAGCAGGCAAATCCATCTGGGTAAAGGTATATTCCGGTGAGTTTGAAGACTGGATCCGCAACGTAGACCGAATTGTAAATAAATACGGCTCCCACAGCCTTTTCCTTCTTTTCCCGGAAATGTCCATGGAGCAGGCTGCATATCTTCTTGATTATGCAGACCGCAACTGGAGCGATGTGAAGGGAACTTTTGTAGAGTCTCTGGGACGCTGAAACATATGCAGTCTTATTGATGGAAGTAACCCATATTCAAATTAAGTTTGTTTTGTTAACTCCATAATAAAAACCAAAAAGCGCCGGCAGGTAAATCTGTCGGCGCTTTGCGTTGTCTGTATGAGATATACAACGTGCAATAATTCATATAAAACTAATAGGAATAATTATAATATTTGTGTAATTAGTACAAAAAACAATAAGAAAGTATAAAGTAACAGGAAGAAAATAGAAGAAAAAGTTTTTTAAAAAGATATAATTGAAATTAATACGCGGGGGAAACACAAAAATCGAATGGGGAAAAGAGGTATTTCAAACTATGAAACAGAAAGCTATGGATGTAAAACTTGTTGTAAGACCATTGATCGGTTGTCTGACACATACTCATTTCTGGGAGGGACCGTGCCGTGCCGGACGAAAAGAAGACATGACTGTAGAGGCAGAGACAAAGGTTGCTGATGAAACCTTCAAAAGCTCTGTAGAGGCCCTGAAGGACGTGATTAGCGAGGTTGAATTTAAAGAGGCATTGGATGTAAGATATAATGAATCCTTTGTTGTAGAAAAAGAAATGTTCGACAAGATCGGTGAAGATGTAGATGAAATTGACTGCTTCCTTTGCATGGGATGGAGAATTCCGAAGTTGGAACGCTACAGAAAACCGGTCATTATCTGGCAGAATGGAAATGAGGGCATTGATTTTGCAGCATATTGCCGCTCAATTGGTGTGGAAGCATACGTGGCAATGGATCTTCAGGATGTAAATGAAATCGCACATATTCTCTGGGTAAGAAAAGCAGTTCGCAATACAAGAGCACTTGTGCTGACCGCAGGTTCCCAGCCTACATTTGGAATTCAGAGCCTTATCCGTGATCCGGAGGTTCTTCGTCAGCGTTATGGATTTGAAGTGATCAAGCTTCCATTCACATCTATTTTCAAATATATGGATGAGATTACGGATGAAGAGGCAAAGCCAATTGCGGATAAGCTGATTGCTGGTTCTACAGATACTCAGGTAAATACCGACTGGTTTATCAATGACATTAAATATTATCTTGCAGCAAAGAAAATGATGGATATTTATGACTGCAATGCATTTTCCACAGCCTGTCATGAGCTTTGTACGACGGAAATTCCACAGAACCGTAAATTTACACCATGCATGTGTCATTCAATTATGAAGGATGAGGGAATTCCAAGCGGATGCGAGGAAGACTTGAATGCACTTATGGCAATGCTGATCATGCAATACGCTGCAAACCGTCCGGCCTTTATGGGAAATCCAAATCATGAGACAGATGAGCTGCTCAGGATCCATCATGCAGTTCCGGCACTTTGTATGAACGGATACGGAACAAAACCGCTGGAATACAAGCTGTGGGCATTTACCGGACAGGGCTTCGGCGGTAAGCTTCAGGTTGATTTTACACAGAACGAAGACGATTATATTACACTTGGTCGTTTCAATCCGGCAGGTGATACCATGTGCATTAAGAAAGGAAAAGTAATCCGTTCGGAATATGCCGAGACCTATTGCAGCCCGTATTACTATATCCAGATGGATGATGCAAGGGAGTTTATGCACAATCTGGCTGGCTTTGGACATCATCAGGTTCTGATTTTTGGTGATTATACCAGGTTGATCAAAAAAATTGCAAAGGTTATGGATTTCAATATCCTGGAAGGATGATTTTTAGTGATTTATCTGAACAATGGGGCCACTTCCTGGCCAAAACCTTCCTGTGTATACGAAGCGGTGCAGGCGTGTCTTACAGGCACGCCTGCTTCGCAGTTCAGGGGAGGAAGCGATATATTAAAAAAAGATGCAGAAGAGCTGTGCAGGGAGAAGCTTGGAAAGCTTTTAAATATCAGTGACTATCATCGGATTTTTTTTACCTCAGGCGCAACGGAGAGTATGAATACATTGCTTTGCGGCCTGAATTTCGGGGAAGAAGGTCAGGCTGTTCTTGCAACGCAGACAGAGCATAACAGCGTTCTTAGGCCGCTGATGAATCAGTCAGTGAAAAATACACATCCTGTATGGATCGTTCCCTGTGGGAACGATGGAGCAATAACGGAACAGGCTCTTGAGAATACATTGAAGAAAGCGACAGAAATAACCGGAAAAAAGCCATCTGCCCTGATCATCAATCATTGCTCTAATGTGACCGGATATATACAGGATATGAAGATGGCAGCTGATTTTGCCAGAAAAAACAACCTGCTTTTAATTACAGATATTTCACAGAGTGCAGGATGTATTCCTGTGGATGTAGATGGCTGGAATGCAGATGCCGTTGTTTTTACAGGGCACAAAAGTCTTCTTGGAATCCAGGGAACAGGCGGGTTTTATATCAGAGAGGGCATTTCCCTGAAACCATTAAAATACGGAGGCACAGGGCGAAACAGTCAGCAGCTCATCTATGAAAATGGCGATTATGAATATGAAGTGGGAACACAGAATATTCCGGGAATTACAGGGCTTCTTGCAGGGACTGAGTATATACTCCAAACAGGGCTGGACTGGATACAGAAAAAAGAAGAAATGCTTATGGATCTGTTGTATGAGGGACTGAAAAAGATAGATGGCATTCAAATTTACGGCAGTCCCAAAGGGCGCAGAGGGCCTGTTCTGAGTATGAATTTCGATGGCTTAAAGGCTTCTGATGCAGCTTATATACTGGAAAGCGGATATGGGATCACAGTCCGCGCCGGACTGCACTGCTCGCCGCTGATCCATCAGGCAATGGGGACAGAAAACGGTGGAACTGTGAGAGTCAGCATCTCCTGGTTTACCGGGGAAAAAGATATTCAGGCTTTTCTGACAGCTGCCGGACAGATTGCAGCTTCCTTAAAAAGGTAGCTGAATCTGATGAAATCGTGTGAAAAAATTATCTGAAGGGAACAAAAGAGAAAATGAAAATTCTTGGGAAACAGCCTTCAAGGGAGAAATGCGCAGAATCCGGATGGTTTGCAACGGATTATCTGCTGGATCAGCCAATAGACAGAGAGTTTATACTGAGTCTGAAACCTCTTGGAAGCTTTGTATATCTGGATATGCTTAAAGAGCCTTTTTTCAAAATAGAAAGTGATTATTATATGATAAAAGGTGTCCAGGGAAAGGATTATTTCAGAATCGCAGTTCACGGAAAGCATGAGGAAGAACTGGAAAAACTGGAAAGATTTCTGGGATAAGGAGTCCGGAAGGGAGATTGCAGGTCAGCAGGAATTCTGCTATACTGTGCATATGACACAGCTACAGGAGGCAGAAGATGAAACTGGAACGTGACAGCATTCCTCTTGATAAGGAGTTTCCTTTTCAGATATCAGAGGTAGAATTAAATCAGGCTAACAGCCGCCCGGGAACCTGGCACTGGCATAGTTATTTTGAGATCACCTGGATTCTGGAAGGCAAGGGAAATTATTTTGTCAACGGCCAGGAATATACAATGGAGAAGGATGATATTATCATTTTTAACAATGTGGAGCCTCATGGATGGAAGCTGCTTGGCGGTAATATGAAGCTTCTGGTAATGATTTTTTCTCCGGAATTTGTAGCTGAGAAGATCAGTGTGTTTGATGCAGAATATCTGAAGCCATTTGTGGAGCGAGGAAGTAATTTCAAGAACAGAGTTGGGCGGGAAGAGAAGGTAAATGAGGAAATCCGGATCAGTATCCGCGAAATCCACCAGGAGTGGAATGAGCGTAAAGAGGGCTATCCGCTGATGATCAAGGCTAATGTTCTTCGAATCCTTACCATGCTGATCCGCGCATATCAGGATGAGACCAAGTCAGGGGAAATGCTTAAGGAAAAGAAAAACGCAATGAAACGCCTTGAGCAGGCTTTCACATACATAAATGATCATTACTGTGAGAAGATCACCCTGGAGGAAGTTGCAGCCTCTGTTTATATGAGCTCCAATTATTTTTCATCCTATTTTCGCAGGGTGGCCAATATCAGCTTCAGCGATTACGTAACACGGCTGCGGGTTAACAGGGCACGTGAAATGCTTCGGGAAAACGGGGCGAATGTAACGGAAATTGCCATGGAATGCGGTTTTAATAATATTTCAAATTTTTACAGACTGTACAAAAAACATATGGGAAAAACTCCTGGAGATGAGAAGAGTAAAAATAATTAAAATTCAGGAGCGGATATGACATAGACCGATCAAAGGCTGGCATGTTAGGATGAAAGTAGGAAAGTTTGTCCTGATATGGCGGCCTTTTTAACCGATTCAAGGAGGAAAAGAAAAAATGATAAAAACGGAAAGCTATGTGCAGGAAGCAGCCGGGGGAATGGTTTATCGTCTTATTCCAGTGACAGAGGAAATTATCCGCTGCGTGATCGGAAAAGAAGAGATCAGAGAACCGGAGTCGCTTATAATTGAAAAAAAGGATTATCCTGAAGTTGCTTTTGAAGCAGAAGAAAAAGAAGGCAGGCTGAATGTAAGAACAAAAAAGGTTCTGGTTTCTTTAAATCTGTCTGAGGGATGTGTGGAATGGAAGCATGCGGATGGCAGCAAATGGTGCACCCAGAATAAGGCAGATCTGACGAAAATTGATGTGGTACGTTACACGACCGGTGGAGAGAAGCCGATTATCAATCGCGTGAAAACTGTAGATGGAGAGCGTAATTTTATTCAAAATCTGAAGCCGGAAAAGGTACGCGAGGGCTATCGCGCCAGAGTTTTCTTTGACTGGAATGAGGAGGAAGAGATTCACGGCCTTGGACAGGCTGAGGAGGGAATTTATAATTACCGCGGTCATAATCAGTATCTCTACCAGCATAATATGAGAATTCCCATGCCTCTTTTTGTTTCCACAGAAGGATATGGAATCCTGTTTGACTGCTGTTCTCTTATGACCTTTAACGATGAGGGGCGGGAGTCCTACCTGTTCCTGGATACAGTGGAGCAGATTGATTATTACTTTATGGGCGGCGGCTCTATGGATGGAATTATCCGCGATTATCGTTATCTGACGGGAAAAGCGCAGATGCTGCCGAAGTGGGCTTACGGATATATTCAGTCAAAGGAGCAGTATTATACAGCGAAAGAGCTGGAGGAAATCGTCCGTCATTACAGAGAACTTAATGTTCCGCTGGACTGTGTGGTCCAGGACTGGAACACCTGGGATCCGGGAAACTGGGGCGAGAAAATTCTGGATCAGTCCCGTTATGGGGATAACAAGGAATGTATAAACCGGATCCATGAAATGCATGCACACACCATGGTTTCCGTATGGCCAAATATGAATGCCGGCGGTAAAAATCACCAGGAATTTTTCGATGCAGGTTATCTGCTTTATGATTACGCAACTTATGATGCATTTAATGAAAAGGCCAGGGAAATGTACTGGAAGCAGGCAAAAGAAGGATTGTTTGACCAGGGCTTTGATTCCTGGTGGTGTGATTCCACAGAACCTTTTTCCGGTCCTGACTGGGGCGGCGCAGTAAAAAGAGAGCCCTGGGAGCGCTTTTTGATGGTTGGAGGCGAGCATAAGAAATACCTGGATCCGGCTGTGGCAAATGCTTTTGCGCTGGAGCATGCAAAGGGAATTTACGAAAATCAGAGAAAAGACCGTGAGGATATGCGTGTATTAAATCTTACACGTTCCGGTTATGCTTCCGGACAGAAATATGCAGCCATGTTGTGGTCCGGGGATACCTGTGCTGACTGGGAAAACCTGAAGATCCAGCTTGTGGAAGGCCTGAATATGGGACTGAGCGGTTATCCGTACTGGACTCTGGATATCGGAGCATTTTTCACTGTGGCAGATAAATGGCAGAATCGCGGCTGCGGATGTAATACAGATCCTGAGCCTAAATGGTTCTGGCAGGGGAAATATAATGAGGGAGTGAAGGATAAGGGATACTGTGAGCTTTACACCAGATGGCTGCAGATGGGCACTTTTCTCCCTATGTTCCGTTCTCATGGAACAGACACACCAAGGGAAATCTGGAATTTCGGGGAAAAGGGAACCATGTTCTACGACGCCATTGAGAAGTTTATTAAGCTGAGGTATCATCTGATGCCGTATATTTATTCCCTTGCAGGGGCTGTGCATTTTGAGGATTATACCATTATGCGAAGTCTGCTGTTTGATTTTCCAGAAGACAGGGAAGCCAGAAAGGTGGAAAATGAGTTTATGTTTGGTCCGTCCCTGCTTGTTTGTGCAGTTACAGAGCCCATGTATTATGGACCTGAGAGTACGCCTGTTGACCGTGAAAAAACATGGAAGTGTTATCTTCCGGCAGGAACCGGTTGGTATGATTACTGGACAAATGAAAAATATAAGGGCGGCCAGTATGTAACAGTGGAAGCACCTATTGACAGGATTCCGGTTTTTGTAAAAGCAGGAGCGGTAATCCCTGTTGCAGACGGGCTGGTTTATGCTCAGCAGGAGCCCAAAAAGCCTATTCAGCTTATGGTTTATCCTGGGGCAGATGGTGAGTTTGTACTGTATGAGGATGAAGGAAATAATTACAATTTTGAAAATGGCGCGTATGCAATTACAAAGCTTGTATGGGATGAAAGCGCCGGCAGGCTGAACATTGGAGAAAGAGAAGGAAGTTTCCCGGGAATGAGGGAAGCAGTGTACCAGACTGTAATTGTAAAATAATCGGGGAGGTTATATTATATGATAGCAGAACGAAATAAAGCGGTATTTACCCAGCCTCCGGAATCAGTGCCGGATGGCAATGTGGATGTATCCGGCGGTGGAAGATGGAAAATCTGGCAGAATGCCGGAACGAAGATTGATGCTCCCATTCTTGGAAATGGAGATTTGCTGGCTGCTGTGGCAGGAAATGCAAGGTATCCGCAGTTCTGGTTTACTACAAATGATTTCTGGCAGATGGAAAGTGCAGCGAACTGGGAATTTTTTCATGATAACAATTCTGCCAAATGTGATCCTGCTGTAAGTGGGGGCAGTCCAAGACCTGTTGGCCGTATGGTGTTTGACATTCCGGCTATGGAGGATGCAAAGTGGTATACGGAACAGAATTTTGCAACGGCAGAAACTATAACAATATTAACAAATTCTAAAGGCGAGAAATGTGCTCTGAAAAGCTGGATGGCAGCAGATGAGAATGTTCTTGTGGTGGAGTTTAAAACGGAGGCAGACCTGGATCTGGAATTTGATTTTTATTTTCCGGATGAAACGGGGAAAGGCTGTGATAAAGCAGTTGATATCTGGGGAAGCGGTGAGTCAGAGAAAATTCAAAATGGAATGTTTGTAGGGCTTGTGACAGGACGGCCGCTGCAGGTGAAGAAAACCGGAGGTGGTATTGTAAGTGGCTACAGGCAGTTTTCCGATCATGTGGACATGCCGACGAAGGTTGGATTCGCAGGGGGATTTCTGAAAAAAGAAAAGGCAGAAAACAATGTGTCCGCTGAAAAATCCAGAGAATTCGGAAATGCTTATGACTTATGTGACAGAAGCACCAGAAGAAGAATAAAAGCCGGTGAGAGGGCAACTTTTATTTTGGCAGTGCGTTCCTGGGCGAAATGCAGCAGACCTTATGAATATGCTTTTTCAAGAACAAGGTGGATAACTGCAGAAGATGTGGAAAATCTCCGCACCCGTCATCTGGCATGGTGGAAAAGATTCTGGAGCATGTCGGAAATATCTCTGGACGATCCGGTGATCGAGCAGAGATATTATCTGTCAAAGTATATGCTGGCAAGTTTGGCACGGGATCCGGATTATCCGCCGAATATTCTTGGAATCAGTACTTTTGACCGCCCTGCGTGGAATGGAAATTACAAGATCAATTATAACCATCAGTCACCTTACTTGAACCTGATGGTTTCCGGGCATTTTGAACAGTCCGATCCACATGATGCACCTTATCTGAAATTAATGGAGATTTCAGACGAGATGTGTAAGCGCCTTCTTCATCATGAAGGGCTTTATTATCCGCTTGGACTTGGTCCTGATGGGGTGGTCAGTGAGGCATTGCTCCTGCATATGAAATCACCGGCACTTCACGGTGCACTAAATATGATCTATCGCTATGAAATCAGTCAGGATACAAGGTATGCCTGGAAGGTTTACCCATATCTCAGAGGAGTGGCTGAGTTCTGGGAAAAGGATCTGGTTCTTCGGGATGGCGTTTACCATGTGGTTGGAGATGGCATGCATGAGCGTACAGATAGAAATATCAGGGAAAATGGTGTGCCGGAGGATCCTGTAAATACTCTGGGGTATCTGAAAACATTTTTTACCAGGCTTCCAAAAATCAGTGAGGCATTGGAACTGGA
The DNA here is from genome assembly GCF_014287535.1 of Blautia segnis. Taxonomy (NCBI): domain Bacteria; kingdom Bacillati; phylum Bacillota; class Clostridia; order Lachnospirales; family Lachnospiraceae; genus Blautia; species Blautia segnis. Next base: position 90,956 of record NZ_JACOOT010000008.1, on the reverse strand, counting down.
TGAAGAAAAACGAACGAAGTGGCAGGAAATTGCCAAAAATCTGGCGCCATATCCAAAGGGAAGCATTCGGGAAATTCAGGACAATCCTACATTGTGGAAAGAAGTGGATGTGAAGCTGGAGGATTTGCTTCCCCAGGAAATGCTGGATAAAGAAATTTATTATGATGAAGGTGTTGGCGGAAAGTGGTCCTTCCATTTTCCCGGAAATATAATGCATATTTATCCAGGGAATGCAGTGGGTCTTGGAAGTGATCAAAAAGAGCTGGAAGTGGCGAGAAATACAGTGCATATTCACAGCCTGGTGGAGAACAAACTGGGTGAGCTGGAGTATAAAAAGGCTCTTGAGAGAGCTGCTGATGAGAAAAAAGAAACAGTTGTAAAGCATGCCCATTTCTATAAAGCAGGGGCATTTAATGCGTCTAATCTGAGCTGCCTGTTTTTTACTGCAGCTGTCCGTACAGGCTACGACCCGGATATTATCTGGAAGGAAATGAGGGATATGATTACTTACCGTGGAATTCCAAACGGCTTTCTGAAAGAAAATCCGCATGGAATTGAGCAGTTGAACACTATTCCGGATGCAATTCAGGAAATGATGCTTCAAAGCTATGAAGGCGTCATCCGCATTTTTCCTGTATGGCCAAGAAAAAAACATCCAAATGCTTCCTTCAGGAATTTTCGCGCATGGGGTGGCTTTGAGGTAAGTGCATCCCTTAAGGATGGGGAGATAGAAAAGGTCACTGTGCTAAGCCACAAAGGGAATACCTGCCGCGTGGAAAACCCCTGGCCCGAAAAAAGTGTTATAGTGAAATACGGTTACAGTGGACGGGAAGAGGTGTGTTTCGGGGAATACCTGAGTATTGAATTACAGAAAGAGGAACAGGTTTTGCTGTCCGTATTGTAATAAGCAGGCTGTCGGGATACTATGATTTTTATCCCGACAGCCTGTTTTATCCCCGGAATTCCAGAGGACTTTTCCCTGTGTATTTTTTAAAAATCCTGCTGAAATATCCCTGGTCATGGTAGCCGCATATTTCTCCGATCTGTTTAATGGACAGCCCCGGTTCGTGGAGCAGAAGTCTCTGGGCGTGGTTCATTCGCAGGTTGATCAGATACCTGGAAGGTGTACAGTCGTAGACCTGGCAGAAAATTTTGGTCAGGTAGCTGGGACTGTAGTTCAGGTTATCTGCAATCAGATTCAGATTAATATCCTCGCTGTAATTATTTACAATAAAATCCTTAAGCAGATTAGCAATCTGAGAAGGTGTCAGGGCAGCGGTCTGTGCATTGAATATTTCTTCATAATCATTTCCGGCAATCTGAAATTCTTTTTTTATTTTTGTCAAAGCTTCTTTCAGCTCATCCGGATCAACCGGTTTCAGCAGATAATCAGAAGCCTTCAGGGTAATAGCCTTTCTGGCATATTCGAAATCAGAAAATCCGCTTGTAATAATAAATTTTGTAAATGGAAACTGTTCCCGTACTCTGGAGAGCAGGGTAATTCCGTCCATAACAGGCATACGGATATCCGTAACTACAAGGTCAGGGCTGAGCTGTTCTATCAGTGCAAGTGCCTGATCTCCTGTCTGTGCTGTTCCCGCAACCTGAAAATCCGGATCCGCCTTCTGGATTTTCTGGACAAGATTATTGAGCAGAAGTTCTTCATCCTCCGCAACGATGACTGTGTATTTCATACTGTTTCTGTGTCCTCCTTATTTTGAAAATATCGACCGATAGATACGACTCCATGTCCGTCAGTATTGTTTCCATATCTGAAAATAATGTCTCCCTTGCAAAAGATTTTCCATCTGAGATATACATTGACAGTTCCCAGTCCATTTATCTTCAGTTCGGGAAGTCCAGGATTCTGAATGGCTTTCATAATGTTTGCAGTAATTCGTTCTTTGGCTTCTTCTGTAAATCCGGGGCCGGTATCAGATACTTCAATCTGCCAGCTTCCGTGTGTGACAATACTGGTAACAGAAATATTCCAGGGTGGTGCACAGTCAGAGCCATAACGGATCGCATTTTCCACTATGGGCTGGATGATCAGTTTTGGAACTGGCTGGGAAAGAAGTCTTTCATCCACATCAATAGAGTAGTTCAGGCTGGACTGGTAACGCACCTTCATACAGTACAGATATTTCTGTACGTAATCAAGCTCATCCTTTAAAGTAACGGTGGTTTCGGCAGTGCTGGTAATATACCGCATGATCTGGGAAAGATTCCGGCACATTTTTACAACCGTCTGCGAATCCCCATTTTCAGCCAGCACTATAATGCTGGACAGGGTATTATAGTAAAAATGCGGGTTGATCTGTGTCTGCAGAGCCATGCTTCTGGCACGCAGCTCCTGCTCTTTTGCCTGGGTAAGCTGCTCCATGGAATCTTTCAGATTATCGCTCATCAGCTGAAAGGCCTGGTAGAGCTCTTCCAGTTCATTAACGGAAACCGGATATGCAGTTACCTTTTCCTGTCCAAGTGTATCAAGCTCCATGCGCTGAATAATATGCTTCAGATGCTTTACCGGTTTTACGACTGAACGGGAAAGCCGGTAGGAAATAAAGATGGAGACTGTCAGAAACAGCGCAACAATTGCTGCAAGAATACGAAGCAGATTGTAAACCGGAGCCAGAACTACAGATTCCGGCTGAATTGTAAGATAGGTATAGCCGGTATAAGAGGACACGGCCTCTGCTGCATATTCTGTTTTTCCTGTAAGAGGACTAATAAAAGTGAGGGCTGAATCATCTCCCTTGGTAAGTTCATAGTAGGGCTGAAGTGCTGCTTTGTATTCCTGGGAAATATCGTAGGGATAGATCAGATCGCCATTGCTGTCAAAAACATAGATGCTGGCAGCATCTTCATGGTTCTTTTTTTTATAAGTGATGATACTTTTAAAAACAGATTTGCACTGCTTGGCTGTTTCAATCACACCCACGCCACGTTTATATTGATTGTTAAAGGATCGGTACAGGGAAATAAACCACTGGTCATAGGTGGCTGTTTTTGTATATTCTCTGGTACAGTAGGGTGGAGTAAGGACTTTTTTTCCCTCCAGTTCACGGGCGGCCTCAATCCACTCATCCTTTGAGCCATCCGTCTTTTTGACTATAGTTGAGATGCCGGCTTCCAGAACATATCCGGAAAAATCATAGAGATTTACCTGATCTGCCTTCAGCTCGGTTCCGGAAAGGGAAATAAACAAATCTGACATGGCAGAAAGCATATCGCTGGAAATGTTTAAGTTGAAGGAATTGTCCAGAATGGTTTTGGATTGATTGCTGTAGTTAATGTTTACAGATACTGCATCCAGATTGCGGATCGCGGAATCTACCTGAGTCTGAAAGCTGGAATTGAGAGTGTTCATGGCACTGATCTGACTTTGCTTGAGCTGTCTGGAAACAAAAGCATAGAAAAAAACAGCAAAAGAAAAAAGAATCAGGCAGGCCAGACTGATATAGGCAAAAAAAAGCTTGGATTGTAAACTGCGTGATTTCATCTGGCGATACCTCCTGTAATTGTTTTGCCCGCGCTGCTGACTATATTATGAAAGCAGATGCAGAAATCCATGTGTGAAACATTAAAAATCAGTATATCATATTTGTTTAAAAAGTACAAATAAATGCTCGAAAACAGAGAAAATATATATAAGAATTTCGGGTGACTTTTCGAAGAAACATAAGCTTATGTGAAAAAAGTATAATATGTGGTGAAAAAAGTACAAATTGAAAGTAAGAATATCCATGGATTAAAAAGCATCTGGCTGATAAAATAATATCATCAAAAGAACAGAGGAATCAGCGGAGATTCCTGAATGAGGTAAATGCCATTTTATTAAAAGGAGGATATGTAAATGAAAAGAAAGAGTTTTGTGGCAGTGGCTTGTGCAGCAGCAATGATCGCGTCCATGACAAGCGGACTTACCGTATTTGCAGAGGAGACTGCAGATTTTTCCGGTGAGGAGCTGAGTATTCTGGTATCAGCAGGCTGGATGGATAACAGATATGATGCAACAATCGAGCGTTTTGAAGATACTTATGGTGTAACAGTTGACCTTCAGACTATTCCGGCTGACCAGTATTCTGATCTTCTTCAGTCAAAATTAGCTACTGATTCCTGTGCAGATATTTTCTGGATTCAGTCCAACCCATTTGCAATCGAGTCTACAATCGTTGATCCAGAGAAATACTGTATTGATTTCACAGGAGCTTCCTGGGAAGATCTTATGCCGGAAGCAAGAAAAACATCCTGTGTATACAATGATAAATTATACGGACTTCAGATCTGGCACAATTCACCAGAATATGTAATGGTTTATAACAAAACATTGTTCGAAGAGAATGGTTGGGAGATACCATCTACTTATGCAGAGCTGAAAGACCTTTGCGCTAAGATCGCAGAACAGGGAATTACTCCATGGTTTATGCCAGGTGCAGATGGATGGCAGCATCAGCTGGCATTCTTCCAGATCGGTGGTGTTTACGAAGAAGCTACACCAGGACTTTACGATGCTTTGAATACAAATCAGGCTACATTTGCTGACAATGAGAAAATGCTTGAGGTTCTGAACGAGTTCAAAGAGCTTTCCGATGCAGGATATTTCGGAGAGGACTGGATTGGAACTGACAGCACCAACCTGACAAATGAATTTGGCGACAGAAACATTGCAATGGCTATGGCAAACTCCAGTTACATTCAGCAGATCAAAGATGACACAGGCACAGAGGATGAGTTTGGTATGTTCCTGATCCCACTTGGCGATAACACCTGGTATCCGACCAACCCGGCTGGACCTACCATGTTTGGTTACAAGGGAACAGAGCATGAGGATCTTGTAAAAGAATTCTTCAATTTTGTTACAACCACAGAGAGTCTTCAGGAAATCCTTGACAACTCTCCTGCATACACAAACGTTGATATGAACGATGATGCAATTGAGCAGCACTGGCTGCCAGAGGAAGAAGAGTTCCTTGCAACTGTAGATGACAGCAAGAAGAGCGTATCTGTTCTTCAGACTGGTACCAAATATACAAACGACTACTGGATGCAGTTCGGTCAAGATATGGTTGCGTTCTGCCAGGGCGAAATGGAAGCAAATGACGTTCTTGCAAATATGGATACAAACCGTGCAGAGGCTGCCAAGACAGTTGGAGATGCAAACTGGAACTAAAGTATTTCGGTAAGAAATTGACATAATTATTTAAGCATAAGATATTTAATAAGGGTATATCTTCAGTGCGAAGGAGTGATTCCTTCGCACTGTTTGATAAAGGGGAGGTATCGCCTTTGAATAAGAAGAAAATTTATCCCCAGTGGTTTCTGATATTGCCGCTGGCTTTGTACATTATCTTTTTCCTGCTTCCCAGTATAATGGGTGTTGCATATTCATTCACAGACTGGAATTCAAGAAGTGTATTAAATGGTGTTCATTTTGTGGGACTGGACAATTTTAAAGAGATTTTCACATCAAATAAGGATTACTTAAGCGGTATTGGAAATACATTAAAATTTACCATTATTTCCAACATTGTGAAGCTGATTCCGGCACTTCTGATTGCCATCATGCTTCAGGAAGGACTGAAAGGAAAGGGACTTTACAGAACACTTTTGTATCTGCCGTCTATCCTTCCTTTTGTTATCATTGGTCTTGTTTTCAAGTCCATTCTCAACTATAACAATGGTCTTTTAAATGCAATCCTGGATGGTCTGCATCTTGGAATCCTGAAACAGAAATGGCTTTCGGATCTTGGCGTTGTGTGGAAATCCATTTATGGTGTGGATGCATGGAGAGGTATTGGTTATGTAATGACGATTTTCCTTGCCGGTCTGAATACCATTCCGAGATCCTACTATGAGGCAGCTGAGATCGATGGGGCAAACTTCTGGCAGAGACTTCGCTATGTGACACTTCCAATGCTCAGCGGCGCCATTATGATCAACCTGGTATTTGGTATTACATACGGTCTGAAGGTATTTGATATTGTTTACGTTCTCACAAACGGTGGCCCTGGACATGCAACAGAGGTTCTTACCACCTATGCATTCCAGCTTTATTCCAGAGGTCAGTACGGTATGTCTTCTGCTTTGAACAGTATTCTGCTTCTGATCACAGCAATTGCTGGTGTTGTAATTGTTAAAACTTTAGGAAAACAGGAGGTACAGCAATGACAAAGAAAAAAGTTCAGAATCTGCTGAAACATCTGGTATGCATCCTGCTGTGCCTGACCGTTATCCTGCCTTTTTATATGGTAGTTATAAACTCTTTCAAGAGTAAAGGCGAGGCTTCCCGAATGAGTCTTGCCCTGCCGAAGGAATGGCTGTTTTCCAATTATACCGAGGTTATTGACAAAGGAAACCTGATCCAGGGATTTTCAAACAGTTTACTTTACGCACTGGTCGCAACCACTTTTGGGGTTGTGCTCTGTGCAATGGCTGCCTTTGTAATGTGCCGCAAGCGTACCAGATTAAATGTATTTTTATATTATTTCGTACTTTGCGGACTGTTTTTCCCGGTTAACTATGTAACATTGGTGAGAGTACTCAGCACGCTGCACCTGAATGATACACGCCAGGGAATTATCATGGTATTTACCAGTGCAATGATTCCGTTCTGCGTATTTACCATTCGCAACTTCGTGGTTTCCGTGCCGGTAGAGCTGGATGAGGCTGCTGTTATTGACGGCGCAGGTCCTCTCAGCCTGTTTTTCAAGATTATCATGCCGCTTCTGAAACCAACTATGGTCACCTGCTTTATCCTGCAGTTCATGGGCGTTTGGAGTGATTTTCTTACACCTTTGTATCTGTCCAGCAAGAGCAAAATGTTCCCGATGACAATGGCGGTTTACCAGTTCTTTGGAAAGAACAAGAGTTACTGGAACTATATTTTTGCAGATATTGTACTCACCTGTATCCCGGTTATTATTGTGTATATGATCGGTCAGAAGTATATTGTGGGCGGTATGACGTCTGGTGCGGTGAAAGAGTGAGAAATACAGTTTTCCTACACAATTGATTTAAGATAATTCCTTCTAAGATGGGGACAGCTTTCTGAGTGTTTAAATTCAGAGGGCTGTTTCTTTTTTGCCTGAAAATAGATTAAATTTGCCAGATGGGGCGTAAAGGGGCAAGGGTTTGATATTGTTGATAAGTGTGGTAAAATAATCTGAGACATAAGGTGGGACAGTAATGAAGATATGTGATGAAAAACAAAGAAAATTTGAGAAAGATGCGGTGGACTGGATTTGCCGGATTACATCGGGGATTTTGATTTTATTCGCCTGTATTGACATTGTCCGTTTTGCAATGCTGGGGGATAAAACAGCATTTATTACATTCGGGGTAATTGCGGTAGCGTTCATTTTGCTGGCTGTTGCTGCGTGGAAAAGCAGGATGCCGTTTTTGTATCTGGTGATTGGAGCGGCGGCGTTTGTCCTGTATTTTAATACAAATTTTTCTACCAGCACTTATTACTTCAACTGGATGTTTCTGGTGGAATGCATTGTGGCGGCAGTTGGGGGAATTCTGGGAACTGGGTATATGGTCTGGAAAAAGACACCAGTTGGAAAAGCGGCAGTTTTTCCATTATTGGCAGCAGTTCTGATTGCGGCAGGGGCACTGGGATTCTGGAAAATGAGATATGAGGCAGCACATAATGCCGATGGACAGGCCAGGGACGAGCTGTGGGCAGTGCCAGAAAAATATGATGGGGCTGAACCGGAGCAGGCGGGAACGGTAGAGGAAGTTGTTTATGAAACGAAAGCCTATGCAACTGATGAGAGAACTGTAACGAAAACCGCTTACGTATATTTGCCATATGGATATTCAGAGGAGAGGGAGTATAATATTTTATATCTCATGCACGGTACAGGGGATGATGAAAAATACTGGCTGAAAACCAATCCATATAACAAGACTATGCTGGACAATCTGATCGCCAGCGGGGATATTCAGCCGCTGATCGTGGTGACGCCGACTTTTTATGTGGAGGATGACTGTGTAGAGGATCTGGATCAGCTGACCTATTTTTTTGCAAAAGAACTGCGGAATGATCTGATGCCGGAGATTGAATCTTCTTATTCAACTTATGCGAAATCAGCGGATGATGTCGGATTTTCGGAGAGCAGGGATCACAGGGCCTTTGCAGGATTATCTCGTGGAGCTGTGACCATGTATCATTCCGTGCTTTGCCAGAGCCTGGATTATTTCTCCTGGTTTGGGGCATTTAGCGGAAGCAGGACGGATGCACAGGCGTTTGAGGATACCATTCAGGCGGGGGATTTTGCAGATTTACCAATTCATTATCTGTATGTGGCAAGCGGTAATTTCGATTTTGCATTGCCTGGACAGGTACAGGATTATCAGGCACTTCTGGATATTGAGCCAAGGCTGCGCAGCGGTGTGAATACGACGTTTGACGTATTTCCTATGAGGTATCATTCTATGGGAAACTGGCATTTGGCGTTGTATAATTATCTGCAGAAGATCTTTTTATAAAAAAGATTTACATATGGGAGGTATTTTTATATGGACAAAATAATCGGAACCAATCTGGGCAACTGGCTTGTACTTGAGAAATGGATGCAGCCTTTTATTTTCAAGGGAACGGGAGCAGAAGACGAAACCTGGCTGAACCGCAACGTACCCCAAGAAAAGCTTTGGCCTATGATGAAAGAACACAGAGACACTTACGTAACAGAAGAGGATTTCCAAAACATTGCCTCTCACGGATTAAACACCGTACGCATCCCGGTACCATATTTCATTTTTGGAGACAGAGAACCATACTCCGGATGCATCGAATATCTGGACAAAGCTTTTGACTGGGCTGGAAAATACGGACTGAAGGTTCTCGTCGATCTTCACACTGCACCCGGCGGACAGAATAGCTATGACAATGGCGGAATCGAGGGCGTGTGCAAGTGGAGCCAGCAGCCGGATGAGGTGGAATTTGTACTGACCGTGCTGGAGCGGCTGGCAATGCGCTATCGCGACCGGGAAGAATTATTTGGAATCGAAGTACTCAACGAGCCTATCAGCTTCAGCGTTTATATGAGTGCACCCAGCAGAAAGAAAGCAGCAGACAAAGCAGAAGCCAAAGGTTCCCGCCATGTTTCCAGCAGATTCCTGAAAAAGTTCTATGTGCAGGCCTACGGACGGCTTCGCAAAATCCTGCCAGAGGAAAAAGTAATCGTATTTCATGATGGTTTCCGCCTGGGAATGTGGAAGGACTTTTTCGTAAAGCATCACATGAAAAATGTCATGATCGATACTCATATTTATATCCAGGCAATGGAAGATGTGACACACATTCACAGCTTCTGGGCATACCGCGCATTCATTGCATACCAGCAGCATCTGCTGAAGAAAGCCCAGAAATATACCCCTGTTTTTGTAGGTGAGTGGTGCGTATGCAATGAGCTTGCGGATAAGAAAAAGGGTCATGAGGTAATCCGTGACGAGTATGAAGATTACCGCAAAAAATGGTACAGAAAGGCAGCTGTTCTTCAGCTGAATGCATGGAAGGATACTGCCGGTTTCTTCTATTGGAACTATCAGCTGTACCGGGATAAGGAAGTGCCCATGTATGCCACTCGCCTGGATTCCTGGGACTTATGCAGATGCTGGAAAAAAGGTTGGATGCCAGTGAGAACGGATAGATTCATGGAAAAGCTGTAAGGAAGAATATATAATAGGTAGTGATAAGAATCTGGATAAAGAATGAAGTGTATTTATACAGTTTGCGTGTATTTTCTGGCAGGTTGCGCTTAAAATAGTGCAGCCTGCTATTTGTTTGATAATATATAGTCAGAAAGTATGTGAAATTGCTGGTTGTGTATGGGCGTGTAGATTGTAGGAATGATTTTTTTGCACACGAAACAGCAATAATCATGTTTTTTTAGAAAAATTGGGAGATTTCAGGAGGTAAACATGAAACAGAATTTCAATAATAACTGGCTCTGTTACAAAACAGGTGACAGAGAGCACGCATTTGCAGTGACTCTTCCTCACGATGCCATGCAGTTAGACGAGAGAAGCGAGACAAGTGCTGGCGGCGTAAATACAGGATGGTATGAGGCGCAGGACTACACTTATGAGAAAACCTTCACACTTCCGGAAGAGGCAAAGGAAGAGAAAGTGATCCTGGAATTTGAAGGCGTTTACCGTAAAGCTACTGTGTATCTCAACGGTGAAAAAGTGGCTTATCATTCCTATGGTTATATTGGATTTTATGTGGATGCAACCAAGCATGTAAAATTCGGCGAAGAGAATGTGATCCGCGTGGAAGTGATCAACCACGATCAGCCAAACAGCCGCTGGTACTCCGGAACCGGAATTTACCGTCCGGTTTGGCTGTACACAGTGCCGAAAAAGCATCTGCGTTTTGACAGCGTGAAGATCACCACTCTGGATTATAAAGAGCCGAAGATCCGCGTGGAAGCATGGCCAAATACTGCAGGCGAAGTGAAAGTTGAGATTTTGGAGAAAAGTGGAAACAGAGAAGTTTCCAGTGTAGGAAATTTTGCACAGGGCGAAGGAGAAAATCAGTCAGCAGGCAACACTGGGGAGAACATTGCTGCAATGGAAATCCTTCAGGCGGACGGCAAGTTTTCCTGTGAAATCGCACTTCCGGAAGCGAAACTGTGGAGCCCAGAGGAACCAAATCTGTATGTGTGCCGTGTGACCTTTGGAGAGGATGTGCAGGAGGAAACTTTCGGTATCCGTATGGTAAGCTGCACCCCGGAGAATGGATTCCAGATTAATGGAAAACGTGTTCTTCTTAAAGGCGGCTGTATCCATCACGACAACGGACTTCTTGGTGCCTGCGCTTACGAATTTGCAGAGCACCGTAAAGTACGTCTTCTTCTGGATGCCGGCTACAATGCAATCCGTTCTGCTCACAACCCGTGCTCCAAGGCGCTTCTTCGTGCCTGCGATGAAATGGGAATGCTGGTAATGGACGAGTACATTGACGGCTGGTACATCCACAAAACCAAATATGATTATGCAGATGAGATCATGGATAACTACAGAAAAGACCTGAAGGATATGGTGGATAAGGACTATAACCACCCATCCGTAATCATGTATTCTACCGGAAATGAGGTATCCGAAACCGCTCAGAAAAAGGGAATTGCCCTTACTAAAACCTTTACAGACAGACTTCATGAGCTGGATTCCACCCGCCCGGTAAGCTGCGGAATCAACATTTTCTTTAACTTCTTAAGCTCTATGGGCTTTGGAGTTTACAGTGACAAAAAGGCAGACGAAGCTGCGGAAAATGCCAAGAAGAAAAAGGCTGTGGGAAGTGAATTCTATAACACAGTTGCCGGAATTTTTGGCGCCGGATTTATGAAAACAGGGGCAACTCTTTATCCTTGTGATGTAAAAACACGAGATGCTTACGCAAACATGGATGTGGCCGGATACAACTATGGAATCAAGCGTTACCGTCATGACCTGAAGAAATATCCGAAGAGAATGATTCTGGGAAGCGAGACCTTCTGTGCAGATGCTTATCAATTTATGCAGGAAGCAAAAAGGGACAAACGTATTATCGGTGATTTTGTCTGGGCAGCGCAGGATTATCTTGGAGAGGTTGGAATCGGAGCCTGGGAGTACAAGGATTATGCACCGCGTTTTGATGGCGGCTGCGGCTGGGTAAGCGCTGGTTCCGGAAGAATCGACCTTACTGGAAAGCCTCTTGGCGAGATGACTTATACAAGAGTGGCTTTCGAACTGGAAGACCTGGCAATTGCAGTAGTTCCGGTTGACCACACCAAAGATGCGCACTCCCCATCCGCATGGAAAATGACCAATGCCATGGAAAGCTGGTCCTGGGATGGCTGTGAAGGAAAGGCTGCGAAGGTTGAGGTTTATACACGCGCAGATCATGTAAAGCTTTATATAAACGGAGAGTGCGTAGGAACTAAGAAGCCGAAAAACGACTGCAAGGTATTCTTTGATACCACCTACCACAATGGAGAAATCAAGGCGGTTGCATTTGATGCAAATGATAATGTAATTGCAGAGAAAACCTTAGCAACAGCTGGAAAAGAAACTGTCCTTCGTGCAGAACCGGAGCTTACCCGTGTGAATGCAGACACCGACCTTTGCTATGTAAGAATGCGCTACACCGATGAAAACGGCGAGACCAAACCTCTGACAAGAGGACGGATCAAGCTTGAAGTAGAAGGCGGCGACCTTCTTGCCTTCGGCAGTGCATGCCCGTACTACCCGGAAAGCTACCAGAGCGCCGAAACCGATACCTACTACGGCGAAGCCCTTGCTATCATTCGTCCACAGTCCGGCGCTGGCAAAGTAGTTGTAAAAGCACAGTCTGACCTTGGCGAAGCAGTGGCTGAGGTGGAGATTCTTGGATAAATAATTTATCGTTTTTTGCAATATGTTCTGGATAATAGGCAGTGATGCCTGTATAATTAAAAAGAGATGCAGATATTCTGACACTCAAAAAGGAGGAATAGCTGCAAGAGATGAATAAGAACAAGATATTCTGGCTGCTTCTTTGCTGGAATATCTTGTTGTGCATTACAAAGAGATATAGAAAAGCCTTTTTCAAACACGCTCTAGCTGGAGGAACCTTGCCCTATGATATCAATTGCTGTAGTAGAAGACGACCAGGAGTATCAGAAACAGCTTTTACAATATATAGAACAATACGGAAAAGAACAGGAAGCGCAGTACAAAATTACGGTATTTCAGAACGGTATGAATTTTCTGGATGACTATAAGGGAGATTGCGACCTGATTTTTATGGATATTGCAATGCCTCATATGGATGGTCTGGAAACAGCTGCCGCATTGCGGAAAAGAGGGGACAACACCTGCCTTATCTTTATCACAAGCATGGCGCAGTATGCGCTGAAGGGCTATGAAGTGAATGCCTTCGATTTTCTTGTGAAACCATTGGCTTATGAGCTGTTCTGCATCAAATTTGAAAAAGCTCTGTCTCATATTGACCGGAGTGAAGCCTACTATATTAAGATCCCAAACGGAGCGAAGAAGGTTTCTCCGGGGCAGATCACATATATAGAAAGCAACAAGCATTATCTGGAATTTCATGTTCACGGAGATGTTTACAAAATGCGGGGAACGATGAAAGAGATTCAGGAATATTTTCTGGCAAGTCATTTTGCGCTGGTAAACAGTTCCATTCTGGTAAACCTTTCCATGGTGGATGAATGGAAGGGAAACGAAATCAAGGCAACAGGCCAGACCTTCGTTCTTTCCCAGAAATACAAAAAGGAATTCCTGGACAGGCTGACCTTGCAGATGGGACAATAGTATGGAAAAAATGGATTTGTTTAGGATTACCCAGGCGCATGGATATATTTTCCAGATCTTTTTCGCGGAAGTTCTTTGCACAAGATATTTGCTGAAGAAAAAGAATTTTCTACTGCGGGCATTGACCGGCGGAATGATTTTTCTGCTGCTCTCTGTTGTGCTGCCGAATATGATCAGCAACTATGTTTCCGGGGTATTTTCCTTTACCGTGTTCTTTCTCAGTCTTGGATTCTGGCAATTCTGCCTGGCTGCAGATTCCCAGGAAATATTGTATAGCTGCATGCTGGCTTTATTTATCCAGAATCTGTCCTCCAACGTGTATAATGTTATTTTTTATTCAATATTTTACGGAGCACCTGTAACAGTACAGTTTTCACTTTCGGTAATTTTAATGCTGCTGATCTATAGTGTTTTCTATTTCCTGATCATAAAGAGATTTGCAAAGGAAAGGCTGGAAAATATGCTGAGCAATACGGCATGGATCTGGCTGATCGCGGTTGGCATTTTTGTATTTTTCCTGCACTATTTATTCTGGATGTATGGAATACGGGATGTCTGGGTAGTATATCCGCCGCTGATTCTTTGCGATATTCTGGGGCTTGGCGTCGCCCTTGGATTTGTGGAGCTTCGCACAAGAAATGCAGACAATGAAAAGCTCCGCCAGCTTCTGGAATTGGAGAAAAAGCAGTTTGAGATGACCAGAAGCAACGTGGAATTTGTAAACAGAAACGCCCACGATTTGAAACATTACATTCACAAAATCCAGCGCCTGGAAAATTCGGAAACAGAAGAACTGGAGAAGGTACTGACCAAAGTGGAAGCCTATGAAAGTACATTCCAGACAGAAAATGCAGCACTGGATGTGGTACTGACAGAGAAAAAGCTTCTGTGCCAGCGGGAGAAAATTTCCTTTACCTGCATGGTTGACGGGGAAGCCTTAAATTTTATGAAGACTCTTGATGTGGCCTCCTTGTTTGGAAACGGCCTGGACAATGCCATCGAACACGAGCGAAAAGAAGCTGTAGAGAAGCGGTACATATTCCTGAAAGTATTTCAAAAAGGCAGCTTCGTCAGCGTAAGAATTGAAAACTACTGCTCTCATTTCCCCGAACTTTCCCCTGAAGGCTTGCCCGTAGCGTCCTCCAAAAAAGACGCCGCATTTCATGGCTATGGAACCAAAAGCATGCAGTACATTGTGGAAAAATACAACGGAAACCTCCGAATTTCCGAGGAGGGAAACCTGTTTGTTGTAAGCATGCTGTTTCCCACAGGGCAATATCTTTAAAATTCAACAGTTAAAATCCTCTGGATGACTCTGGGGGATTTTTTTATTGAGTGTTAATAAAATTGGAAAAGTGTACAGATACACATCAAAAAGTGTTGGAAAAGTGTACAAAAACGAGTTAAAAATCATTGGAAAAGCGGTTGGCTATAATTTTGCCAGAATTTCATATGAATTTGCCACCTTGTTCTGATAGCCCTTTTTCTGTGGTATTTTGACTGGTAGAAAAACCTGCGGGTATCGCAGCGAAAAGGAGAAGAGGAAATGAAAAGAAAGGCATTTATTATGGCTATGGTGATGTGTATGATGGGTTCCGCTGTGGGAACAACAGGGATGACTGTATATGCAGAAGAAAACACAGCCGAATCAGAAGAGAGCGTTGAGACAGAAGAAAGTACCGAATCAGAAGAAGGTACTGAAACTGAGGCAAGTGTAGAGACGAGTACAGAAGCTGGAGACACACTTGCAGAAGGCCAGGTTCTTCTTCCTGCATCAGAAGCAGTCTTCACTGAGGGCGAAGGCGTAGGCCCGAATAACGAAAAAGAGCCGACTTCCTATGACGAAGAAGTTGGCATGATCCGTGCAGCAGCCCAGGGAACAGAAATCGTATACACTGTCCCGGAAGGTGCAGAAGGAACTTATGATATGTACCTTACCGTATCTAAGGTTCTGGCAGCATTCAGCTCCCAGCCGTTTACCTTTACTATCAATGACGGGGAAACTTTTTCCGTGCCTGTAGATTTGCAGGTTCCGGCAGATTCCCCTGCATCCTACACAGAAGACGGAGAGTACGACGAAGGAACTCTCACGGATTCCGGAAGATTTCTGATTAAACAGAGCCTGGAATTAAAAGCTGGAGACACCATCAAGGTTACCTGTGCATTTGGATGCAAGGCTCCGACCCTGAAGGGAATGGTTTTCCCATATGTAGGAGATGTTCTTCTGGCACCTGCCGGAAGTGAGGTGCCAACCGGATACGATAACACAGTGAAAACAGTTCCGGAAGCAGACCCATCCGATCCTCTTGCAGGGCTTAATATTATCTGGCTTGGTTCCTCTGTAACATACGGTGCACAAGCCGGGGGACATTATTCCATGGTAGATGCCATCCAGGACAACCATCCGGGAACTGTTTGCGAAAAATACGCCATCAGCGCTACCACACTGGTAAACGAGAAGGAAGACTCCTATGTTGGAAGAATGAAGCTGATCAGCAAAGATGAGACTCCGGATCTGTTTGTAGTTCAGCTGTCCACCAACGATGCAACCACAGGAAAACCAATGGGAGAAGTCACTGACAGCACAGACCCTGCTGACTTTGACGACACCACAATTGCAGGAGCAATCGAAACCATTATTTCTTATGTAAAGGAAACCTTCGGCTGCCCGGTTGTGTTCTATACAGGAACCTATGCCGAGAAGGAAAACTATGAGGAAATGGTAGATTTGCTTCTTCAGATCCAGGAAAAATGGGGAATTGGAGTTGTAGATATGTTCCATAATGAGGATATGACCGCAATCTACGGAACAGACCTGTACAACGAGTACATGCACGATGAGGTTCATCCATTCCGCAAAGGCTATGTAGAATGGTGGACCCCGGTAATCGAAGAGTACCTGACAGAGTTCCTTGGTGAAAATAAATAAGGATAATTTCTAACTGCACCGATCATGTTGTGAAAATGACGGTCCATGCCAGTAGTATTGCTATTTAACAGTTGCAGATTATAATGGAAGTATCTTAAAAACGTGATTTCAGAAAAGATGCAGATACGATGACGGAAACAGTTCCGCTAACGTGTCATTTTTGAATAGGAACCAGTCACAATTGGACAACATTACCAACGGTATTTGTGCTATACTACCAAAAAATGAAGCTTGTTTTTGTGAAAATAGACAAAAGCGGCTGCAATTTGCGTATGAAAATTGACAGTCTGCGCATGAAATGAGCCGTGAGCGGAAAAATCTGTTATAGTACTACCATAAAAGATAAGCTTACGCGCTGTGGCAGCGCAAAATATAAAAGGAGGGAGCTTATGAGCAACAACAAAAAGTCCGCAGGTCTGTGGAGAGGACTCACATCAGTATCAGCCAGTCTTCTTGCAGTCACAGTGGGCGCATCGGCTATTGTGGATGCCAATGCAGCATTCATCAACACACGTCTTGGAGTTTCCAGCTACAAGATCGTAGACACAAGTAACGGAGAGAAAACAGATTCCACTTATTTCAAATCTGAGTTCTCAAGCCTTGATGAGGTAATCGCAGCGAAGGATGCTCTTGCAGCAGAAATCGCATCTGAAGGAACTGTATTATTCAAAAATGAAGATACAACCCTTCCACTGAATACTTCTTCTGACAAGGTCACCCTTTGGGGATTGAACTCCATCAATCCAACTCTGGGTGGTATGATCGGATCCTCTGTTTCCATTGATGCGGAAGCAGGTCAGAAGCAGTATGACATCCAGACTGCACTGACCGAGAAAGGCTTTTCTCTGAATCAGGATATGCTGGATCTGTACAGTAGTGAGGATGTAAATGGAACATACGGCAGAAAGAATGGCCATTCTTTACAGCCATCCTTCGGAACCATGTATGAGAATCCGGCAGCTTACAAGGTAGGCGAAGCACCGGAGAGCATTTACACAGACGATGTTCTGAAGTCAGCAGATGACACCGTTGCACTGGTTGTAATTTCCCGTGACAGCTCTGAGGCTTCCGACTACAACCCGAACATGACAAGCGCAGACGAGGCAGACAGCTATGAGCGTCCGCTGGCACTTTCCGATAATGAGAAAGCCATGATCGAGCTTGCAAAAGAGCACAGCACAAAGGTTGTAGTTCTTCTGAACACAAACAACCCGGTTGAAATCGATGATCTGAAGAACGATGACGGAATCGGCGCAATCGTATGGGCTGGTGAGCCAGGTGCAAACGGCTTCCTCGGTGTAGCAGATGTTCTTTCCGGTGAGGTGAACCCATCCGGTCACATCGCTGATACATATGCAGTAAACTCTACATCCGCTCCGGCTATGGTAAACTACGGTGTATATCTTTACACAAACAATTCCCAGGCTGGCTCCGATGCAGTTCTTACTGAGGAAAACAAAGCAGACTGGTATCTGGTAGAATCCGAGGGAATCTACACCGGATACAAATATTATGAGACAAGATATGAGGACGAGATTCTCGGACAGGGAAATGCAGATACAACAGAAGGTTCTTCTGACGGCGCTGCATGGGATTATGCAAACGAAGTTTCTTATCCATTTGGATATGGACTTTCCTATACAACCTTCGAGCAGAAGCTTGAATCTGTAGATGTACAGGTTGGCGGAACTGCTACAGCAAAAGTAAATGTAACCAACACAGGTGACGTTGCCGGTAAATCAGTCGTTCAGCTTTATGTACAGGCTCCATATACAGAGGGCGGTCTTGAGAAATCTGCGATCCAGCTGATTGGTTATGGAAAAACAGAAGTTCTTGATCCAGGTGCTTCCGAAGAGGTAACCATCGAGTTTGATCCTCTTTACATGGCAAGCTATGATGAGGATGCTGTGAAAGCAGACGGTACACAGGGTGCATGGTCACTGGAAGCAGGAGACTACTACTTCGCAATCGGAAACGGTTCCCATGAGGCACTGAACAATGTACTGGCAAACAAGAACGGCAATGAAGACGGACTTGTAAAAACTGCTGAGACAGACGAAATCAACGCAGACAATGCAATCAAATGGAATCTTGCAGATACAGACATTGAGACCTATTCCGCAGGAGTTGAGAACCAGCTTCAGGATATGGATATCAACAATCTGATTGAGGATACTGTTGAATATACCACAAGATCTGACTGGTCCAAGGGATGGGAGCCAATTGAGTCACTGACACCTACTGAGGCTATGATGGTAGGTCTTACCGATCAGCTGTACGAACTCACTGAGAATGAGGGTGATGGAAGCGGCATTACATGGGGCGCAGACAATGGCATGAAGCTCATCGACATGATGCAGTTTGATGAGAATGGCAACTATGCCGGAGCATTGGACTTCGATGATCCGATGTGGGATCAGCTTATGAACCAGATTACTCTGGACGAGGCAATTCAGTTCATTGAAAAAGCAGGTGATGACTTCGAGAATATCGATTCCATCCAGCTTGCAAGAACATACGCAAACGACGGTCCTTTGGGATACACCGGTGACCAGGTTGGCGGTTATTTCGTAAGATGGTCAAAAGACCTTTCTGAGGAAGACTACTATACAGAAGAAACAGATGACAAGGCTACTTACCGTATGGCAACCATGCCAACAGAGCCGATCGTTGCAGCAACCTTTAACAAAGACCTTGTTGAAAGAGAAGGCGAGCTTCTTGGAGAAGATGGTCTGTGGGCAAATGAGAGCTCCTTATTTGCACCAGGTCTGAACCTTCACAGAACTGTTTACTGCGGACGTAACCATGAGTATTACTCAGAGGATTCCGTTCTCACTGCTTACATGGGAAATGCTCTCTGCGTTGGCCTTAAGAGCAAGGGAACCATGGCTGAACCGAAACATTTCGCATTCAACCATCAGGAAGCAAACCGTTCTGGTCTGTCCACCTTTATGACCGAGCAGGCAGCCCGTGAGAACGAGCTTCGTGGATTTATGATGTGCATGAGCAGTAACAATGCACAGGGCGTTATGACAGCATTCAACCGTGCCGGTACTTCTTTCGTTGGTGCGTACAAGAATCTTCTTGAAAACATTACAAGAAATGAGTGGGGCTATCAGGGATGGTTCGTAACCGATATGATTAATGGTGCGGACTACATGAACTGGAGAGACGTAACCGCAGCTGGCGGCGGCGGAACACTGACCTCTTCCGCATATGATACTTCTACTATCGGTGCTATGGCAGAATCCAAGAAGGCAATCGAGAAAGATGTAAACTTCCAGCAGATGATGAAGAAGAACATCAAATACTTCCTGTATCAGCTGGTACAGAGCAATGCTATGAACGGAATCAGTTCCACAACTGAGATCCAGACTGTAAGAACCTGGTATCAGAATGCACTGACAGGTGCTGAGACTGCATTTGCAGTACTGACACTCCTGTTCCTGATCATGACAATCCTGAAAACTGTTAAATCCAAAAAAGAAGCGTAATCGGAGGTGCGGATGATGAATAAGACAAAAAAATCAATCGGACTGTATCTGACGCTTGTAGCAGGCATTATCGCCATCGTAGAAGCAATCTATTATGGAAAAGTAATGTACACTTTCCAGCCAGTATATTATTTCCTGGCAGGAGCAATCGTCCTTGCGGTACTTTCCTTTGTACTGGTTGGTTTCAATAAAGTGATCACCGGATTTATCCCGGTTGTAAATGCAGTATTAATGGCAAGCGCAGCTGTATGGAGCGCTTCTGTAATGGTAAACCAGATCGGATACGTAGTTTCCGGACTGGATGGAATTGACACAATTATGAGCTTCATTATCTTCTGCAGCATTGCAGTGGTTGGTATGATTCTTAATATCGTAGCTTCCTTCCTGCCAGTTGCAAAAGAGGCTGAGTAATTTATCTGAGAATCTTCCGGGAACAGGCGTGAGATGACCTGTTCCTGGGAATGAAAAAATACAGTGGAAATACACTGTAGCAATTGCAAATATATCTGGCATGTTATGTTTGCAAAAAGACTGTAAGAAGTTAACTGCACGGCAAGCAGTTACAATAGAAAAGGAGAGAAAATCATGAAGAAAAAAGTTTTAGCACTTGTACTTGCAGCAGCAATGGCATCCTCTATGGCAACAAGCGTTTCTGTATTTGCAGAGGCAGCTACCGCAACAGTAGCAGACCTTCCGGCAGAGGCACAGTTCGAGCCAAACGCAGATTATGATGAGTACACAGTAGTAGAGTACACAATCGAAGATATCCAGGCTGACCTTGTTTGCACTGTATCCACAAACAAAGATCACACAGAGTTCTACCTTGAGTGCAACTTCTACGGTGATGATCAGATGACAAAAACAACCTATGATGGAAAAGAGTACACAGTAGAAGAAGATAAGACAGGCTTCATGAAAGGTGACACATCGGCAATCCTTGACAAAGCTCTTGAGCAGAACATCTGGGTTCCAATCGGTGATGCAGCAGCTTCCGATGATGCAAAAGCTGACGACAAGAAAGAAATCAAAGGTGTAACAGAGGATCAGCTTCCGGCAGAGCCAATGTTCGAAGCTAACAAAGATTATGACAAATGGACAGTAGTAGAGTACACAATCGAAGACATCCAGGCTGATCTTGTTTGCACAGTATCTGCAAAAGAAGACAACAGCGAGTTCTATCTTGAGTGCAACTTCTACGGCGATGACCAGATGACAAAGACAACCTATGATGGAAAAGAGTACACTGTAGAAGAAGACAAGACAGGCTTTATGAAAGGTGATACACCGGCAATCCTTGACAAAGCAATCGAGCAGGATCTGTGGGTATACTTCGACAACGGTGCTGATGATGCAGATGCAGCAGACGCAGAGGCAACTGATGGTGCAGCAGCAACAGCAGCAGACCTTCCGGCAGAGGCACAGTTCGAGCCAAATAAAGACTATGACGAGTACACAGTAGTAGAGTACACAATCGAAGACATCCAGGCTGACCTTGTTTGCACAGTATCTACAAACAAAGATCATACAGAGTTCTACCTTGAGTGCAACTTCTACGGTGATGATCAGATGACAAAGACAACCTATGATGGAAAAGAGTACACTGTAGAAGAAGACAAGACAGGCTTCATGAAAGGTGATACACCGGCAATCCTTGACAAAGCAATTGAGCAGAACATCTGGGTGACCATCGAGAAATAATTTTTACCGTGTGATTGGTAAAATGTGTTGAAATAATTGATTAATTTTCAGCGAAAAGATAAGCTTACACTTAAAAAATAATATACAGCATTTCGGTAACTGAGGTGCTGCAGCGAAAAGGGTGCCTTTGCCATGAGGCACCCTTTTTGCTGGAAAAATGTATGAACAATAAGCTGAAGGCAGCGTAAGGTGCCAGGATAAAAAGACTAAATTTTTGTCTTGATTCTGGTGCTTTGGCAGTAAAAATGCTAAAAGATAAAGTGGTTACAAGAGATGATTTATGGGGGATTTACTATGCTTAGAGTGGCAGTTGCAGAGGACAATCCGAAAGACAGGGAACGGCTTTTAAGTTTTTTGAAAAAGTATGGGGAAGAGAAGGATGTGCAGATCGAAGTGGCGGAATATACAGACGGAAGTGAGCTTCTGGATCAGTACCGTCCCTGCTATGATGTGATTTTCCTGGATGTGGAAATGCCTCAGATGGATGGAATGAAAGCGGCGGAAAAAATCCGGGAAACAGACGAAGAAGTGATTCTGATCTTTATCACAAATATGGCGAAATATGCCATCAGAGGCTACGAGGTGCAGGCCCTTGACTATGTTCTCAAGCCAGTGAAATACGAAGCCTTTACCGTGAAAATGGACAAGGTAAAAAGGCTTGCAGAGAAGAAAAAAGACAAAAGCATCAGTATAAAGACCGGTACGGCAACCCACCGTCTGCTGCTGTCCCATATCCAGTATGTGGAGGTGGTACAGCATCTCTTGATCTTCCACACAGAGGACGGGGATTTTTCCACAAGAGGTGTTCTGAAGGATGTGGAGGCTGTGCTGGAGGAGAACGGTTTTTACAAATGCAACAAGTGCTATCTGGTAAATCTTCGCCATGTGCGAAGCGTCCATGACGGGATGGCTCTTGTAGGAAATGACCAACTGCAGGTGAGCCGGGCGCGGAAGAAGGCCTTTGCTGAGGCGGTAGCGGATTATATTGGGAATATGCAAAGTATTTGAGTCTGGGTTGCTTAGTGGATCTTTACTGAAACTTTTCCAAGGTGAGATTAGAGCGTGTTTGAGAAATCATTCCCGCAATTTGTACGCTCCAGCGCCTATGAAAATATTAAACGTTTAAATTTATGCAGGATTTATGGGAGAGAAAGATGGAAACATGGTTACAGGGAATGGACGGATTTTCTTATTGCATGGAAATGCTGGCAGCAGCATTATGTTTCTTTATTTTTCTAAAAAAGAGAAAAGGCTTCTGGCTGCGGGTAGGAGCCAGTGCGATTATGCTGTTTTTGGCCAGTTTATTAATTTATCCTTATTTTGTTGATATAACGAATATTTATAACTGGATATGGTTTATTTTTATTTTTGCACTGACTATAGTGATTTGCTATTTTTGCTGTGACATTACATGGAAAGATGCAATTTTGGCAGCTTCCTGTGGTGCATTGCTTCAACATACGGCATCATCTCTATTTATTGTCATTTTTTATCAGGGAGTTATTCCTGAATTTTCAGGAATCCGCTACTGGGGATTATACGTATGTGTTTATCTTATCGGTACTATTCTGATCGCACGAAAGCTGCCGGATGAAGGGCACTATCACGTAAGCCGCGCCAACGCAGCAATTATGGCAGTCACAGTTCTTACAATCGTGCTGGTTTTAAGTGTTCTGGTAAAAAGTACAACTATTGATGTGATCGGAGTTGGAACAGCGAATAAGGAATACATAAAGCTGTTTCGTTTAAATCAGATTTATGCCCTTGGAGCATGCGTGCTGGTGCTGGCGCTGGAAACCATTCTGCAAAGAGAGCTTCGTGTCCAGAGAGCACTTTCCGAGAACAAAAACCTGTGGAACCAGCGGCAGCTGCAGTACGAAATGTCCCGTGAAAATATTGCCATGATCACCCGGAAATGCCACGATATGAAGCACCAGATTGAAGCCCTGATTCAGACAGAAAGCCATTCTGAGAGACGGAAATCCTTCATCGAAGATGTGCAGGATATGATCCAGGTTTACGACAGCAACGTACATACAGGGAACGAAGCACTGGATACGATTCTTATGGAAAAAGGTCTTTACTGCAAAGTCCATCACATCGACTGGACCTGCGTGGCAGACGGAAAGCTACTGGAATTTATGGATGTGGTAGACCTTTTTACCATCATGGGAAATGCTCTGGATAACGCAGTGGAAAGCGTGGAAAAACGAGGCAAAGATGAGTTCAAAAGCATCGGTGTACGAGTGTGGAAAAAAGATCTTTTTGCAGTGATCCAGGTGGAAAACACCTTTGACGGAGAGCTGAAAATGAAGGACGGCCTGCCCCTTACCAGCAAAGCAGACAAAGAAAATCACGGAATCGGTATCCGCAGCATCAAGTCCATTGTGGAGAAATACCAGGGAACGGTCAGCGTTCGTGTGCAGGACGGAAACTTCGTTCTCACCATTTTATTACCGATCATGTCATGAAAATGACGGTTCATTCCAAAGCCCTTGCGAGGGCTTTTTCTTTTGCTATAATGGCTTCATAAGCAATTTGGAAAGGCAGAAAATAATTTTAGGAGAGGACAATTATGGAGAAGAAAGCCAAAAAGCGAATGAGCAACAAAGCATTTGCAGGAATCTGGGGAACCGTTCTTGCAATCCTTCTGATCGTGGTTCTGGTAGGCAATTATTTCGCAATGAAATATACCACCATCATCACCCGATCACTTGGACACACAACAACAAAGGTTACCACTACAGGTGATGGAAGCAGTGACAATGAGTACTTCAAAAGTGACTACAGCAGCCACGAAGAGCTGGTAGATCACGAGACTGAATTCAGCAAACAGCTGGTAGCAGAGGGAATTGTTCTTATGAGAAATCAGGACAACGTGCTTCCTCTTGAAAGCGGCAAAAAGATCAGTCTTTTCGGAATTGGTTCCGCAAAATTTGTATACAGCGGACTGGGTTCCGGAGCAATCGACACCTCCAAAACAACCAGCTTAAAGGATGCACTTGAGGCAGAAGGCTTCCAGGTAAACCCGGATCTTTACTCTGTTTATGAGAAATCTGAAGCCCGTGTTGGAAAAGAAGAGGATCCATCCACATACCTGGATTCTGTAGCAGATTCTGTAAAAGAATACAGCGATGCAGCAATCGTAGTCATCTCCAGAAATGGAGCAGAGGCACAGGATCTTACCGAAGATCAGCTCTCTCTTTCTGATGCAGAAATGTCACTTGTAAAATATGCAAACGACAATTTCGATGATGTAATCGTTATGCTGAACACAGCAAATGCCATTGAAATGGGCTGGTCTGATTCCAGATTTTTCCCGAACATCAAGGCCTGCATGTGGGTAGGATATCCAGGACAGGAAGGTATCACTTCCATTGCGAAAGCACTGACAGGAGAGGTAAATCCGTCCGGCCGTCTTGTGGATACATATGCTTATGATTCCATGAGTGCACCAGCAACTCAGATCTTTGAGTATGGCGAGTGGACCAACACAAACAACGAGGAGAACGGACCGAAAAACGCTTACACTGTTTACGGTGAGAGCATTTACATCGGCTATCGCTATTATGAAACACGCTATGAGGACACGGTTCTTGGACAGGGAAATGCCTCCACAGCAGACAGCGAATACGATTACAACAAGCAGGTTCAGTACCCATTTGGATATGGAATTTCCTACACACAGTTTGATTACAGCGACTTCTCTCTGACAGAAAACGGAGATAATTTTACAGCACAGGTAACGGTTACAAACAGCGGCGATGTGGCTGGAAAAGATGTTGTAGAGGTTTATTTCCAGTCTCCATACACAGACTATGACAGAGAAAATCTGGTAGAAAAATCAGCAGTTGAGCTTTGCGGATTTGAGAAAACAGGAGAGCTTGCACCTGGTGAAAGCGAGACTGTAAGCATTGATATTCCGAAGGAAACTCTTCGTGCATATGATTACACAAATGCAAAAACTTACATTGTAGATGACGGTACTTATTACTTTGCAATCGGCGATGACTGCCATCAGGCACTGAACAATATTCTTGCTGCAAAGGGTTACACAACAGCAGACGGCATGGATGCAGACGGAGATGATTCTCTGGTTGGAACCTACGAGCAGAAGGAATTTGACAATACAACTTACGCAAAAGATGCTGCAACAGGCAATGAAATTACAAACCAGTTTGACTATGGAAACATCCAGACTTATGATGATTCCTATGTATATCTGACAAGAAATGACTGGACCGGAACATGGCCGACCATCTATGGTGAGCCAAACGAAAAAGGCAGATATAATGCAGAAGCAACAGAAGAATTTGTACAGTTAAGCCAGAACAATATTTACCAGGATGACCCGGATGCAGAGATGCCGACCACGAACTCCGGTGACAACATTAACCTGATCACCATGCGTGGAAAGGATTATGATGACGAGGAATGGGATGCGATCCTTGATTGTCTGACCGTAGATGAGATGGTTGAAATGGTTCGTCTTGGCGGATGGCAGACCATGGCAATTGACAGCATCAGCAAGCCAATGTCCAGCGACCAGGACGGCCCCGCAGGTATTTCCGGCGAGTTGATCATGAGTGATGTAGACTGTATGGGATATCCGAACCAGGAGCTTCTGGCAGCTACATGGAACAAAGAACTGGCACTTGAGTTTGGTAAATGCATTGGTGAGGACGGACTTTCTGTAAACGTACAGGGCTGGTATGCACCTGGTGCTGGAACCCACAGAACTCCTCTTGGCGGACGTAACTTTGAGTATTATTCTGAGGATACCTACCTTGCAGGTTCTATGTGTGCAAATGAGGTAGCAGGTGCACAGAGCAAGGGAATGTACTGCTATCTGAAACATCTGGTACTGAATGACCAGGAGCAGAGACGTTACGGTATTTCCACATTTACTACGGAGCAGGCTCTTCGTGAGCTGTATCTGACTCCATTTGAAATGGCTGTCAAAGATGCGGACTGCCACGGAATGATGGCTGCATTCAACGGAATCGGCGGTATCTGGTGCGGCGCAAGCAAAGAGCTGATCACTAACGTTCTTGGCAATGAGTGGGGCTTCCACGGCATTATCGTAACCGACTATGCATCTGCAAATGACGGCTACATGTTCATTGATGCTGGTCTTCAGGCAGGAACAGACCTGTGGCTGAACACCGACTCTGAGGTTTACAAAATGGGTGATGTATCTGACAATGCAACCTTAGTCACAGCCCTCAGAAACGCTTCCCACGACATCCTCTACACCGTCGTAAACAGCTCCGCAATGAACGGAATCGACGAGAACGTAGTAGTGAAAAAAGTACTCCCGCTGTGGCAGTACTGGCTGATCGCATTCGATATCGCAATGGCCGTAATCATCATCGGCGGCGTGATTTTGATCGTCAGAAGATGCAGAAAAAACAATAAGATTGAGATTGTGGTTGAAGAAAAGAAATAAGACGGATTAGACGCAAAAGGCGCTTCCCCGGGGAATGGGGAGGCGCCTTTTAATACATAAAAACATAACAATGCAATAACTTATTAAAAATCAATAGTTTTTACATTGCAATGCAAAAACTATTGATTTTTATTATGCGTTTGGACTACACTTTCATTTTTGATGATTGGGGAAATAAAAACTGCTATTAGGTTTAGATCCGCTGAAATATTGCGGATGGGTGTTTTTTATTAAAAAAATGAAGAAATGGATGGAATTGTACTGTTTGGGCAGATATGTTATACTTGAAAAAAGTTGTGTAGGAAGGGAGCCTTAGCATGATATTGTATCACGGCAGTAATGTTGAAGTAAGAGAACCGAAGATTATTGTTTCCAACAGAACACTCGATTTTGGTGCTGGATTTTATACAACATCGAATAAAGAACAGGCCGAAAAATGGTCGAAGACACAAACACTTAGACGTAGAAAAGGAACCCCTATTGTTTCATGCTATGAATTTAATGAGGATAAAATTAAAAATTTGTCAGTTTTAAAATTTGAGTCACCAGATATTGAATGGCTGAGATATGTAACTGATAATAGAAAAGCTATTTATAGTGGACCGAAATATGATATTGTTATTGGGCCAGTGGCAAATGATAACACAATGCCAGTAATAAATGATTATATGGCAGGAACTATAAATGAAGAAACTGCATTAATCCTGCTGAAACCGCAGAAACTGGCAGATCAGTTTGCTTTTTTGACCTGGAAGGGTCTTTCGGCATTAAAATACCTGGAGGGAAATGAATATGGAAAAAAGAACTAAGCCATCAATTCTTCAAAATTTTGACTGTGAAGTAACCGCTTTAATAGCTCAAAACAGAGGAATTTCTCAGACAGAAGCGCTTAGAAGATTCCTTAATTCTAAAACTCATGAAATGTTGGAAGATGATGATATGAAACTATGGTATTTCAGTCCTCTGGCGGTATATGACATTTGGGAAGCGGAGGAAGCAACTGGAGATCCTGGAAATTCTCTTTATTTGAGGGGGGATGAAATTTGAGTAAGGAATTTAGATTTTTCACATATCTGCTGGAAAGTTATGCACAGTATAAAGGAACAACTGCGGCTGAAGTACTGCGGATACTGGATGAGAAGAAGCTTACGGATTTTGTGTATAATATGTATGAAATATATCATACAGAAGCAATTGAAAATGCATATATGGACATCGATAGCCTGATTGCTACAGGTAAAACTGCGTGGTAATTGATAGAGTGGGAAAGGTACTTTTCTGTAAAAAGAAAGGTACCTTTTTTGCTTAAGGTTATGTCAGAAAACTGCAAGGTTATGCGATATCGGTTGAAAGGGTCTGATTTTTCATATGCCGCGTTGTCGTCAATCGCCGTAGCCGCCGCTACGCCTCATTCCTCCGCCTTGCATATGAGAAAATCATTCTGCGTCAATATAGCAGATACTTAATTTTCGATGTACTAGATATATTTTGAATACACAATATAGTGAAATTTTACATATAAAATTCCTGTCAAATTTCAGTTTGCGTACGAATATGCGCACTTTGCGTAAAAAATAACCATTTCACTGTGAAAATGCTACAATATTAACTAAATAAGATGGGAAAAGGCAGCCAGATAATGGATGCCATCTCATCTGAAAGAACATGTAAGCGCAGCTTCCAAAAGGCTGCGCAGGCAAAATGTATGCAACAAAGTATCACAAAAACGAGGAGGAAAATTCATGAGTATGAAACGAGTGCTCGCTGCATTCATGGGCGTTACCCTTATGGTGGGAAACGGTCCGGTGAGTGTGATGGCAGCAGATGTGGCAGCCGAATCATCCGCAGAAACCGCAATTGTAAATCTGGAAACCCAGGGACGCACCAACCCAATTGGCGTGGATGCCCAGCAGCCTGCTTTTTCCTGGCAGATGCAGTCGGGAGAGATTGGCGCAGCCCAGAAATCTTACCAGATCGTAGTACAGGATCCGGAAGGAAATGTAGTATGGGATTCCGGTGTAGTGGAAAGCAGTAAATCCAACGAGATTGAATACGAAGGAAGCGGGCTGACTCCGGCAACAAAATACAGCTGGACGGTAACCGTAACCGACAACAATGACAACACCATCCAGTCTGAGAATGCAACCTTTGAAACAGGTCTGATGGATACTTCCACAGCTTCCTGGGATGGAGCGAAGTGGATCGGTGCAGGCGAACTTCAGCTTGATGCCGCATCCAAGGCAGTATTCAATATTACCGCAGATGTACAGGTAGCAGAAGGCAGCAACGCAGCTTCCTTTATTCTTGGCGCAGACGATTTCCGTCTGGAAAACAAGGTATTCAACAGTGAAATGCAGGAAGGCGAGAACTACGTTCGCGTAGAGCTTGATCTGTCCGGTGTTGATGCAAACGGCGGAGCTAAGATCAATGCTTACCGCATGGGCTATGCAAAAGATGACGATCCGTCCACTCCATTTTTCACCATTGAGGATGACGAAGATCTGAATACCCTGATTACAGATAAGAACAAAAACGAAGCGCACACCATCAACATCTTCTGTACCGCAAGTACACTGACTATTACCGTAGACGGTACAAAAGTGGGCGATGATATCCTGGTTAATACCATGGAAAATGGAAATACATTCCCGAACCTGAATTCCGTAGGTTTTGCAGCAAATGCAGGCGACACTGCCACATTTACAAATTACAAAATTGAAAACGGCGGAAGATATGCAACCGGAACCCTTCTGGACGCAGAAACCGGTGCAACCTATTCTATTTTTGACGGAATGGACGGCGTAACTGTAGATGGAAATACAATTACTGTAAATGGCGGTGACGCAGGTGTTCTTGGATATGCAGATCCCTCCTATGCGGCAGCACCTATGGTGCGTACCGATTTCGAAGCAAAATCCGAGATCGAGTCTGCAAGACTTTACCTGACCGCACAGGGTATCTATGATTTCTATATTAACGGACAGGAAGTGGCACCAGATGAATGGTTCAATCCAGGCTCCACAGAGTACGATTCCATTCTGGCATACAACTCTTATGACGTTACCGATTACCTTCAGACCGGGGAAAACGCAATGGGTGCAATCCTTGGCGAGGGCTGGTGGACAGGAATGACCACATTTGAATGCCTGAATAATAACTATTATGGCGATCAGCCAGCCCTTATGGCAAAACTGGTTGTCAACTATACAGACGGCTCCAGTGACGTCGTTGTAACCGATGACGGCAGCTGGACCTACTACAACGATGGCCCGGTACGTCTGGCATCTCTTTTCCAGGGAGAAAGATACGACGCTACCAAAGAGGCAGCAGTAGAAGGCTGGACAGAGGCTGGATATGATGACTCTGCATGGACAGCTTCCTCTGAAATCGAGACAAGAAAACAGTTTGCAGATTATCAGCTGGTTTCCCGCTATGACGATCCGGTTCACGTAATCCGTACCAATGATGTAAAAGAAGCTCTTGGCGAAACCAAAGAAGGCTCCGATT
The DNA here is from genome assembly GCF_014287535.1 of Blautia segnis. Lineage (NCBI taxonomy): Bacteria > Bacillati > Bacillota > Clostridia > Lachnospirales > Lachnospiraceae > Blautia > Blautia segnis. The sequence goes on along the minus strand of NZ_JACOOT010000008.1, from coordinate 60,574 downwards.
CCTATATCTACGACATGGGCGAAAATGTTTCCGGTGTTCCGGTTATCACAATTCCTGAAGAGTATGCAAAACCAGGCGAGACCTTAACCGTTCGTTTTGCTGAGATTCTTTATCCGGAGCTGGATGAGTACACCAGCGAAGGCGTTGACGGAATGCTGATGGTTGAGAACTACCGTACCGCGATGGTAACCGATTTCTATACTATGAAAGAGGGCGAGAACGTATTTTCACCGGATCTTACCTTCCACGGATATCGTTACATTGAGATCACAGGCCTTGATGAGGAGCTTCCGGCAGACTGCATCAAGATGCAGGTACTTTCCTCGCTGGATGCAAGCGCTGAGTATGAGTCCTCCAATGAGCTGACCAACCAGCTGTTTACAAACATCACAAACTCCACAACCAGCAACTACATTTCCATTCCAACAGACTGCCCGCAGCGTGACGAGCGTATGGGATGGACCGGAGATGCGCAGATTTATGCACTGTCTGGTTCCTATGTAGCCGATACTTACAACCTCATGCGCCAGTGGATGGATACTGTTCGCGCGGACTGCGGTGAGACCGGAATGTCTTCCCAGTATTGCCCGGCATTTGTAACTTATGATCTGGAAGCAGATGACAAGATCCCGCACAACGGACAGAGCTTTGGTATTACCTGGAACTGCCTGGTTGTAACTATTCCTTACAACCTGTATATGCAGACAGGAAAACTTGACATTGTAAAAGACAACATTGATAACATTTATGCATACGTAGATCACCTTGCTTCTACTCCAATGACCTACAAGGATGAGAACGGTGATAAGCAGGAAGATGCAAGACTGACTGGTGAGACTGGTACACTTTGTGATCACCTTTCCAGAATTCCGACTGACGGCGTAATGCTTGGAAATGTTCTTTATATTAACTGCCTGGATCAGGCAGCAGTACTTGCCGATGCTATGGGTGATACAGAGAAAGCACAGAGCTATCGTGAGACTGCTGCAACTGCAAGAGAAGCATGGAATGAGTTCTTCATTGACCCGGATACCGGAAAAACAAAGAACACCAAGGGTGAGATCCAGGATACCCAGGCTTCCTATGCAACACCTCTTCGTTTCCATGTAGTAAGCGATGAGAATCTGGAAAAAGTTCTGGAAAATTATAATGCTTCCATTGCAGAAGCATCTGGTGAGGACAGTGACGGAATGCCGATTGTTCCTTATACTCTGACAACTGGATTTAATGCAACCGGAAACCTGCTGAATGCACTTTCCGATTATGGTCTGAACGACACTGCTTACAAGCTGTTTGAGTCTACAGATTATGCTTCCTGGCTGTATCCGGTAACTCAGGGCGCAACCAGCATCTGGGAGCGTTGGAACGGATATACCAACGAGCTTGGCTTCAACGGAAACAACAGCATGAATTCCTTCAACCACTATTCACTTGGTGCAGTTTATGAGTGGATGGTTGCTTACCAGCTTGGAATCAAAGCTGACGAGTCACAGCCTGGATATCAGCACTTTATCCTGCAGCCTACTGTCGGCGGTGATTTCACAGAGGCAAAGGGAAGCTATGATTCTGTATACGGAACCATCAAGAGCGGCTGGACCGCAGCTGACGGTGTGATGACATCTTACGATGTAACCGTTCCTGCAAACACCTCCGCAACCTTATACCTGCCAGTATCCGGTGACGTAACAGCTTGCGACGGCGTAACCATAATGGGTGCTGCACAGTACAATTCAATTGAAACTCAGCAGATGGAATTAGTTGCCGGAACCTATCACTTCGAAGTGACAGACGGCAATGTAACGGTAACTGCTGCATAATCAATCATCATTGTTATGAAATGCTTTTTACTGAAGCGTTTTATAAAATATATGCAATAACTGTTATCATAGATAAAGTCCTCCAATTTTATTATGATACGGAACATGCGGAATCTTAAAATGCTGCCAGATTCCGTATGCGAAAAGGCCAGTACTGAGATTATTCTGATCCAGTACTGGCCTTTTTCGTTGCATTCTATTGAAAACTTTCTCTTGCTAAATTGTGAAAGTTTGTTAGAATATGTATAAAATAATTTGCGCAATTACAATTTATGAGAAAGTATGCTCTTTGGAGCGAGGTGACAAGTATGGTTACATTAAACGATTATTTATATTCCGGTGATACGGTTTTAAAGATTCTGCAGAAATATACGGAGGATCTGCGCAGGGAAGCCAAGGAGAACTATAATGAGATTGATTTGGTACACAGCAATTTCCTGCTTCAGATCACGGAGCTTCTGGAGCACAACGATTTCTTGACAGCCCAGTCTCAGAAGATCCGTGAATTTTATAAATATATGGCCCATGAATATCCGTTCCTGGCGTTTACTTTTAAGGGAAGAATTAAATCCCTGATTCGGGCGGAAGAGAAATTTAACGGATATATTGTGGAATATATTTATAATTATTACCGGGAAAATGGAACCTATCCGCCTGTGTCTGAGCTGAAAAACAAGCTGAGCTGTTTCCGTGACTTTATTGCATACAGGATTGTAGTCTGTCTGCCAAGATGTCATCTGAAACCGGGAGAAGACCAGGAGCAGGCTTCTATCCGCTATCTTTATAAGATTGCAAACGTGCTTCCGGGATTCCTGGAAGAGAGAGGGTTTACTGCGGAGTCTGCCCAGGGAGTGAAGCTGAGTACATCACCTTTGCTGGATGAAGAGGTGAAGCCATACTACAGAGATTATATCTGTGGTACCAGTGAATACGGTTATCAGTCCTTACATATTACTTTTTATGATAACAGCTCAAGATCCTATATGGAAGTGCAGCTGCGCACCCAGAAAATGGATGATATTGCGGAAATTGGTCCTGCGAACCATTTAGGCTACGAGAAACGCCAGCAGGATGAACGTGCCAGAAGGGATGTGATTCCGGAAGGAGAATGCGTCTATTTCGACGAAGCCTACGAGCGAGGCATGCGCCTTCTTCAGCTGGAGCTTGCCGATCTGGACGTCAACATGTTCTCCGCCGTCAACAACAGCCTCATCAACGACGGCTGCGGCCTGTTCCGCGGCAGGTTGATCTTGCCCTATGAGCATTTGTCAAGGTTTCAGAATGATGTGATAGATTAAAAGATAAGGAAAGCGAAAATCCTCTTTGCAGTTGTGGGTAAATTGCAGAGAGGATTTTTTTTAAGAAATACTGCATTCTATGCGACGGATGATAAAATTTTGCGTGATATATGATGAAAAACAAAATATACAGGAGCATTGGAAAGAAAATCACGGAATGGATGATGCACAGATTGTAGATTTATATTTTGCCAGAGATGAAAGTGCGATTACAGAGACAAAAAACAAGTATCAAAATATGTGCTTCTTGATTGCGCATAACATTTTATATAACCGGGAAGATTCAGAAGAATGTGTGAATGATACGTGGCTTTTTACATGGAATAGTATTCCTCCGAAAAGGCCTTCTATATTAGCTCCTTTTGTTTCAAAGATTACGAGAAATACCGCAATTGACCGATATCGCAAAAGAAATGCACAAAAGCGAATGAATTCTCACATGGAAAATATTGCAGGAGAGGTAGAGAAGTTAGGAAGTGTAATTTCTTCAGAAATTGATGCGTATTTGCGAAGGAAAGAAATTGTAGAAATTTTCAATGACTTTTTGCAGGGGCTCTCTGAACGTGACAGGGATATTTTTATACGACGTTACTGGTACATGGATTCTATAAAGAAAATCGCAAACAGACACAGATGTGGGGAAAGCAAAATAAAATCAGTTTTGGCACGCAGCAGGAAAAAACTTTACGCTTTGTTGAAGGAGGCTGGCTATGCAGGATAACAAGGGTTGGGATTTTCTGGAGGTATTTGCGGATGTTAATGAAAATTACATCTATCAGGCTTCAAAACCCTGGAGAGAAAATAAAACCATAGTGTTCAGAAAATATATGAGGTTTGCGGTTGCCTGTGTTGTGATAATAATTGCAGTGGCAATAGGAGCAACACATAAGAATGAGGTCAAAGCTGCCTGGAATAAAATGACTTCTTTAATTAGCAGGATATTAGGCAGTACAGAAGATGCGGATGATTATGTAAAACAAATTCAGAAAACGATTCGAAAGAACGGGATTGCAGTATCTTTAGAGGAAGTGGCGATGGATCATGAGAATTTGTGGATTGCTTATTCTTTGAGCAATGAGAGCGGTGATAATGATATATCCATGAACAGTGCCGAGGCCGTAATCGATGGGAAAAATTTAGCACTGGAGGGGCAGTATTCGTTTAATACTAATTCGAAAGCTGATGATGCAGTCTCTAAAAGTTATGTGGCAAAATTTTACCGAAATGATTTGTCTGGTTCACAGAAAATTGATATAACGATTGGTACATTTAAAACGGAAGATGATCAGATTGAGAAGAAGGATGAATACATTTTTTCCTTTACTGCTACGCTGGAAACCTTAGCCGCAGATACGAAGGAAATACCCATTAAGGAATCCATGCAGCTGCAAAATGGGAAAAACATTGCTATTTCAAAAATTAAATATAATATTTTGGGCGGAACAATTTATGGTGAATTGCCAGATATGGCAGAAAATGATGAATTCTTGATCCGCGGAGAAGATGATCTTGGAAATGAACTGGTTTTTGAACTGAATTCATATCGAAATCCAGATCTTGTATTTGATCTGACAGATTCCGGAATTTCTCCAAATGCGAAACAGCTAACTTTGCAGTTATATTATTATGCAGACGATGCTGGAAACCAATTTGTATATCAGGATGGGGATGATGAATTTTATGTAGAAGAATCTTCCAGTGAGTATGGAGAAAATGAAAATCCGGAGGATAGAGCAGTTCCGGTTGGAGATGGGTTTATGATAGATTTGCAAGAGTAGACTAATAGGAATAGAAGACAGCCATCAGTGAAAAATAGCTGGTAGCTGGCTATATATTTTTAATTTGATTACAAATCATCTCATAGAGCATTGCGTTCCTAAAACAAAAATGATATTATATAAATGCAAACAATAAAATAGATATTCTTAAAACTTTCTAAAGTCATTGAACTGGCCTTGGTTTTGTGATACTCTGGTACTACATTTCAGGAACTCTGTATTTTTCTTATGCCGTTCGGCAGCAAATTCCTGTAAGTAGTATAAAGTGAAAGAAGGTGAAGGCCTTTGGGGCTAAAGACCAGGGAATGCAAGAATATCTGGCAGACCATGAGCGATTTGCGGATCTGATTAATGGAACTGTATTTGCAGGGAAGCAGATTATTGAGGCTCAGTATCTGAAAGAAGTACAGAGGAAAAAACGGGTATCAGTAGCGGATACTGCTGATCTGGTAAATTTACAAAAGAAAAACAGTTCTTCTCAAAATGGAACGAAGAGAATTTATCTGGAAAGGGAGCGTGATTTTTTACGGCTTTATGATAAGCCTGGCTGTAGATTCCTGATTGCATGTGAAGTGGAATCCAGTGCTGATTATGAAATGCCGGTACGCTGTCTTACTTATGATGGAGTCGAATATACGAATCAGTTAAAAGCACGCAAGCAAAAAGATGATTCTGAAAAAACTCATGAACGTCAACCATTGATTCCAGTTTTTCATCTGGTAGTTTATCTGGGCGAGAAACGTTGGATCAGCAAACAGCATTTACAGGAAATGATGAAAATTCCTGAAGAAGTGAAGAAATTTTCAGGACAGCTTCCTGAATATGATATTGGCTTAGTTGACATTCATGAGCAGAATCCAGATTTGTTCCATACGGAATGGAAAGAAATCTTTAAGATTATGAACCATAGCCGGAAGAAGGAAGAACTGAGAAAGTACATAGAAGATCATAAAGAAGAAATACAAAAGTTAAGCGTGGAAACCAGGTGGTTTCTGGGGATTTTGTTGGAGCAGTATACGATTGTGGATGAAAGAGTTATGGAGGTGAAGGACATGTGTGAAGCATGGGACGGTGCGGTAAAATTGCAGGCGCAGATAGAGGGTAGGGTGATTGCTCAGGAACTGGCGCCTAAAATGGCGGAAGAGATGGCGCCTAAAATGGCGGAAGAGATGGCGGCTAAAATAGCGAAAGATATGGCGGCTGATATGGCTCCGAAAATGGCAGAAGAGATGGCTGGAGAAATGGCGGAAGAAATAGTTGAAAAGCGTCTCAAAGAGCATAAGCAACGTTTAAAAAGAAAAGAAAAAGAAAGAAATAAAAAAGTTGTTTATAACATGTTCGCGAAGGGTTATCCGCAGGAAGAAATATCCGAGATTTTGAATCTGCCATTTTCAAAGGTAAAGAAATGGTGCAAAAATTTCAGTAAAGATGCTGCAGTAGAAATGGCATAAACATTGGGTGAGTCTCTTTACAGTTTGAAAGATAGCTGTAAAGGGACTTTTCTTTATTTCTTGAAACGGAACGTGGGAAATAATCACCGTAATTATGCAATCTGTCCATGTAAACTATCCATACACGATAAAAAAACAGCATATTGCGTTAAAAAGATGCAGAAGCGTGGAAAAATGTTATTATTTTAGATAAGATATTATGGAAGAAGTGTGGGAATATTTGGGGATTGGAGGAGGAAAAATGCTTCGCATTGCGATTGTAGAAGATAACGATACAGACAGAGAAATAATAACAGATGCTTTGGGACGGTTTGAGACAGAGGAGAATGAGCATTTTAGTATAACGGAGTTTCATGATGCCATGGATTTTCTGGAACAGCGGAAAATGGACTTCCAGATGGTATTTATGGACATTCAGATGCCGTACATGGACGGGCTTGAGGCGGCGCGGAAATTCCGGGAGAGAAACACAGAGGCAGTGCTGGTTTTTGTGACAAGCATGGCACAGTATGCGGTTCACGGCTATGAGGTGGATGCTATGGATTACATTGTAAAGCCCCTTAACTATTTCAGCTTCAGCTTGAAAATGAAACGGGCGGTAAAGCAAATCCATTCCCGTGAAAAACAGCAGTTCATCATCAACACCAGAAACGGCCTTGTGAAAACCTCTATAGACGAAATCAAATACGTGGAAGTACTGGGCCACAAAGTAATCTATCATCTTGAGGAAAAGGATGTGGAAGCCTATGGCAGCATGAAAAAGGTAATGGAAGAACTTCCAAACAACACATTTGCATTATGCAACAACTGCTATTATGTAAACCTATATTACGTGACTTCTGTGGAAGGTTATCTGGTAAGCATTGGGGAAATCCAGCTGCAGATCAGCCATCCCAGGAAGAAAAGCTTTATGAAAGCCCTGAATGATTATGTAGGAGGATGCAGCGCATGAACATATGGGAGATTGTCTGGAAATGTGAACTTACCTTTGAATTACTGCTGTTCAGTTTCCTGATGTGCCGTAATTTTGCCAGAAAACCGCTGTTCTGGATAAGAGCGGCTGCCGGAAGCGGAATCTGTCTGTTTGGAACGCTGCTCTTTGTAAGCAATACCAAAACCATGTGGGAAAGTATCCCGGGAATCATAATCATGTTTCTTCTGAGCATGCTGACCATGGTATTTTGCTATGAAAATTCTGTGAGGGAAATCTTTTTCGTCAGTGTGGCGGCGTACAGTACCCAGATTATTTTGTACAGCGTGTTTATTCTGTTACAGACTTTTCTGAACATAAACGATGGGATTGCATTTATTCTGCTTTATGTAGTGTTGCTGGCAGTGGCCGTATATATGGTACTGCATTTTATGGAAAAGAGAATCGATGAAACGGAGCATGTAACCGTTCACCCGGGTTTCCTCTTGCTGCTTTTGGTAACAGCAGGGCTGATTGATACGGTGTTTAAGTTTTATATGGTAGACCATATGCTTGGCGTGGAGACAAAAGAGATTTTCGCTGCGTGGAAAATTTTTTCCATGGTTGCCTGTCTGCTGCTTCTGATGGTACAGTTTGGTACTTTGAAGCGCAATTCCATTTCTGCCCAGAAGCAGCAGCTGGAAGATCTGCTCTATCAGAAACAGCAGCAATATGAGCTTTCCAGAAAAAATATGGAACTGATCAATATCAAATGCCATGATCTGAAGCATTGGTTCAAGCGTCTGCAAAGTCTGTCTGGAAGTGCCTACGAAAAAGAGGCGAAGGAAATCCAGAAAGCACTGGCAATTTATGATTCTATGTTTCAGACGGGAAACAAGATTCTGGATACCATTCTCACAGAAAAGAAACTCTACTGTGAATATAACAAAATTAACATGACCTGTATCGCAGAGGGAGAAAAACTGGATTTTTTATCAGAAAGTGAGCTTTGTTCCCTGTTTGGAAATATTGTGGACAATGCGGTGACTGCTGTTTCCCATCTGGAAGAGGAAGAGAAACGGACAATCAATATTCTGGTGCGTACCCGGGGAAATTTCCTGTCCATTCATGAGGAAAATTATTATGAGGGAGAATTGAAAAAATCTGGCGATGGTTTTGAGACAACCAAGAAAGATAAAGAGCATCACGGTTTTGGTCTGAAGAGCATTAAGATGATTACGGAAAATCATCACGGAAATATGTCCGTGACAGCGGAGGACGGAGTGTTCAATATTAATATTTTGATTCCCCTGCCAAGCATGGAAAAATGAGCAGCGTGGCGTGCGTAAATGTTTATGCACGCTATATTTTTACTGGTCGGATGAAAGGCACTTGCATGAATGAAGATTATGACGGAAAAATGCAAGGTTATGCAAGTATGGTAGCAAACTGCCAGTAAGGATGATAAACTTTTTCATAATAAGTCAACGAATTTGGAGGAATGAGAGATGTTTAAGAAGAAAGTATTATTGGCACTTGGTATGGCAGCAGTATTAAGCACAGGCTGTGCAGCAACATCTGTTTGGGCAGAAGAGAATGCAGATGTGCAGGCAGAGACGGAAAGTACAGATACAGAAGAAAATTCTGAAGCAGAAGGCGAAGCAGAGGAAGCAAATCCAGAAATAGAGGAAGGCTACACCACCGAACTGGATGGCTGCACAAAAGTGGTTTCCTGGTGTAAAAATGGAGACAACAATATTTACGGACAGTTTTACTATCCAGCTGATTTTGACGAAAACCAGACTTATCCGGTGGTCATTATGAGTCACGGAATCGGCTCCACTTCCCAAATGATGGAGCGTGCGAAATGGCCGGAAAAAGCAGCACAGGACGGCTATGTGGTTTATACCTTTGATTTCTGCGGCGGTTCCCAGAATGGAAACAGCGATATGGATTTTATGGACATGACGGTTATGACAGAGAAGTCTGATTTAAGCGCAGTTATGGATTTTGTGAAATCAAAGGATTATGTGGATCAGGATCATCTGTTCCTTCTTGGACAGAGCCAGGGCGGACTTGTCAGTGCGCTGACAGCGGCAGACCGTGCGGATGATGTGGCGGCTATGATCCTAGTTTATCCGGCACTTTGCATTGCGGACAATGCAAAGGAGACCTATGCATCTGCAGAAGATATTCCAGAAGGCGAGGCGGAGATGCCAGTTGGAACGGTTGGCTCTGAATATGTGAAGGCAGTTTATGATTTAGATGTTTATGGAACCATCAGTGCGTATGACGGAGATGTTATGCTAATTCACGGAATTAATGACAGCCTGGTTCCATATAGCTATTCTGAAAAAGCACTGGAAGAGTCTTATACAAGTGAAGGCTCTGTTCTGGTTCCGATATATGGAAAGCGTTCTACTCATGGATTTGAGATGAACTTCGAAGAGGGAAGGGATTATGCGGAAACGGTAGGCTTGGAATTCCTGGATGCTCACTTAGAGGAAAAATAATCTCAGATTGAATTGCTGGAAATAAAATATGGGGTGCTCTTATCGAGTGCCCATTTTTTAAAAGGAGGAGAAAAGTGAAAAGGAAAAAATTTGAGGCCGCAGCTATGGCAGCAATTCTGGCTGCCATGTCTTTGAATGGATCACTGATACACGTAAGTGCAGCAGAAAATAACGGAAGTGAGGACGACTTTGCCAATCAGATTGCAGCGGAATTTTCCCAGCCGGAAATGAAATATAAACCTTATGCCCGCTGGTGGCTGGCAGAAGGTTCTCATACAGATGAGACTTTGCGGGAATCTGTGCAGGAACTTTATGACGATGGTTATGGCGGAATTGAGTTTGTAACTCTGGATGAGTCCCAGTATTTGGACAAGGAAACCTACGCGTGGGGTTCTCCAGAGTGGATTCATGACACGAAAGTGATTATTGAGGAATGCAACCGTCTTGGGATGAGCGTAAGCATGACAAGCGGAACCCACTGGTCCACAGCCAACCTGATTTCCATTACACCGGATGAGGAAGCGGCATCTCAGGAGCTTGGGGTATCTCCAAGAGTGGAGTACAAGGAGGCAAATACAAAGCTTCTTCCGGTTATGAGAAGTGCAGAGGATGCAGATTATCTCTATCTTTATCACTACATGTATGAGGATGAGGAAAACTACGAGGGTGAAATTTCACTGGATGGAATTTATGAGCCTTATGTGATCGACACCTGGAGCGGAAACGTGGAAAAGGTTCAGGGCGTCAGCTATGAAGATGGCAGAACTGTGCTGCATGTGGATGCGGCACCTGGAGAGACGATGGTGTTTGCACTGAAGCATGGGGATGACGGAGAAAACTCTGTGGAGCAGATTGAGGCAGAGAATTCTGGAGAAGGAACAAGGAATGAAGCAAAAGACATTGCAGATACGAAATCAGAAGTTGAGAAGAATGTTTCGAAAAATGCAGCTGGTGCAAAAGAGAAAGAAGGCAATGAAGCAGTAGATGAACTGCAGGAAAAAAGTTCTATTAATAATGTACTTACACTGAGTAACTGGAACCTTACCATAGATTCTTACGAGCCTGGCGAGAAAGTAACCCGCACCGAGGAAAACGAGGATACCGGAGTTACCACAACAGAAGCTGCTTACACAACCAATCACGTAGAAATAGACGTCGGAACCTTGGCTGAGCTGGTTTCATGGAAAGATATAGAGTCTGTTGGTGAAACTGTGTCTGGTATTGGAACCTACACCACTACATTTGAACTTCCAGATGAATGGCAGATTGCAGAAAATACTGAAGCCAGCGAAGGCGACACAGAATCAGCTTCTTCAGAAGCTGCCAAAACGAACTCAGGCAAAATTGAATTCCAGGCCGACAGCTTCCAGGGCGGAACCGCCGCTATCTGGATCAACGACACCAAAGTCCCGGTCAACATGGACCGCCGCACCGCTGACCTCACTGCCTACATACAGCCCGGTGAAAATACCATTACCGTGCGCGTGACCAGCTCCCTTCGCAACATTATGATCACCCAGGGCTACGACGGCTGGATCTTCGGCACCCCAGACCCAGATGATTATGGAATGACTGGGGAAACGAAACTTGTGTATACAAAATAAAATCTATATAGAAGATATAAGTCAAAAGGCATTACAGGAAGCGAAAATCCTGCAATGCCTTTTCAAATACTGATTATTTCTCCGGGAACATTTTGCCGAAGAGGAAGCGGATAAGGGGACCGCAGTACATGAGCTGCCAGAAGAAAGCAACTGGGAAGTTCATGAAGGTTGTCTGGAACCATACGGCAACGAACTGGGAACCTGCGTTTTTGAATAAGATTGTGGCAATCAGGCTCATGACCGGGCACATGATGCAGATGATCATAATGGAAATTGCTGCTGTGATTGCAAATGGTCTGTCCTTTGGTGTGACGATGCGGAAGGCAAGTTTATGAGCAAGGTTGTCCACAATAAAGAATTCCAGCACAAATGCAACCGGCCACATGATTTTCATTTCACCGAAGGCCATCAGGAATACCTGGTTGCTCATTCCGCCGATGTTCAGGGAAATGTTGTAGCAGATCATGGCGTAAACCATGAGAAAGGACATCATCAGGGTAAAGATTACATTTTGAAACTTTGTTTTTGGCATAAAATTTTTCTCCTTTTTTGAATTTTGAGTACAAAAAAGACACATGTGTTGTTCGTTATCAAGCGTACACTTGTGTCGTTTCCAATTTTATACCAGAGCTAATTTGTTATGAAGTTGTTTACCGAGTGATTATTATACCAGATAATCGGAGAATTGCAATTAAAAAATTTATGGATATCTGCAGAAGGCGATAAATTTTATATATTTTGAGTGAAAAAGGCATTGTGAGAATTGCACATTTTCACAGTGCCTTTTTTGTGCATAACTGTGAAGGAGTAGCAGCCCGTCCTGCAAGCTGCGCATCGGTTTTGTACTACTTGCGATAAATTTCATACACTTTGCGCTAAAAACGGGTACGGGAAAATTCAGATGCTATAATACTTGCATAAAATAAAACATGCTGTCTGCTGATTGGGAAGCTTATGTTTAAGCGCGGGCAGCAAAGCAAAAATAGTAAATGGAGGATGAAGTATGAAAACAAAGCAGGCTGTAAATCCGTATTTGCCAAGCTGGGAATACGTGCCGGATGCGGAGCCGCATATTGTGGACGGACGTGTATACATATATGGTTCTCATGATCTTTTTAACGGCTTGAATTTCTGTCTTGGAGACTATGTATGCTGGTCAGCACCGGTAGACGATCTTGGCAACTGGCGTTATGAGGGTGTTATTTTCAAAAGAGAGCAGGATCCGGCAGCGCCGAAGATCCGTCTTACAAATGGTCTGGCAGCACCGGATATGATCCAGGGATCGGACGGAAGATTTTATCTTTATTATTTCATGGGCGGCACCAAGATGATCTCTGTGGCTGTCTGTGACAAGCCGGCAGGCAAATATGAATTCTATGGTTATGTAAAATATGCAGACGGCACTCCTATTGGAAAGAAAGAGGAGCCACTGCAGTTTGACCCGGGCATTTTTATGGATGACGATGGAAAGCTGTATCTTTACACAGGCTTTGCCCTTCAGGGAAATCCCCTTCTGCTTGATGGCTCCAAGCCGACTGAGCACGGTGCAATGTGCTTCGAGCTGGACCCCGCAGATATGCTTACTGTAAAAATGGGACCGAAATACATTGGAATTGCCAGTGAGAAAGAAGCACCAGGAAGTTCTTATGAGGGGCATCCCTTCCTGGAGGCAAGCTCCATGCGTAAATTCAATGGAACCTATTACTTCATCTACAGCTCCCTGAACAGCCATGAGCTTTGCTATGCAACAAGCGATAACCCTACAGAGGGCTTTGAGTTTGGTGGTGTTCTGGTCAGCAACGGGGACATCGGCCTTCCTGGAATCACAGATGTAAAAAATGCAAGAAACTGTACCGGAAACACTCACGGAAGCCTGATCGAGATTAATGGAAGCTATTATGTTTTCTATCACAGACACAGTAACCGTAAGCAGTCTTCCCGTCAGGCTTGTGCAGAGCGCATCCGCTTCGAGAATGGCAAATTCTATCAGGCAGAGATGACCTCCTGTGGTCTGAATGACGGACCGCTTAAGGGAAAAGGAAACTATCCTTCCTACATCGCCTGCAACGTATATGGCAAAAAGGGAACCCGTTTCCTGAGCATGATCAAGCATTTCAAGTCTGGTCATCCATATCTGACACAGGAGGGAAAAGACCGTGAACAGGGCTCTGACCAGTATGTGGCAAATATGTGCGACGGAGCAGTGGCAGGTTTCAAATATTTTGACCTGCGTGAGACCTCAAAGGTTCGCATTAACATTAAGGGAAAAGCAACTGGAGTTGTTTATGTGACCACAGAGGAAGGCGGCAAGCCAGTGGCAAAGATCCAGGTGAAACCTTGCAAAGAGCAGCATGGCTTTGCGGCTGATTTAAGCGGACTTGGCGAGAAAGAGGCACTGTATTTCAGCTACAAGGGAACTGGTGCGTTTGACTTTATGTCCTTTGACCTGAAGTAAAAACGCCTTAAAAAGCAAGAAATACTTTATCTGCTAATAGCAGACAAAGTTTAAATAAAAGGGAAAAGAGTTTATCTTAAGAGTCAAATAAACCCAGGAGGCGAAACACTTGAACATTACTAATTTTGCAAAAAAAGTTGCAGAAAAGCCGGTTTTCAAAACCAGGATCAAGTCTGATGAGGTGAAAATCCCGGAAATGATCATTGGTTATTTTCTGGCTCCATTCTGTGCCATGTTTGCCAACTCCATCTTTGGTGCATATCTGAACCGTTATTATGTGGATGTACTTGGCTGGACAAAATTCGGAGCATTTGCTACACTTCTTCCAATCGTATCCGTGATCTTCGTAGTTCTCGGAAACCTGATGATTGGACAGTGGATCGACAACACCAGATCCACACAGGGAAAAGCAAGACCGTACCTGATTCTTGCAGCTCCTATGCTGATCGTGGCAATTATCCTTATGTTTATGACACCAAACAAGGGAAGCAATGCTATTCAGATGATCTGGATCGCAGTTTCCTACAATCTGTACTATGCGCTTGCATATCCGTGCTTTTACTGCGCACACAGCTCCATGGTTTCTCTTTCCACCAGAAATTCTGAGAGCCGCGGACTTCTGGCAACCCTGTCAAATGCAGCAATGGTTGCATCCGCAGGAGTTGGAGCCAGCATTCTTGTGCCGATCCTTCTGCAGAGCTTCCTGTTTGTGACAAAGGACGGCGGAATTGATGTGGATGCCAGCTATGCGCACTGGAGAATCATTTCCATCGTGCTTTGCCTAGTAAGTGCATTTGGCTGTATGCTGGAGTACTATTTTACAAGAGAGCGTATTACAGAAGAGACAGCAAACCTGAATGTAAAGGAAGAGAAGCTTCCGCTGAAGAAACAGCTGGAAGGCTGTATCCACAATAAATACTGGTGGATCATCATTCTTTACTTCCTGATCTTCCAGTTTGGTCAGCTGATCAAGAACAGCTCCATGAGTTTCTATGTAAGATGGATGTTTGATAGCGTTATCAATTCTTCCAATCCGGAGCAGACTTCCGGAGTACTGATGTCAACACTTGGTCTGGTTGGCGGAATCCCAACTGCGGTTGGTATGGTAGTGGCATGGCCCATTGCCCGTAAGCTTGGTAAAAAGAGAGCCGTTGTTTCAGGACTGTGCTTCTCCGTTGTAGGCGGACTGGTTTGCTTCTTAAATGTACACAGCTTTGGAATGGTTGCAACCAGTATGGTACTGAAGGGAATCGGAAGTATTCCGGCAGTGTATGTCACTATGGCACTTCTTTCTGATGTACTGGATCACCTGGAAGCGAAAAACGGTTTCCGAAGCGACGGATTTACTATGTCTGTTTACAGCTCCATTATGGTTGGTCTTAGCGGACTTTGCATCGGTGTACTGAACAGCCTTCTCACATTTGCAGGCTACAGCAACACTGGTATTGCATGCAACCCGCAGACACTGGAGATCATTGAAAATGTGGCAAATTACACCGGCCAGGTGGTTTACCGCCAGATGGGCGGCGTGGAGCAGGTGCTTGCGTTTGCGTTCCTGGCTGCGGATGTGATTACTTATGCCGTTGTTATTATCCTTATGAGCCGCCTGGATGTGGAGAAGCACATCGAGGAGGATCAGAAGACTATCAAGGAAAACCAGAAAAAGGCA
This sequence comes from Blautia segnis, assembly GCF_014287535.1. NCBI lineage: Bacteria > Bacillati > Bacillota > Clostridia > Lachnospirales > Lachnospiraceae > Blautia > Blautia segnis. The sequence goes on along the minus strand of NZ_JACOOT010000008.1, from coordinate 45,079 downwards.
GCCCTTAAAAAATAAAATATAATTGTTTCAGAACCTGATTCCTGTTATACTATGCTTATTAAGCAAGTATAAGTGATTCGGCTCTCTGGCGCAGTGATCACTGTACCGGAGGGCCGTTTTTTATGAAAAGTACCAGCAGTATGGAAATTCAGAGGGGGAATGGAAATACTGTGAAGCGCAGGCGGACGCAGCTGGTTTTCATATTAGAGAGATATTACGGAACGGGTGAGGAACAACTATGGTAAGAATTGCGATTGTGGAAGATGACCGGCATGACCGGGAAGCTTTGAAGAAATGTCTGAGCAGATACGAAAAAGAAAATCAGGTGAAATTTTCTCTTACGGAATTTCAGGACGGAGAGGACATTGTGACTGACTATACAGCCAGCTACGATCTGATTATTCTTGACATCGAGATGGCTTTTCTCAACGGAATGAAGGCAGCGGAAAAAATACGCGAGCTGGATACCAACGTGATTATTATTTTTATCACAAATATGCCCCAGTACGCCATTCAGGGGTACAAGGTCAATGCGCTGGACTATATTCTCAAGCCCATTTCCTACTTCTCTTTTTCCGAGAGCATGGCAAGGGCGCTGTCCAAGGTGAAGGCTCCTGAGAAGGAATACATTACCATTGTCTTAAAGGGCGGCAAGAAGAAGCTGGATGTAGCACGGATCTGCTATGTAGAGGTGCAGGATCATGTGCTGATCTACCACACCCTGGACGGGGATTTTGAGACAAAGGGAACTATGCGGGATACGGACAATCAGTTCAACCCCAAGCGATATTTCCGGTGCAACCGCTGTTATCTTGTGAATCTGGAATTTGTGGAGACCTATCAGGGCAGTGACATTATGGTAAACGGCGATACCATTCAGGTAAGCCGCAGCAGGCGCAAGCCATTTCTGGATGCCCTGAATGAATATATGAATGAGGTGGGAAAATGAGCAGTACAGTAGTGAATACACCCGGTTATTATTATGCCATTTCTTACTGGCTCTCTGCTTTTGTAATGGTAATTGTAGAAGGTCGTGGAAAAAAGGACTGGTGGAAATATCTGTACAGCGTGCTCAGCTTTATCAGTATTTTCCTGGTAATGTTTTTCACGGACGGGATTAAGCAGATTTTCTTTATCCCTCTTATGCTTTGTGTGTTTGGCCTGATGCTTCTGTATATTAAAATGGCAGGGGAACTGTCCTGGCGGGAGACCGGGTTCTTCTGTGCAAAGGCGTTTATCAGCGCAGAATTTGCGGCTTCTCTTTGCTGGCAGATTATTTATTTTTATACAGGCGATTTCCCTGCTGTTGAAAGTGGAAATATGAAGCAGCTGATCTGGAGCTGTGTTCACATGGTATTGATTTATGCGGTAATTTACGCAATCATTTATTTTATTGAGCGCTATCTGAAAAAAGATATTGAGGAACTGCAGATTACCAGACGGGAGATGATCGTTGCCTGCATTGTGACCGCAATTGTATACGGCATCAGCAATCTCAGCTATGTAGATGCAAACAGTCTTTTCAGCGGCGGAACTGCTATGGATATTTTCATTATCCGTACCCTGGCAGACTTAAGCGGTATGGCGGTGCTTTATGCATATCATATCCAGGTGAAGGAGATTCAGCTAAGATTCGAGAAGGATACCCTTCGGAATATTATGAACATGCAGTACAGCAATTATAAGCTTTCCAAGGAGAGCATTGACATTGTAAATCAGAAATATCACGATCTGAAGCACCAGATCAATCTGCTGAAAAGCGGCGCGGATTCTGAGAAATCCGGGGAATATCTGGCGCAGATGGAGCGCGAGATCAAGATTTATGAGACACAGAACAAGACAGGCAATAAGGTTCTGGATACCATTCTTACAAGCAAGAGCATGCATTGCCAGAGGCATGGCATTGAGCTGAAATTCATAGGTGAAGGCCAGCTCCTGAATTTTATGGAGGATATGGATATCAGTGCACTTTTTGGAAACATGCTGGACAATGCCATTGAGAGCGTGGTGAAGATCAAAGAGCGGGAGAAGCGGCTGATTGCCCTTCACGTAATTCAGGACAGACAGTTTATCCGTATCCGTACAGAGAATTACTGCGAGGAGGACATTCAGTTTCAGGACGGACTTCCGATCACAACCAAGGCAGATAAACGTTTCCATGGTTATGGAATGAAGAGCATGAAGAAGATTGTGGAAAAATACGGCGGCTCTGTGGTTGCCGGCAAGACGGATAACTGGTTTGAACTGAAGATTTTGATTCCTATGAAACGATAAAAAAACACCCCGCAGCGATGCAGGGCATTTTTGAATTATTTTTTCTTCTTGGATTTCTTGGTCTCGGTCTGGGCTGCCTGAGCTTCCTCTGCAGATTTCTTAAAGCGGGCGAAGAAGCCTTTTTTCTTCTTGGCCGGGGCTTCCAGATTGCCGCGGATGCCTTTGACACCGACTATGTAAAGTCCGCTGACCTCTGCCTTGATCTCTTTCTTCACCGGGATCAGGTCGAATACCTTCTCATCTGCGATAAGAATGGAAATCTTCGGACCAACCTTAGCCTTAACGATGGGAAGCTTGGAACGGCGAAGAAGCTTGGGAGTCTGGTCAATGACCATCTGTGGGAGACCGGATTCCTTAAGTGGCATTCTCTTCTTATCAATAACGAGCATGGAAACGGTCTGTTTGCTTGCTTCGATCTGTGCCTGCTGTTCTTCCTGTTTCTTCTGGGTCTTCTTGCCAAAGAAATACAAACCAATCAGTAATCCGATGAGGATTACGAGAATCACCAGAAGGACAATTGTTACTGGATGCATACTTATCCTCCTACCATAAAAAGTTTCTTATTGCTTACATAAACTCTATTTTACCATTGTTTTATAGAAAAGGCAATTAAAAAATCGGCATCCTGACAAGATATGGCAGGGAAGAATTGTGGGAAAATAGGTGGTAATTCATATAAATATCATGTATAATGGAAAACAGCGGTTACAAAATGGATAGTTTTATCTGATATGGTTAAAATGTTAATGTCAGAATCGCTGTCGAATCAGTTTGTGACAGCCTGTTATGAGCAAGACAGATATGTTCCATGCTGTTTCCCATAACAGATCAACGGGGGGAGCTGACAGGACAAATAAGGAGTTATACACAATATGAAGAAAACGGATACAGAACAGCAGGAGACTTCTGTTCTGGAAGAAAAACAAGCCCCCGACAGCAATACGGAAGGGACGCTTGATAAAGAATTACAGGAATTAGACAAGGAGAGTAAGCAGGAAGAAGCGTATTATGAAGAGCGGCGGAAAGAGAGACACCAGCGTAATCTTCAGAGAAAGAAGAGGCAGATGCGGAATCGTAATCTGGCTCTTATTGTTACTGTTTTGATACTCCTTGGAGGAGCAGGATATTTCTGGGGTGATCAGATCGGACTGAAGGATGGTGTGGAGACCCTTGTAACCCGTGCGAAAGCTTTGATTCCTGAGAAGAAAGAAGATACAGAAACAGCGGAAGCTACGGCAACGCCTGTTCCGGAGAAAGAATCGGAAGAGCAGAATGAGACGGAAGATTCCAAAGAGACGACAGATCCGGCGGATTCAGCTGAATCCGAAGACTCAAAGGAAGCAGAGAATCCAGATGATTCAGGAAATGCGGATGACGAAGAAGCAGATTCTGAGGAAAATAAAACAGCAGATCCTACTGTGACACAGGCTCCGGTGAAAGCAGAGGCAGATTTCATGCCCCAGGCAGCCGCCGCAGGAGCAGGTTTTATCCACAGACAGGTTCGCCATGAGAAGAAGGTTCTGACCACTGCCAAGAATAAGGCGGCTCAGTACGATTATGACGGAGCCATCAAGCTTTTGAAAAATGACAATGCATATCAATATAATGTGCATTTTCAGAATGCAGCGAAGAAATACAAAAAAGAAAAAGACAATTGCGTAGCCTGGTCCCCGGAGCAGGTGACACATATTTTTTACCATTCTCTTATTGTAGACACCTCCAAGGCATTTGACGGGGACTACAAGCAGGATGGCTACAATCAGGTAATGACCACGATGGATGAGTTTAACAAGATTACCCAGATCATGTATGAGGAAGGGTATGTCATGGTCAACCTTTACGACCTGGCAGGACTTGATGATGACGGCAATATGAAAGCCAAGACCGTTTATCTGCCTGAGGGCAAGACGCCCTTTGTATTATCACAGGATGATGTGTGCTACTATCATTCCCAGGACGGAGACGGAATTGCCACTAAGCTTGTCGTAGATGAGGACGGCAAGGTGCGCAATGAGTATGTGCAGGATGATGGAAGCACTGTGGTGGGCGACTATGATGTTGTGCCGCTGATCGACCGCTTTGTGGAAGCGCATCCGGATTTTGCATATCACGGACATAAGGGAATTGTGGCACTGACCGGATATAACGGTATTCTGGGCTATCGCACGGATATCAGCTACCAGACAAGACCAGATGACCTGAATGATGACAAGCTTGCATGGCTGAATGCGCACCCGGATTTTGACCTGGAAACAGAGCGGGCAGGAGCCAAGAAAGTTGCAGATGCCATGAAAAAAGAGGGCTGGACCTTTGCCAGCCACACATGGGGGCACAAGAATATGTCCACGGTTTCCATGGAACGTCTCCAGACCGATACTACCAATTACAAGGAAAATGTGGATCCACTTATTGGAGGAACAGACATTATCATCTTTGCATTTGGTGCGGACATTAATAATGGAGGCGTTTACACAGGAGATGAGAAGTTTAATTATCTGAAGTCACAGGGCTATGATTATTACTGCAATGTAGATTCCAATAAATATTTTGTACAGATCACAGATGAATATTTCCGCATGGGAAGAAGAAATGTGGACGGATACCGAATGTATTACAATCCGGATCTGCTGGCGGATCTGTTTGACGCAAGTGAAGTATTTGATTCTTCCAGACCGACTCCGGTACCGCCTATGAACGGCGGCTGATCAGAAAGCCTCTAATTCTTAAGAAAAAATGAAATGTGCTGGCAGGCTTTCTTTTTGGAAGAAAATATGTTAGTTTTAATAGAAGAGAAACTGAAGGGAGTTTATTTAGTATGAAAAGAAAAGCATATCTTGCAGCGCTGGTGATGTGCATGGCACTTGCCGTGAATGGCTGTGGAAATAATAAAAGCGAGGCAGACTCAAGTGACGCACAGGCTACTGAGCAGGACGCAGATACCTCATCATCCAAGACAGATTCTGAGGGCAACACCCGCCTGGTTTCCGTTGACAGTGTTGAGAAGTACGTCACGATTGCAGATTATAAGGGAATCACCCTGGACAATACCGTACAGGAGGTTACAGACACAGATATAGACAATCGTGTTGCCGAGAACCTCCAGAATAAATCAGAAACAGTGAATGATGCAGATGCAGTTATTCAGAACGGCGATACCGCTACCATTAATTTTGTAGGAACTAAGGACGGCGAGGCATTTGAGGGCGGAACTGCCAATAATTACGATCTTGTGATCGGAAGCGGCACCATGATCCCGGGATTTGAGGAAGGAATCGTGGGAATGAAGAAGGGCGAGACCAAGGATGTCACCGTTACTTTCCCGGAGAGCTACAGAAGTTCAGATCTGGCAGGACAGGAAGCTGTATTCCAGATTACGGTGCAGAGCTTTAAGCGTCCGCCGGAACTGACCGACGACTGGGTAACTGCCAATACAGATTATCAGAATACTGATGAGTACAAAGAATCTGTGCGCAGTGAGCTTGAGCAGGAGAACCAGGAGCAGGCGGAGAACAGCCTTAGAAGCACTGCATGGAATACCGTATACACCAATTCTGAGGTTGTGGAATACCCGGAGGAGGATGTAAATGATGCTGTGGAGACCTTTAAAAAGCAGGCGGAGGCATATGCGAAGCAGGCAGATATGGAACTGGAAGACTTTGTAGAGTCCCAGGGAGTGTCTATGGATGATTTCGAAGCGCAGTGCCAGCAGTATGCACAGGCGAAGGTAAAACAGAATCTGATCATTCAGGGAATTATGGATGCAGAGGGCATGACTTTGGATGATGAGGAGTGCCTTGCTATTCAGGACCAGCTGGTTGAGCAGTATGCATCCGGTGATCTTGCTGCACTGATTGACACTTATGGTCAGGTTGCAGTAGATGAGACGATTGGCCTGATGCGAGTTGAAGATTTTATTATTGCAAATGCAAACTATGACCAGACTGCAGGAGAAGATGCAGAGGCAGCAGATACCGAAGAGGGACAGACCACAGATGAGGCTGGTGAAGAGCAGACAGCCGCTGGTGAAACAGAGGAAGAGAAACAGGATACTGCAAATGACGGTGCAGACAGCGAGAAAGCTGACAGTAATGCAGATGCACAGGATACCAATACAGAAGATTCATCCCAGGAGGGGGCAGAATAATCATGATCATTAAAAATGGAGAAGTATTTCAGGAAGATGGAAGTTTTCAGATACAGGATTTATATGTAGAGAATCATAAGATCGTAGCCACTGAGGCAGAGGTTACAGACAAGACTGTAATAGATGCCAAAGGACTGAAGGTGCTTCCAGGACTGGTGGATGTACACAGCCACGGTGCATTTGGCCACGACTTTTCCGATGCAGACCCGGAGGGGCTTAAGATTATTCTGAAATATGAGAAGAGCCATGGAGTGACTTCCTATTGTCCGACCTCCATGACACTTCCGGCAGAGGAACTGAAGGAAATCTTCGCAACCATAAAGACAGTAGGAGATTTCCCGGAAGGTGCTACAGTAAGAGGCATTAATATGGAGGGACCGTTCCTGGACCCGAAGAAAAAAGGTGCCCATGTAGAAGGCTATATCCGCAAACCGGACGCAGAATTTTTCCGTGAGCTGAATGCTTATTCCGGCAATATGGTGAAGCTTGTGACTCTGGCTCCGAATGTAGAAGGGGCTATGGAGTTTATTGACGAAGTACATAACGAGGTTTGTATTTCCCTCGGACATACAGGTGCAGATTATGAGACGGCATCTGAAGCAATGAGAAGAGGCGCGCATCATGTGACCCATCTTTATAATGCCATGCAGCCGCTGGCTCACAGAGCACCGGGACTGATCGGTGCAGCCTCTGATGATGAGCAGTGCATGGTGGAAATGATCTGTGACGGAATTCATATCCATCCTTCTGTAATCCGTGGAACCTTTAGAATGTTCGGACCGGAGAGAATTGTACTGATCAGTGATTCCATGATGGCCACCGGTATGGAGAATGGAACCTACCAGCTGGGCGGACAGGAAGTAACCATGAAGGACTGCAAGGCTACCCTAAAGGACGGTACCATTGCAGGCTCCGCGACCAACCTGTACGACTGCATGCGCAAGGTAGTTTCTTTCGGTGTGCCTGTGGAGGAAGCTGTTTTTTCGGCTACAAGAAACCCGGCTAAGAGCATTGGCATTTACGATGAGGTTGGTTCTCTTTCTGTGGGAAAAGAGGCTGACATTCTGCTGGTAACAGATGATCTGGAGCTGAAAAAAGTGTTATAAGGGATTTTTTGCAACAACGGATAAAGAGGGAAGTATAGATGGATAGAAGTGTTATACGCGAAAGAATGCGTAAAAAGCAGCGCCAGATACGACGAAGGAAGATCATTAAGCTGATTACTTATGTGGTGGCTATGGTACTTGCCGTCATATTTGTAATACGCGGGGTGATTTTTCCAATTGTAAGCCGTATCGGAGGAAAGAGTACAGGGGAGTCTCAACAGGTACAGGCTGACGCAGAACAGACTGTAGATCCTACGGCAGCACAGAGACAGCCGCTAAAAGGGCAGAGCGATCTGACTAAGGTTTCTGCTCTTACACCGGGATGGCATGAGGATGCCAACGGACGATGGTATCAGAATGCAGATGGTACATATTATACCGGCGGGTTTGCGGACATTGACGATGTGAAATATTCCTTTGATGCCAATGGTTATATGCAGACCGGATGGGTAACGAAGGGAACTCAGGACTATTATTTTAATGACGACGGTTCGTACAATGCTGAGAAGAAACGTCCGATGATCGCACTTACGTTTGATGATGGTCCTGGTGAGTATACATCAGAGCTTCTGGATTGTCTGGAAGAGAATAATGCACATGCAACCTTCTTCATGCTTGGACAGAATGTTGAGCTTTATCCGGATGATGTGAAGCGGATGCTGAAGCTTGGCTGTGAGATTGGCAATCATTCCTGGGATCATAAGAATATGTTTGAGCTTGACATTGACAGTGTGGTGAAACAGTTCAATGATGCAGATCAGGCTTTGATCGATGCCTGCGGACAGGCATCCACAGTAATAAGAGCTCCTTACGGAAATGCTAACGAGGAAATTATGAATGCAGTAGGCAAACCATTCTTTATGTGGTCACTTGATTCATTGGACTGGAGCTATAAGGATGTGGATCTTGATTACAAGTCCATTATGGAGGATAATGCCAGTGTGATCAAGGACGGTACGATTATTTTAATGCATGACATTCATGAGCCTTCTGTAAAAGCTGCAGAAAGAATTATTCCGGAGCTGATTAATATGGGCTTTAAGCTGGTAACTGTCAGTGAGATGGCAGAGGCGAAGAATGTTACTCTTCAGGTGGCATCCTACAATAACTTCTGGCAGGATATTCTGGATCAGGGCCAGGTGCCTGGCTATGCAGGAAACAGTACATCTGATGCCGATACCTCCGACAGCACAGAAGGTGATGACTCTTCTGGCGGTGAAAATACAGAAGATTCCGGAGATGGCTCTGAAGATGGAAGCGATGGCTCAGATGACGGAAGTGATTCTGAAGAATAAGAGCTTATAAAAATGCGCTTGTACTTATGAGAAAATTTCATAAGTATGGGCGTATTTTTTACAGGAAAGAGGGATTTGGAACTGCTGTTTTTGGGAATAATAGCCAATTTAATTGTAGCATGGAGGAATAGAGTATGTTATAATGTGCGTAAGAGTTTTACGAAAAGGATATGACTGCTTATGCCGGTATATCCATAATTGAAAGTTTAGGGAGGTAGCTTTCTGATGGGAGAGAAATTACAGTTTACAGAACTTGATCAATACCTGTTTGGACAGGGAACTCATTATGATATTTACAGAAAGCTGGGAGCGCATCCTGTAAAGGAAGGCAATCAGGAGGGCGTCTATTTTGCAGTGTGGGCACCGAATGCTCAGGGGATTTCTGTAATCGGAGAATTTAATGAATGGGATGAGCAGGCGAATCCTATGACGAAGGCAGGTCCGATTGGTGTATTTGAGACCTTTGTGCCGGGAGCGAAGATTGGCCAGCTGTATAAGTTTTTCATTATTGGAATGAATGGGGAGCATATTTATAAAGCTGACCCTTATGCCAATGAGTCTGAGTTAAGACCGGGAACTGCATCCAGAATTACAGATATCCGTGACTTTAAATGGAAAGACGGAACCTGGATGAAAAACCGACAGAAATTTGATGAGACGAAGGATGCGATGTCAATTTACGAAGTGCATCCTGGTTCCTGGAGAAAACATCCGGCAACAGAAGAGGATGAGAAAGGCTTTTATAACTACAGAGAGCTGGCAGTGAAGCTGGCAGAGTATGTGAAGGATATGGGTTACACCCATGTGGAATTGATGGGAATTGCAGAGCATCCCTTTGATGGCTCCTGGGGATATCAGGTAACCGGATACTATGCCCCCACTTCCCGTTACGGAACTCCCCAGGATTTTAAATATCTGGTAGATTATCTTCACAGACAGAAAATCGGTGTTATTCTGGACTGGGTACCTGCGCATTTTCCTAAGGATGCACATGGCCTTGCTAATTTTGACGGGACAGCTGTGTATGAACACGCAGATCCGAGACAGGGAGAACATCCGGACTGGGGAACCAAGATTTACAACTATGGAAGACCGGAGGTTAAGAATTTCCTGATCGCGAATGCTCTGTTCTGGATCGAAGAGTGCCATGTGGATGGTCTGCGCGTTGATGCGGTGGCATCTATGCTGTATCTGGACTATGGCAAGAATGATGGCCAATGGGTTGCAAATAAATATGGCGGCAATCAGAATCTGGAAGCAATTGAATTTTTTAAACATCTGAATACAGTAGTACTTGGAAGAAATCACGGAACGGTAATGATTGCCGAAGAGTCCACTGCATGGCCGAAGGTTACAGGTAAGGCAGAGGATGACGGTCTTGGATTTTCTCTGAAATGGAATATGGGCTGGATGAACGACTTCCTGGAATATATGAAGCTGGATCCTTATTTCCGGAAGTTTAACCACAATAAGATGACCTTCTCCATGACTTATGCATATAGCGAGAAATATGTTCTGGTAATTTCTCATGATGAGGTTGTGCATCTGAAGAAATCTATGCTGGAAAAAATGCCGGGAGAGCTGGATGATAAGTTTAAGAATCTGAAGGCAGCTTATACATTTATGTTCTGTCATCCTGGTAAGAAGCTTCTGTTTATGGGACAGGAATTTGGACAGCTTCGGGAATGGAGCGAGGAGAGAGAACTTGACTGGTTCCTTTTAGGAGAAGAGAAGCATCGTGATCTGAAGGATTTCGTAAGAGATCTGCTGAAAATGTACCGCAAGTATCCTGCCCTTTATGGAATGGATGGAGATCCTTTCGGGTTTGAGTGGATCAATGCAGATGATGGAGACAGAAGTATTTACAGCTTTGTAAGAAAATCACCTACAAAAAGGAATAATCTTCTGGTGGTCTGCAACTTTACTCCTGTAGATCGTCCGGACTATCGAGTAGGCGTTCCGAAGAAGAAACAGTATACCCAGCTCCTTGATGAGAATGGTATGACTTCAAAGAAGGTATTCAAAGCAGAGAAACAGGAATGTGACAACCGTCCATTTTCCTTTGCATATCCGCTTCCGGCTTACGGAGTGGCGATCTTCCAGTATTAAAACATTCTGTAATCAGAGAATCCGTAATAAAAATGCCTAAAGAACCGGGCAAAATCAGGCTTTGTTTGTGACTGTTGGGGATTTTTCTCACAAGCCCAAAAATCTGTTGAAATTTGGGAAAAGTTGCGCTATAATGAGCCCGACGAAAAGAAATGGAAAAAAGTGTTACATGTTGAAAGGAGAATATTGACATGAAGGTATCTAATATTAAAGACATTGAGAAATTTTTTAGTGTAGTAGACAGCTGTGCAGGTAAAGTAGAGCTGGTAACTGGCGAAGGAGACAGACTGAACCTGAAATCTAAATTATCACAGTATGTATCTCTTGCAAACATCTTCTCCAACGGTGAGATTCCGGAGCTTGAGATTGTTGCATATGAGAAAGAAGACATTGATAAGCTTATGCACTTCATGATCAACGGCTGATCTGCATAAATCTGTGAATTTGGGATAATATATCAGGGGGGATGTGACATTGTCATGTCCCCTTTTCTGACAGGTAGGGCAAACTAGGGCCTTTTTCAAACATGCTCTAGCCCTGCCAAGAGGCAAAGAACCAGGGGGTATTTATGCTTCCTGGTCAAAACATGTTATGCGAAAATCCCGGTGCCGAATAAAGCATTCTTGGAATTTTTTGAAAAAAAATTCTGAAGATGCGAATCTGGTGCCCCGTAGAATAGAAAGGGGAAATACAAAATGGTAAAGATTGACATTATCTCCGGTTTCCTTGGAGCCGGTAAAACAACACTGATCAAGAAGCTTCTGAAAGAGGCTTTTGAAGGCGAGCAGGTAGTACTGATCGAGAATGAGTTTGGTGAGATTGGTATTGACGGCGGTTTCCTGAAGGATGCAGGTATTGAGATTCGTGAGATGAATTCCGGATGTATCTGCTGCTCTCTGGTAGGTGATTTCGGTGCTTCTCTGAAGGAAGTTGTAGAGAAATATCATCCGGACCGTATCCTGATCGAGCCATCAGGCGTAGGTAAGCTTTCCGACGTGATCAAGGCTGTACAGGGTGTTGAGGAAGATGTAGACATCCAGCTGAACAGCTACACCACAGTAGTGGATGCAAAGAAATGCAAGATGTATATGAGAAACTTCGGCGAGTTCTTTGACAACCAGGTACAGTATGCCGGCGCTATTATCATGAGCCGTACCGATATTGTAGATGAGAAGAAAGCTATGGAGTCTATGGAGCTTCTTCGTTCCATCAATGAGAAGGCTGCTATCATCACTACTCCAATTGAGAAGCTGGACGGCAAGAAGATCCTTGAGGTTATGGAGCATCCGGTTTCCCTGGCAGATGAACTTCTGAAGGAAGAGCATGAGCACCATCATCACCACGATCACGATGAGGAGTGCGGCTGCGGACATGACCATGATCACGAGCATCACCATGACCATGATGAAGAGTGCGACCACGATCATGAGCATCATCATCACGACCATGACGAGGAGTGCGGCTGCGGACATGACCACGATCACGAACATCATCACCACGACCATGATGAAGAGTGCGGCTGCGGACATGACCACGATCACGAGCATCATCACCACGACCATGATGAGGAGTGCGGCTGTGGACATGACCATGATCACGAGCATCATCACCACGATCACGATGAGGAGTGCGGCTGCGGACATCATCATGATCATCACCATCATCACGCAGACGAAGTATTCACAAGCTGGGGACGTGAGACAATCAAGAAATTCACACGAGAAGGTCTTGAGAAGATGCTTGAAAGCCTTTCCACTTCAGAGGAATATGGCGTAATTCTCCGTGCAAAGGGAATGCTTCCGGCAGAGGATGGAACCTGGATCTACTTTGATATGGTTCCGGAAGAAACTGAGATCCGTGAGGGATCACCGGAGTACACAGGACGTCTCTGCGTGATCGGTTCCAAACTGAAGGAAGACAAGCTGGCTGAACTTTTCGGCGTAGCATAATGACAGTAAAAAATACAGGGAGGTTTCTGTAACATGGATGAAATTACAGTACCGATTTATCTCATAACCGGATTCCTGGAAAGCGGCAAGACCTCTTTCCTCAGCTTTACCCTGCAGCAGGATTATTTTCGCACAGAGGGCAAAACACTTCTTATTCTCTGCGAAGAGGGTGAGGAAGAATATGATGAGGATGCCCTTGCAAAGGACAATGTTGTCATAGAGGTTATTGAGAAGGAAGAAGAGTTTACACCGGAGCGTCTCCAGGCTCTTGATATTATCCACCAGCCGGAGCGTGTGGTTATGGAATACAATGGAATGTGGCTGGTAAGCAAATTTGAGGAAATGCGCCTTCCCCAGGGCTGGGGCATTGAGCAGCACATCACCTGTGTGGATGCAAGCACATTTCAGGTTTACATGCAGAACATGAAATCCCTTTTCATGGATATGGTCCGCAATGCGGATATGGTAGTGTTCAACCGCAGCAAGATGGAATATCCTCTTTCCAATTTCCGCAGAAGCATTAAAGTGGTAAACCCAAGTGCCGAGGTTATTTTTGAGGATGAAGAAGGGGAGATGACAGATATCTTCGCAGATCAGATGCCATTTGACCTGGATGCAGATATCGTGGATATTCCGCCGGAAGATTACGGTATCTGGTTTGTGGATGCCATGGATCATCCAGATCGTTACGTTGGTAAAACACTGCGCTTCAAGGCCCGTGCAAGACGTCCGAGAGGAATGGGAAGCAAGTTCTTTATTCCAGGACGTACTGCTATGACCTGCTGTGCAGATGACACTTCTTTCCTTGGCTATATCTGCAAGAGTGCTTATGCGCCGAAGCTGAAGCCAGGCGAATGGGTAGAGGTAACTGCCAAGGTTGCGTTTGAGAACCGTTCAGAATACCAGGGCGAGGGAATCGTGCTCTATGCAGAGAATGTAACTCCATGCGAGCCGCTGGCAGATGAAATGGTTTACTTTAACTGATGAATATAAGGATTGTAGATTATGTATTTAGTTGTTGGACTGGGAAACCCCGGGAAGCAGTATGAGGCGACCCGCCACAATATGGGGTTTGATACAATTGACGTGCTTGTGGAGCGTCATAAGATTCCACAGGGCGGCGTAAAATTTAATGCCATGTATGGCTCCGGCTTTATCGGCGGCGAGAAGGTGATTTTCATGAAGCCTTTGTCTTTCATGAATCTCAGCGGCGGTCCGGTGCAGGAGATGGCAGCATATTTCAAGATTGATCCGGAGAGCGAGCTGATCATCATCCAGGATGACATTGACCTGGAGCCAGGACAGCTTCGCATCCGCAAGCAGGGCAGCGCAGGAGGCCACAATGGCCTGAAGGATATCATCGGCAGACTGGGCACACAGAAGTTTATGCGTGTGAAGGTCGGCGTAGGCGCTAAGCCAAAGGGATGGGATCTTGCTGATCATGTGCTTGGACGTTTTTCAGCAGATGACCGCAAGCTTGTGGATGAGGCCATTGAGCTTGCCGCAGATGCAGTAGAAAAAATCATCACAGATGGTCCGGATGCGGCCATGAATGAATATAATCGAAAGAGGGTTACTGAGTAGTTAGCTCAGCAATATACTTCGTGATGCATAGAAAACAGTAATGAAGGAAGTCCAGTCAGTAAGCTGGGCTTCTTTTGCCCCTGGAACTTTTTTTCAATATGCTCCTGGGGCGGCAAAAATCGATAAAGGAGGAAAGCCATGCTTTCATTTACCCAGCCCCTGAAGGGGATGGCAGAATTTGAAGAAATAGAAAAAAGCCTTGAGAAGAACCAGGGAATTGTTCAGATCACAGGCTGTCTGGAGTCCCAGAAGGCGCACCTGATCCATGGACTTTCCGGCAAAGCACCCTTGCGCCTTGTAATCGCAGGAGATGAGCGCCAGGCGAAGGAAACCTTCGAGGACCTGCGCTTTTATAATAAGGATACCCTGTTTTATCCGGCGAAGGATCTTTTGTTTTTCCAGGCAGATATTCAGGGAAATCTGCTGATTCGCCAGAGAATGTGTGTGGTAAAGGCGCTTCTGGAGCAGGAGGACCTGACTGTTGTCACAAGCATTGACGGCTGTATGGACTACCTGATGCCCCTGGAAGAAATCGGCAAAAAAGTACTGCATTTTTACGGGGACAGCGTTATCAATATGGATCTTTTGAAAAAGGCGCTGGTGGATCTGGGCTACGAGCGGGTAGGCCAGGTGGAAATGCCGGGACAGTTTTCCGTGCGGGGCGGAATTGTGGATATTTACTGCCTGACAGAAGAGAATCCCTGGCGAATCGAGCTGTGGGGAGACGAAGTAGATTCCATTCGAAGCTTTGACGCGGAGAGCCAGAGGTCCCTGGAAAACCTGGACGAGATCGCCATCTATCCGGCAGTGGAATGGACCAGCGGCAAAAGGCTGGTATCCTTCCCGGATTATTTTCCCAGGGAAAAAACACTGCTGTTTCTGGATGAGCCCAACCGTATTCTGGAAAACGGACTTGGCGTAGAGGAAGAGTACCGCCAGAGCCGTATGCACAGGGAGGAAAAGGGGGAGCAGGATCTTCCGGTACAGTGGCTGTGTGAATTTTCCAAAGTGCAAAAAGAATTGAATAAGTGCAGGGCAGTTTCTTTGTCTGCACTGGAACCGCGGGCTGTGGAGTGGAATTTTGCTCCGGAGAAATTTAATCTGACCGTGCAGAGCGTGACCTCCTACAACAGCAGCTTCGAGCTTCTTGTGGAGGATCTGAAGAAATATAAGAAACAGGGTTACCAGATTGCCCTGCTTTCTGGTTCTCGTACCAGGGCGGAACGACTGGCGAAGGACCTTCGGGAAAATGACCTGAATGCTTTTTACGGACAGGACTATGACCGCCAGATTCATCCAGGCGAGATTATGGTAATGTATGGTCATGCCCGGAAAGGCTTTGAGTATCCGCTGATCAAGTTTGCGGTGATCACGGAAACAGATATTTTCGGTCAGGAGCAGAAAAAAAAGAAAAAGAAGAAAACCTACAATGGAAAGCGAATCCAGGATTTTGCAGAGCTTTCCATCGGGGATTATGTGGTTCATGAGAAGCATGGACTTGGAATTTACCGGGGAATCGAGAAGGTGGAAGTGGACAAAGTTGTCAAGGACTACATCAAGATCGAGTACCGGGACGGAAGCAATCTGTATATTCTGGCAACCCAGCTGGATGCCCTGCAGAAATATTCCGGCGCGGACACTGCCAAGACGCCGAAGCTGAATAAGCTTGGAAACCAGGAGTGGAACCGCACCAAGTCAAAGGTAAAGGGCGCGGTCAAAAATATCGCCAAAGAGCTGGTGAAGCTTTATGCGGTGCGCCAGGAAAAAGAGGGATATGTATGCGGACCGGATACCGTATGGCAGCGTGAGTTTGAGGAAATGTTCCCTTATGAGGAAACCGAGGATCAGCTGAATGCCATTGAGGATACCAAGCGGGATATGGAGAGCACCAAGATCATGGACCGTCTGGTTTGCGGTGACGTTGGCTATGGCAAAACGGAGGTTGCCCTTCGCGCTGCCTTTAAGGAAGTGCAGGAGAGCAGACAGGTTGTGTATCTTGTGCCTACCACCATTTTGGCCCAGCAGGTTTACAACACATTTATCCAGAGAATGAAGGAGTTCCCGGTGCGAGTGGATCTTCTCTGCCGTTTCCGAACTTCTGCCCAGCAGAAAAAGACCATCCAGGATCTGAAAAAGGGCCAGGTGGACATTGTGATCGGTACCCACAGAGTGCTTTCCAAGGATGTGGAGTACCGGAATCTGGGGCTTTTGATCATTGATGAGGAGCAGCGTTTCGGCGTTACCCATAAGGAGAAGATCAAGCAGCTGAAAAAGGATATTGATGTGCTTACCCTGACTGCAACGCCGATTCCCAGAACCCTCCATATGAGCATGATCGGAATCCGTGACATGAGCGTGCTGGAGGAGCCGCCTATGGACCGTATGCCTATTCAGACTTATGTTATGGAGTATGACGAGGAGACCGTTCGCGAGGCAATCGGAAGAGAGCTTCGGCGAGGAGGACAGGTTTATTACGTTTATAACCGGGTGACAGATATTGACGAGGTTGCCCTTCGGATCAGCAAGCTGGTTCCGGAAGCCAGGGTGGATTTTGCTCATGGACAGATGAGCGAGCGGGAACTGGAACGGGTAATGTATGACTTTATCAATGGGGATATTGATGTGCTGGTTTCTACCACGATTATTGAGACTGGGCTGGATATTTCCAATGTAAATACCATGATCATCCATGATTCTGACAAATACGGACTTTCCCAGCTTTACCAGTTAAGAGGACGAATCGGGCGCTCCAACAGGACGGCCTATGCCTTCCTTATGTACAGGAGAAATACCATGCTGCGGGAAGTGGCGGAGAAACGTCTTTCTGCGATCCGGGAATTTACAGATCTTGGAAGCGGGTTTAAGATCGCAATGCGTGACCTGGAGCTTCGCGGCGCAGGAAATCTGCTGGGAGCGCAGCAGCATGGACACATGAATGCAGTGGGTTATGACCTGTACTGCAAAATGCTCAGCGAGGCGGTCAAAGAGGCGAAGGGCATTCACACAATGGAGGATTTCGAGACCACCATTGATCTGAATATGGATGCGTTTATCCCGGATACTTATATCAGCAATGAGTTCCAGAAGCTGGACATTTACAAGCGTATTGCGGGAATTGAGTCCCAGCAGGAGTATGATGATATGCTGGAGGAGCTGATCGATCGTTTCGGTGAGCCGCCGAAAGCTGTTTTGAATCTGCTTGCCATTGCAAGACTGAAGGCTGTGGCTCATCAGGGATATATTACAGAAATCAAGCAGCTGCAAAAGGAAATCCGCATTACCCTTTATGAAAGTGCAAAGCTGAACCCGGAGGGAATTCCGCCGCTGGTTGCCAAATACCGCAGACAGCTGCAGTTCAAGCCGGACAAAGAGCCGAAATTCCTGTTTGCGCCGGTGGGGGATATTGTGCAGGCACTGACGGTGTTTGCGAAGGAACTGATGGAACTGGTGGAAGAGGAAGGAAAGAGCGAAAAGCAGTAGACGGCTGGGCTGTTGAATGCTTTCGGATATTTTGATTTAAAGTAGGCTTTGGGTGGGGAAAATCCGATGGAAATTCGCGAAAATTGTGTGAATTCTATCAGATTTTCCCCTTTCTACTTGCCCTCATGGAAAAAAAGTTTTATACTCTTATTAGCGTGTCCGCATTGGGGAATCATGCCGGCTGTGCGTGATGACTCAGTGGCACATCAGTGAAAGGGTAATTGGTGATCAATATGAAGAAAATCGTGAAGAACACAACCGTAGTGGCATTAAGTGGCGTAATGGCAATTGGAATGCTTTCCGGATGTGGAAGTAAGTCTATAGATGGAGAGAAGACCGTTGCAACTGTGGATGGCACAGACATTCCTATGGGGGTTGTAAGTCTGTACGCACGTGAGTCACAGGCACAGACGGTTGCCATGTATAAGAGCTTTATGGGAAGTGCTGGAAATATCTGGAGCCAGGTTGTAGACGAAGATGCTGGCACTACATACGGCGAGCAGGCTGTAGGACAGTTCCTGGAGCAGGTTGAGCTGATGTACATCATGAAGGAGAAGGCTGCAGACTATGGCGTTGAGGTTACTTCTGATGATGAGACTGCTATTGCAGATGCAGCAGCACAGTTTATGCAGGACAATGACGAGGACACTCTGAAGGAGCTTGCTGTTTCCGAAGATCAGGTTAAGACTCTTCTGGAGCTTGAGACTTACCGACAGAGAATTTACGATCCGATCCGCAACGAGGCTGAGGTTAACATAACGGATGAGGAGGCACAGCAGTCTTCTTTCAGCTATGTAAGTATTTCCATCAGTGGAGATGACCTTACCGATGATGATATTGCTACCCGCAAGGAGCAGGCACAGGAGATCCTGGATAAGATGAAAGAGGATCCGACAGCAGATATGGGCGAGACAGCCAAGGCTGTTGATGATACTTACAGCGGACTGACCGGAACTATTTTCACAAATGACAGTGATGACGAGGATATTTCCAATTCCTATGATGATGCAGTTGTTGAGGCTCTTAGAACTCTGAAGGACGGAGAGGTTTATGATGAGCTGGTTGAGACAGATACCAACGTATATGTTCTTCGTATGGACAAGGTAAATGATGAGGATGCAACTGCTTCCAAGAAGGAATCCCTTGAGAATACCAAGCGCAGCAACTATTATTCTGAGACAACCCAGCAGTGGCTGGATGATGCAGAGATCACTGTGAATGATAAGGTGCTTGCTACTTTGACAATTACAGATGACCACAGCTTCACAATCAAGGATACCACCGCTGATACAAGCGAGGATGCAGGCACAGATACTGCAGCAGATACCAGTGAAGCAGCTGATTCTGAGGACAGCGAGGCAGCTGACAGCAGCGAGGACACGACTGCAGCTGATGATACAGAAGAGACAGATGCAGCGGAGAGTACAGACAGCACCGATGAGACTGCTGCAGACGAGAGTGCCGACAGCGAGACTGCAAGTACAGATTCTGCTGATACTGCCGAGGAAACAACTGAGGAAAACTAAGAATCGCTAAACGATAATTGAAGTTCTTAGGTAAACGAATGAGAACTGCATAAGTTGGATAACATGATAAAAGAGCCTGCCTGGGGAAGATTCGGGCGGGCTTTTTTGGCAGATGGTGCAGCGCCAGACGAGTTGCCAAGAGTTGATGTTCAAATATCAAATGAAGGAGAAACGCATGAAAAAAATACTTCTCATTGCTACCGGAGGTACCATTGCTTCAAAATATACAGCAGATGGACTGGCACCGCAGATTTCGGCGGAGGAATTGCTGGAATATATTCCGGAGGCGAAAGAATTCTGTACCATTGATACGGTGCAGCCTTTTGCCCTGGACAGCACCAATGTGTGTGCAGATCACTGGCTGAAGCTGGCGAGACTGATTGAGTCGAAATATGAATTTTATGACGGGTTTGTGCTTTGCCATGGAACCGATACCATGGCATATACAGCTGCGGCTTTGTCTTATCTTATTCAGAATAACCGCAGGCCCATTGTAATTACCGGAGCGCAGAAGCCTATTGATCTGGCAATTACAGATGCAAGGTCTAATCTGATGGACAGTCTGCGGTTTGCTTCCCATGACCGGGCCCATGGAATTTCCATTGTGTTTGGAGGCAAGGTGATAGCAGGTACCCGGGCGAAGAAGGAATTTTCCAAAAGCTATAATGCTTTTTCCAGCATTAATTATCCGGATATTGCGTCCATCCATGATCAGAAAATTATTTTCTACATTGATGACAAGGACCAGTCTACCAAACCACTGGTGTTTTACCATGAGATGAACCAGAAGATTTTTCTTCTGAAGCTGATACCTGGAATTGACGGGAAGGTGCTGGATGCCCTTTTCCCGGCTTATGACGGGCTGATCATTGAGTCCTTCGGTGTGGGCGGGCTGCCTCATTATGAAAATGACGATTTCATGGAGGCAATCGGGCACTGGATCGAGGCTGGGAAGCCGGTGTGCATGGCGACCCAGGTTACCCATGAGGGCAGTGATATGGAAGTTTACCAGGTGGGAAAAATCATCAAGGAGCGTTTCCCGGTGCTGGAGTCCTATGACATGACTCTGGAGGCGTCTGTGACGAAGATGATGTGGGCGCTTGGGCAGACACGGGATATGGAGAAATTTAAGGAACTGTTTTATACGACGATTAATCATGATCTGCTATTTTTATAGAAGGAGCTTATACACATGAACAAAAAAGAGATTTCCGAAATCAAGAAGCAGTTTACACCAGCCAACTGCGACATTACCCGCATTTGCGGCTGCTATGTAGATGCTGAGAAAAATAAAAAGACAGAGCTGAAAGAAGCATTTCTTTCCCTTTCCGAGGAAGAGATGTTCAAATATTTTGAGATTTTCAAGAAAACACTTTCCGGTACACTGGGAAAGAACCTGATGAATATGGAGTTTCCATTAGAGGAGGAAAAAGAGGGCGGCAAGCACGAATTCCTCATGAAGCTTCGCAAAAGCAAGTTAAAGGATGACCAGCTGATCGAAAGCTTTTACGACAAAATTATCGAGAACTATGACTACCCGGAGAATTATTACATAATCCTTGTCCATGCCGTATACGATATTCCGGGAAAAACCTCTGACGGCATTGAGATGGACGACGCTTCCGAGGAAATCTACGAGCACATTCTTTGCAGCATCTGCCCGGTGAAGCTGTCCAAGGCGGGACTTTGCTATAATGCGGAAGCAAACCTGATCCAGGACCGTATCCGCGACTGGATCGTGGAAATGCCGGAAAATGGATTTCTTTTCCCGGTGTTTAATGACAGAAGCACAGACATTCACGGAATGCTCTATTACGCCAAGAATGCAGAGCAGCTCCATGATGTTTTTGTGGACGAGATGTTCGGATGCACAGCGCCGCTGTCAGCTGGCGGACAGAGAGATTCCTTTAACCTGCTTGTGGAGGAAACTCTTGGCGAGGACTGCCAGTACGATACAGTTGTGAACATTCATGAGAAGCTGAACGAGATCATCGAAGCCCAGAAGGATTCTCCGGATCCGGTGGTACTTACCAAATCCGAGGTGAAGCGCCTTTTTGAGGACTGCGGCGTAGAAGAGGAAAAGCTGGAAACCTTCGATGACCAGTATGACGTGGCAGCCGGAGAAAAAGCCACCATGGTTGCCTCCAACATCACCAACACCCGCAAGTTCGAGATCAAAACCCCGGACGTTGTCATCCACGTTGAGCCTGAGAAAGTAGAACTGGTCGAAACCCGCATCATCGACGGCCGCAAATGCCTGGTAATCCCCATGGAAGATGTGGAGATCAACGGCATTCGCGTGAGAATGGGCGGTGAGAGCAGTGAACATGATGACTATGATGACTATGAGCAAGCGTTGGAGTAATCTCTGTTAATTGATACGACGTGTATAAACGACATTTGTCAAGTACAGTATAGAAAAGAGGAATCCGTATGACCCTGGCACAGCTTCGCTATGCGATTACCGTAGCGAATTCAAATTCTATGAATGAGGCAGCGCGTACACTTTTTATTTCACAGCCAAGTCTTTCGTCGGCGATACGGGAGTTGGAGGAGGAAATTGGGGTGGAGCTTTTTCGAAGGACCAACCGTGGAATTTCGGTAACTCCTGAGGGGGAGGAATTTTTAGGCTACGCCCGTCAGGTGGTAGAACAGTACGCCCTGATCGAATCCAAATATATTTCCAAGGAACAAACCAAGAAGAAATTCAGTGTTTCCATGCAGCATTATACCTTCGCGGTCAATGCCTTCGTGGAAATGGTCAAGCAGTTCGGAATGGATGAGTATGAGTTCGCGGTCCACGAAACCAGGACCTATGACATTATTACCGATGTAAAGGATTTCAAAAGTGAGATTGGAATCCTGTACCTCAATGATTTCAACCGCAAAGTCCTGGAGAAGATTTTCCACGAGTCCAACCTGGAATTCCATCCCATCCTGGAATGCAGCATCTACGTCTACATGTGGAAAGGGCATCCCCTGGCCGACCGCGATCTGATCACCCTGGAGGACCTGCGCGAGTACCCCTGCCTCTCCTTCGAGCAGGGCACCTACAACTCCTTCTACTTCGCCGAAGAAGTTCTGAGCACCTACGAATACAAGCGTCTCATCAAAGCCAACGACCGCGCCACCCTCCTGAACCTGATGGTGGGCCTTAACGGCTACACCCTCTGCTCCGGAATCATCTGCGAAGAACTCAACGGCTCCGACTACTGCGCCGTGAAGCTAGACTCCGACGAGGTCATGACCATCGGCTACCTCGCTAGGAAGGGCACCACGATCAGTAAATTAGGGCAGAAATATCTGGAGGAAATTGCCAAATACAAAGACAAAGCATTACGATAATCCACTCACTTACGCAAACTTCCATTTGCAACTAAAGCTGAACCTAATCACCCACTACACCCCCCGCTGGCGTCCACCTTAGCTATAGCTTTATCCTATAACTAGCCCTAACTTTTAAGAATTAACACTTTTACTCCAATTGTGTTATAGTAACCATATCGACGATGAAACACCACTTAAAGGAAAGAGGAAAGACATGTCTTCAATATTAATCCAAGATGTGAGCAAAACCTTCGAAACCAAAGACGGTTCTGTACATGCCCTGAAAAACGTATCCCTCTCCATTGAATCCGGAGACATCTACGGAATCATTGGAATGTCCGGTGCAGGAAAAAGTACCCTGGTACGCTGTATGAACTTTCTGGAAGTACCATCCGAAGGAAAAGTATTAATAGACGGAAAATCCCTCAGCGAATTTTCCCCAAAAGAACTCCGCAAAGAGCGAGAGAAAATAGGAATGATTTTCCAGCATTTTAACCTGCTCATGCAGAAAAACGTACTGGAAAACGTCTGCTTCCCACTGTACATCCAGGGGAAGAAAAAAGCCGAAGCAAGAGCAAAAGCCCTGGAGCTTCTGGAAATCGTAGGACTGGCAGACAGAGCGAAAGCATATCCCGCACAGCTCTCCGGTGGACAGAAACAAAGAGTGGCAATCGCCAGAGCCCTGGCCTCCGATCCACAGATCCTGCTCTGTGACGAAGCCACAAGCGCCCTGGATCCCCAGACCACATCCTCCATACTTGAACTTTTGCAGGACATCAATCAGAAATTCGGAATCACCATTGTGATCATTACCCACCAGATGTCAGTTGTCCGTGAGATTTGTACTCATGTGGCAATTATGAAAGACGGTGAAGTAAAAGAACAAGGCCTTGTAGAAGAAATCTTCAGCCACCCGAAATCACAGGTAGCCAAAGAACTGATCAGCAAGGATTCTGGAAACGATGTAGAAAGCAAAAAGCTTACCCAGTCAGAAATCCAGGACGGCGAAATCGTTCGAATCGTATTCTCTGAGAACTCCGCATTCGAACCAGTAATCGCAAACCTTATATTAACCTTCCACGAACCTGTAAACATTCTGAAGGCAAACACCAAAAACGTAGGCGGTGTAGCCAAAGGAGAAATGATTCTCCAGTTCATGAGTGACAGTACCAATGTACCGGAGATGAAGAAATTCCTTACAGAACGTGGACTTGAGATAGGGGAGGCGAACTGATTATGTGGACGAAACAAGTAACCGATATGATAATCGCAGGTGTAGGGGAAACATTATATATGACCCTGTTTTCCACCTTCTTCGGATATGTATTTGGAATGCCTCTTGGAATCCTGCTGAAAGTATCCGACAAAGAGGGTCTGCGGCCAAACGCAGTACTATATAAGATTCTGGATGTGATAGCAAACATTTTCCGAAGCATCCCATTCCTGATCCTGTTGATCCTGCTTATTCCATTCACCAGATTTCTGGTAGGAAAAAGCTATGGAACCACAGCCACCATCGTACCTCTTACCATTGCGGCAATCCCTTTTATCGGACGAATGGTAGAGTCTTCCTTAAATGAGGTAGACCCGGGAGTTATCGAGGCTGCAAGATCCATGGGAGCAAGCAATCTTCAGATCGTATTTAGGGTAATGCTGGTAGAAGCAAGAACATCCCTGATCTCAGGAGCTACCATTGTAACAGGAACTATCCTTGGTTACTCCGCAATGGCAGGAACCGTAGGAGGAGGCGGACTTGGAGACATTGCAGTACGTTACGGATACAACCGCTGGCAGACGGACATCATGCTGGTGACCGTTATCCTTCTGGTAGTACTGGTACAGATTTTCCAGACAATTGGTATGTTCATAGCCAACAAGCTGGATAAAAGAAAATAAGCCACAGATTATTTTATAAGAAATGGTATCTGTGAGCAGTAACCAAAATCGATAATTGACAGGAGTTTTTAGTAGCCCCTGTTTATTATAAAAAATGATTGTAATGTAGAAACTAAATATATTTTTCAAAAAACAAGGAGGAAGTTTATTATGAAAAAATTAATCGCAGCAGCACTCACAGGAGCACTTGTACTTGGAACCGTTGGAACATCCGTTGTATTCGCAGCAGATGACGACAAAACCATCACAGTAGCAGCTTCCGAGACACCTCATTCTGAGATTCTTGAGGCAGCAAAGCCAATTCTTGAGGAAGAGGGATATGACCTTGAGGTAACTGTATTTGATGATTATGTACAGCCAAACGAAGTTGTAGAGAGCGGAGATTTCGATGCAAACTACTTCCAGCACATTCCATATCTGAACAGCTTCAATGAGGAGAAAGGAACCCACCTTGTAAACGCAGGCGGAATCCACTATGAGCCATTCGGAATTTACCCGGGAACAAAATCCAGCCTTGATGATATCGCAGACGGCGACACAATCGCAGTACCGAACGACACCACAAACGAGGCAAGAGCGCTTCTCCTTCTTCAGGACAACGGAATCATCACTCTGAAAGATGGCGTTGGTCTTGAGGCAACTGTAAACGACATTGAGGAGAACCCATACAACGTAGAGATCGTTGAGCTTGCAGCAGAGCAGGTAGCACGTGTTGCAGAAGAGACTGCTTACATTGTCCTGAACGGAAACTATGCTCTTCAGGCTGGCTACTCTGTATCCAAAGATGCACTTGCATACGAGACCTCTGATTCCGAAGCAGCAAAAACCTATGTAAACGTAATCGCAGTAAAAGAAGGAAATGAGAACAGCGACAAGATCAAAGCTCTTGTAGACGTATTAAAATCTGACGAGATCAAAGACTTCATCAACGAGAAATATGACGGCGCAGTTATCCCATTTGATGACAGCGAGGACGCAGCAGATGAAGCTGACGCAGAGGAAAGCACAGATGCGGAGGCTGACGGAGATGACGCAGAGGCTGATGCAGAAGCTGATGCAGAAGCAACAGACGCTGAATAATCCGCTTCCGTTACAGAGTATTTTCCATAATAAGAAATGAAGCGCAGGCAGACTGGAATCCCTGTAAAACAGGTGTATTCCAGTCTGTTTTTCCCCGTGTAAAAACAGTTGAAAAAGCGCTGAAAATCTGCTATTATAGAGACGAATTTTTTCAGGTATCGAGGTGAGGCCTATTGAAGAAAAATGAATGGAAAAATCGCTGTATCTGCCTTTTTCTTGGCATGATACTGGCGGTTTTATGTATCTTTTTCGCCAGCATGGAGGCGAAGAGCATTCTGCATGTTTCTGATCTGATCCCGGCCTCCGCTTCTTTGATATCACCGGAGTTTTCCAGAAGTACCCACACCAGTGCCGAAGAACTGACAGGAATCAGGCAGGTGTCTGTGAGACTGGAGGCGGACCAGCGCCTTCGGCAGAAGGGGATGACAGGAACAGAGCTGGTGATCATCATGCTTGCAGTTCTGCTGGCGAATACCGTATTTTATAAAGAAAAGAAACGTCTGCTTACCATAAATGACGCGGATGGAAGAAGATTTATTATCTGTTACATCCACCACCAGGACGGGCAGAAACACTGAAGACCATATTCTGTTGTTTGATTGCTGCAGGACTCGCAGTGATCATTTTCCATGTAAACACAGATATGATCGGAGGTAAAACTATATGTTACTTAATATATTTATAGGAATAATGATTGTGGCAGCCATTGGAGTGGGACTCTGGATGGCATGGTTCGACAGTCATGGAGGAAAGAAATAATGGCACAGATTTTAGCAGTAATTATTTTCCTGGCGATGTTCATTCTGATCATCACAGAAATCTGGGAAAGACACATTGTTACTCTGGGATGTGCGCTCCTTACACTGGTTCTTGTATTTGGCCTTTGTATGCACAGTCCCTCAGCAATTATTGAAACACTGAACATACATAGTATTTTCTCGTCGGGATTCTGGCACACCGCAGGGGAAGCAAGCGAAGCTTCCGCCGGAATCAACTGGGAGACTATCGTGTTCATCGCTGGTATGATGATCATGGTAGAAGGTATGGCAAAATCCGGATTTTTCCGCTGGTTATGCATGAAGATCGCGAAACTGGTAAAATACCAGATCATCCCGATCTTTATCACATTTATGCTCCTGTCCTTTGTACTGGCAATGTTTATTGACAGTATTACCGTTATCCTGTTTCTGGCAGCAGTTACCGTAGAGCTTTCACAGCTGTTGAAATTCAATCCGGTACCGATGATCCTGGCAGAAATTTTCTGCGCAAACCTTGGTGGATCCGCAACTATGTGCGGAGACCCGCCGAACATTATCATTGGAACATCCCTTGGATTTTCCTTTGCAGACTTTGTAACAAACACCGGTTTGATCGCATTTATCGCACTGGTTCTGGTAGTAATTTATTTCTACTTTGTTTTCCGCAAGGAGCTTACAGAGAATGCAGGCAAGATCGATCCGTCTACTCTGCCGGATCCTTCTGAAGCAATCACAGACAAGAGAGGTTTTATCATCAGCTGGATCATCTTCCTCTGCGCAGTTGTTCTGCTGGTAAGCCATTCACAGACAGGACTTACCGTATCCTGCATCGGTGTATTTATTGCAGCAGTGACACTGATCACAGCCAGCAAGGATGCACTGGAGCTTCTGAAAAAGGTTGACTATAAGACCCTGTTGTTCTTTGTCGGACTTTTCGTAGTAGTAGGCGGTCTTGAGCAGACTGGCATCCTTACTATCCTGGCTGGATTTATCGGCAAGGTAAGCGGCGGAAACCTGAAGGTAATGATCGCAATCATCATCTGGGTATCTGCAGTTGCAAGTGCATTTATTGACAACATTCCGTTTGCAGCTACCATGATTCCGGTTATCGACAGCCTGGCAGCAGCACAGGGAATCGATATTTCCATTCTTGCATGGGCTCTTGCAATGGGTACTGATATCGGCGGAAGCGCAACCCCAATCGGAGCTTCTGCAAACGTAGTAGGAATCGCTACCGCAGCCAAGAGCGGCCACATGATTAAGTGGGGCAGATACTGCAAAACTATGGCACCGGCTACGATCATCGTAATCTTTGTATCAATGTTTATGATCTATGCAAGATATTTATAATGCCAGATTGGATTGCGGAAGCAGCTCAGCTGGTCCGCAATCCGCGGCATGAAACTATGGAAAAGGAGGGGATACCATGAAAACACAGAAACAGGTGATCATTTCCATCGGACGAGAGTTCGGAAGTGCGGGACATGAGATCGCAGAGCGAATCGCCAAGCGCTATGGACTTTCCTTATATGATCACAACCTTTTGAGAGAGGTGGCAGACAGCCACAACGTAAGCAGCGAGGAGCTTGAGATCTTCGACGAGATGAAGCACAACAAATTCCTTTACCGTACCGTTAAGGGAATGAGCAGTTCTCCGGCAGACAACGTTGCCCTCATGCAGTTCAATTTCCTTCGGGAAAAAGCAGAGAAAGGCGAATCCTTCGTAGTAGTAGGACGCTGCTCTGAGACCATCCTGAAGGACTATCCGGGACTGATTTCCATTTTCGTTCTTGGAAATATGGAAGACAAAATCGCCCGTATTTCCCGTCTTTATGGAAAAACAGAAAAAGAAGCAGAACGTTTTATCAAAGAGAAAGACAGAAAGAGAAAGAAATATCATGACAGTCACTGCAAGACCAAATGGTCTGAGACTCATACCTATGATCTGAGCCTGAACAGCAGTACACTTGGTATTGAAGGAAGTGTTGATTTCCTGTCTGAATATATTGACAAACGAACAGCGAGAATGAAATAAATGGTCAGAGGTTCTGTCAAGACGCACACAGCTGTCATGACAGGACCTTTTTGTCTACAGGAGGAAAACATGTTTACAGATGACGAAAAAGATTACCTTATGCGTATCATTAAAGAAGTAGCTCGTGTGCTGGCAAGCGTGATGCTTGGAAAAAAATATGTGCAGGTAGAGCTCCCGGTAGAATCCAAATACCAGATTTCCGGTGATAAGCTTCACCATCTGAAAACAATGGTGGACAATGGGGAAATCAACGAGGCGGAGAACGAGCTTCTGGACAGAATCGATTATTCTGACAAGGAAGACCTGGCAGAAGCCATGTTTTTCTACGAGTATGCAGCATCCAAAGGGGATGAATTCCTGGAAGCCCACAACTACTCTTTGGAAGAGGTTAAGGATGGCCTGCAGCAGCTGGCCCAGGACGCTGGCTATGGCAACATTATGAATATGTTAGACATTGGATAAGAAGGAGATTAAAGATGTTTCTTGAAAAAAACAGGGACCGGATAGAGAAAGACTTTGAGGATTTTTCCAGGGAACTTCCAGGAAAAGCAGAAGAAATCGAGAAAAGAATGGAAACCTTAAATGCAGATATTGTGATTGGAATGAAGTATCTGTACAGCAACATGCCTTACAGCGATGTGGGAAATTACACATTCGACACCTATCTGGATTATGTCCAGCAGGGAATCTGGCTTTGGGAAAATTCCCCTTATGTGAAGAAATACCCGGAGCTTTATTTTCTGAACTATGTGCTTTTTCATCGAACTAATGATGAAGAAATTAAACCCTGCCGTACTTATTTCTGGGAAAAAATAAAGGACCGGATCCAGGGCATGAGCATGATGGAAGCTGTGCTGGAGATCAACCACTGGTGCGCTGGCGAAGTGATGTATCAGGGAACGGATATGCGTACCGGCTCTGCTCTGGAAATCTACAGAAGCGGTGTGGGACGCTGCGGTGAGGAAGCGGTTTTTGTGGTAAATGTGCTGCGAAGTGCAGGAATCCCTGCGAGACCAGTATATGTGCCAAGATGGTCCCACTGTGACGACAACCACGCCTGGGTGGAGGTCTGGTGCGACGGCGACTGGCATTACCTGGGAGCCTGTGAGCCGGAAGCAGTTTTGGATAAGGGCTGGTTTACCAACGCTGCATCCAGAGCAATGATGATCGGTTCCAGATGGTACGACCGTGCCATGCCGGACGAAGATGTCATTGGAAAAGACGGAATGAACAGGATCATCAATCTTCTTGGCAAATATGCAAAGACCAAGCGGATCACCATCCGGGTAGAAGATCTGGAAGGAACCCCGGCTGGCGGCGCAAGGGTGCAGGCCGAGGTTATGAATTACGGGGAGTTTTCCCCAGTGGCGAAGATAAGCGCTGATGAAAACGGATGCATTTCTTTTGTCACAGGCCTTGGAAGTTTGCTGATCTGTGCAGTTTATGAGGGCACTTACGGCGAGCGGGTGATCGACACCAGAGATGGAGATGAATTTGTCTGCACCCTGGGAGAGGAATATGAGGACGAGCTGTGGGTGGATTTCGATATGATCGCCCCGGAAGATACAGGCCGGACCAAGTGGAATATTTCCAAAGAACAGGAAGAGGAAAATAACAGAAGAATTGCAGAGGAAGGCGAGCACTGCCGCCGCAAGATTGCCAAATTCCAGCCTCTGTGGAAGCGCTGCCTGTATGGACACACCATGGAAGAGGTGGAGCCGATGATGGCAGTTCTGTCTGAGAAGGACAGAAGGGATGCTTTTCCGGAGGTGCTGGAAGGCCACTATCAGGAGGCTTCTGTTTACCGGGAATTTAATCCGGACGAGATCTATATTCCTTATGTGTGGAATCCAAGAGTAGAGAACGAGGTTCTCACGAAATGGAGAAAGAAGATTCTGGGTTATTTCGATAAGAAACAGAGGGATGCCTTCGAGTCTGATCCTAAGCGGATCTGGACCTGGATCAAGGAAAATATTTCTGTTCGCAATGACAAGGAGCGTCTGACGGCTTACACCACTCCTGGTGCAGCGCTGGATCTTAAGATTGCAGGGGAGAAATCCCATAAAGTATTGTTTGTTGCCATTGCAAGAACCCTTGGAATTCCGTCCAGGCTGAATCCTACAGATGGTGCCATTGAGTACTGGGATGGCATAAAGTTCGTTCCGGTGCTGGAAGAGAGCCGCAAGGAAGCTCACCTTACTGTTCTGGCCGGGGAGAATGAGAACTGGAATTACTACCAGAACTGGACCATTTCTGTGACTGATGGAAAGGGCTATCTGACTCTTGATTTCAGCGGAAGCAAATGGGAAAACGGAAAGCTTGAGCTGGATATTATGCCTGGGGATTACCGGATTCTGACAGGAAATCGTCTGCCAAACGGAAATATTCTTGGCAAGCGGTATGACTTCCATATTGAAAAAGACGAGACCAAGAAGGTGGAGCTGGAGCTTCGGGAGTACAGCCTGGAGGAAATGCTGAATCGGCATTCTATTCCGGATTCCAGGCTTAGAAATAAAGATGGTGAGGTAGTGTTGATTTCGCAGGTGACAGGTACACCGTGCGCGGATGAAAATCTGGAACACGGCGATGGCGTCCAGCGTAAGATTTTCTTCTGGCTGGAGGAAGGCCGTGAGCCTACGGAGCATATCCTCAACGAGATTATGGATTTGAAGGAAAAATATGAAAAAATCCAGCAGAACCTTGTGTTTATTTTAAGAAATGAGGATGCACTGAAGAACGCGACTCTTTGCAGATGTCTGGAGATGCTGCCAAAGATTCAGGTATTTTTCCATGACTTCGGCAAAGATAAAGAGATGACAGCGCGCCGCATGTACGTGGATTCTGAAAAGCTGCCGCTGATGGTTGTGACGGATGGAGCGTGCCAGGGAATGTTTGCGTCTGTGGGATATTCTGTTGGTATGGCGGATATGCTGCTGCGGATTTTCCATGTGTGATTCCATTGTGCAGGCAGGATATGATGCGCACGTAAGTTGTCGGGAAGGCGGGAGAGGACGAAGATGAATCGAGACGAAATAAAATACATCGCCATGTTTACTATGCTGCTGAATCATATCGCAAATATTTTCTTAGAGCCGGGAACCCTTCTGTTTGAGATTTTTGTAGATGTGGGATATTTCACAGCCATTACTATGTGCTACTTCCTGGTAGAGGGCTATGGCTACACCAGGTCCAAAGAGAAATATGGAAAGCGTCTGCTTCTGTTTGCGGCGATTTCCGAAATCCCCTTCTGCCTGGCATTTACAGAGGAGGGAACCATCAGCTTCGTAAATATGAATATGATGTTTACCCTTTTCCTGTGCTTCCTGATCCTTGTGGTCCGGGAAAAGGTCCAGGCAGACTGGAGGCGGAATGCCTGCATAATCGTGCTTGTGGTTCTTTCCATATATAGCGACTGGGCGCTGCTGGCTCCTTTGTTTACGCTGTGGTTTGCCACCTGCGGACTGACGGATGCACAAGGCAAAATAGCAGAGGATTTCACTGCGCAGCGGCGAAAGAAGCTGTGGAAGGTGTTTGGAAACGCCATGCTGCTTTTCGGGCTGGTCAATCTGGCAGAAAACATAGAGACCATGTCGCCAGGAATGAGCATCTTGCGTTCTCTTGGCGCTGTGGCTGGAATTTTCCTTTCCGCAGTCTGCATTATTTATCTGTACAACGGACAGCAGGGGAAAAAGCACAGAACCTTTTCCAAATGGTTTTTCTACATTTTTTACCCGGCACATCTGCTGATTCTGGGACTGCTGCGGCTTGCGCAATAAAATAGAATATGCTAAAATAGAACAAGATTCGAGGGGCAAAGGAATTTGCCCCTCATTTTAACTTTTAGAGAAAGGACATATTCTATGTTTCATGTAATTCCGGGAAATTTTTTCGTCCCATTGTCCTCACCCAACCGAATTGTATACTGGGAATGTATCAGCCGGCTTTTTTCCATCATGGAACATCAGCTTTCCTTTGGAGTGGAAAGAGAGGTGCTGGCAGATGAACTGGAATTTTATTTTAACCAGGAAAACGCAGCCCAGCTGGTGGAAGAGGAATTCCAGGCATATGACAGCCGGAGCCGCGCCAACGGAATCCTGCGCCGTCTGGAATATTACGGCTGGATCGAAGTGGAGACAGACAAAAGCTATGTGCAGAGAGTGAATTTCAAAGAGTATGCAGTGAAGGTGATTAAGACGTTGCTGGACATTGCAGACGGCAAACAGATCGAGTACCAGGGCTACATTTATACCATATACAGCCTTGTGACTGGAACCATGGACAAGCCGGGAATCGTGCTGATGCAGATCTGGGAAAACACGGATCTTCTGATCACCGGCCTGAAGAATCTGAATTCCAACATCAAACATTACATTGACGAACTGACCAAACACAGCACAGTGGCAGAGATTATGGATGCCCTGTTTAATGATTATATTACCAACATTGTAGATAAGGCCTACCACCGCCTTCTTACTTCTGACAACGTGTCCAAATTCCGGCCGGAGATCATCTCCCGACTGGAAGAGAAAAGCCATGAGGAGGCGTTTCTGGAAGAGGCGGCAAGGGAGATCGCATCTATTCGGGAAGTTTCTGTGGAAGAGGGAAGGGAGCTGATTTACCGCTATCTACATGAGATTATAGAAGCTTTCCGCGGCATGGACGATATTCTCCAGGAGATCAATCAGAAAAACACCCAGTACCAGAGAGCTGCCATAGGGCGCGCCAAGTTTCTTCTTGCAGGAAACGAGGATGTGCGAGGTCAGCTAAAAGAGATCCTTATGGGAATCAACGAAGAGATCAACCGGGAGAACATGGACCTAGGCGGCATCTACCGCATTGATTTCCTGGATGACCTGGTGCAGATCTACCAGTGCTCCATCCTGGAACAAAGTTCCCTGTATCTTGCAGTGGAAGGCAAGCGGGAATTTACTCCTGCAAGCCTGGATGAGAAAGAGCCGGACGAAGAACTGCGCCGGGAAAAAATGCGGAGGATGGCTGAGAAGATCCAGAAGGTGGTCAGCGTGGAAAAAATCCAGGACTATGTAGATCAGCAGCTTGGAAATGTGGATGAGATGAACGCCAGCCAGCTGCCCCTTGCCAATGAAGATGATTTTATTAAGCTGATTTACACCAGGCTTTACGGACAGCGGAAAAATATGGGATATACAATTGAGACAATGGAAGAACGGGAAGTGAACGGCTACCGTTTCAAAGATTTTCGGATACGGAGGAGAGAGAATGGAATATCTGGAGGGAATGCTTCAAAAAGAGAAGGATAATTTCGGCAGAGTCTGCAACCGTCTTCTGGGAACCTGCTTTTTGTGCAAAGGAAACCAGAATACCAGACCGGACTATTATTTCGTGCTGAAATACCGCAAGGAATTTAAGGAATATTTAGGGGTACTGGGCTACCGCCTGGAGATTAACGAGGAATATGGCGTGGTTCAGCTGACCAGCCCCCGGGGAATCAACCGCATGAATCTGAAGCTTTACGATTCCATTGTGCTTTTGATTCTTCGGATCCTTTATGATGAAAAGAAACGGCAGCTTTCGGCAGTGGAAGAGGTGATCGTCACCCTTGGAGACATTCAGGACCGCTTCCTCAGCTTAAATATCCGTGACAAAATAATCGACAAAACAACCATGCGAAATGCGTTGAGCCTGTTCCGCAGATACCAGATCGTGGAACTTCTGGACCGGGACCTGGGGGATGAGGAATCAAGGGTTCTGATCTATGATTCTATCCTGATGGCTGTACGCGTGGAAGACATTAAAACTGCATTTGAGAAACTGGAAACATACAGAAAGGGAAAGAACATAAGCAATGAAGAAACTGACGAGGATGAAGCTGATTAACTGGCACAGGTTCAACAACTGTACCATAGATTTTGGAGATTCCACTCTTTTGTCCGGTGAAAACGGCGCTGGAAAATCCACTCTTCTGGATGCAATCCAGTTCGTGATCATCTGTTCCACCGGGTATTTCAACAAGGCCGCCCACGAAAACGGCAAGCGAAAACTGACCGGCTATATCCGCTGCAAAACCGGAAAAGAGAATCAGCCTTATGAGCGCACCGGGGAGATCAGTGCCCATGTTGCGCTGGAATTTTATGAGGAAAGCAAGGATAAGTATTTCATTATCGGCGCGGTGGTAGACTCTGCTTCTGAGGGGCAGGAAACGACCGTCCGTTATCTGATGGAGAACACCAGACTTTCCGATGACCTGTTTCTTTACGGAAATCAGGTGAAATCCATTGCAGAATTCCGAGGCTCCAACATTGACATTCGCCAGTGGTGCAAGACCAATGTGGAAGCGCGAAAAATGGTCACAGCAAGGCTTGGAAGAATCGAAGACAAGTTCTTCCGTCTGATTCCGAAAGCTCTTGCATTTAAGCCTATTGATGATATCAAGGACTTTGTTTACTCCTATGTGCTGGATGAAAAAGAGGTTAATATTGAGGTTCTCCGGGAGAATGTGCGCACCTATCAGGATATGGAGCGCACCCTGGATAATGTGAAAAAGCGGATGAAAAAGCTGGAAAAGATTCAGGAACTGCATCAGCGCCTGCAGGAGCGGATGGAACGGGATCAGATGTATGAATATTTCCTGAAACGCAGTGACCTGGACCTTGTGGAAGGCAAAATAAGAAGCATAGATGCAGCCAAAAAGAACGAGGAAGTCCGTCTGGAACAGGCCAAAGTCCAGCTGGAAATGCTGCAGAAGGAACGTGCCGAGAAGCAGGAAATTGCCACCAATCTACGGGTAGAACTGCGCCATAATCAGGAATTTGTAGCTCTTGAGGAAGAGAAAAAAGAGCTGGAAAGACAGCTGGAAAAGCGTAGAAATGCACTGCAGGATGAATCGGAACTGAAGAAAAGTGTTGCAAAGGCGGCGAAAGACAGCGAGCGGCTTCTCATGGGCGTTAAGGATGCAGGCGGTGATTCCCAGGAACTGATATCCTGCGTCCGGGAATACCGCACACAGCTGCAGAAACTGGATTCTGAGGCCAATGTAGCAGCACTGAAAAGCCTGACAGACGATGTGATCCACTGCAAGCAGAAGTATTTTGCAGGACTTCAGGGAGAGCTTGCCAAGCTGCAGATCCAGCTGAAACAGAATCACGCAGAACGGGAAAAGCTGAACAAAAAGATCAGCAAACTGAAGCGTAAAAAGCTTACCTATCCATCAGGAGTAGAACTCCTTACAGAAACTATACAGGAGGAATTTGCCAGCCTGGGACGGGAAATCCAGCCGGGAGTTCTCTGCGAAATGCTGGAAATCCAGGATGAAGAATGGCGAAATGCAGTAGAAGGATATCTGAATACACAGCGTTTTTATGTGCTTGTGGAGCCGGAGAATTTCGACATTGCACTTGGAATCTATGACCGCCTTCGCAAGGAGAAAAAGGTCTATGGCGTGGGTCTGATCAATACCAGAGATTTGGAAAATTATGATACTGCTCCTGCAGGAACTTTGGCTTCCGTTGTAACTTCCCAGAATCAATATGCCCGCCAGTACAGCAACATGATCCTGGGAAAAGTGCAGATGTGCGAGCGTTACGAGGACCTGAAAAAGTACCCCATTTCCATTACAAAGGGCTGTATGCGCTACCAGAACCGGGTGGCAAGCGCCATCAAACCAGAGGTATTCCGGGTGCCGTTTATCGGCAAAAATGCCTTTACCGTTCAGCTGGTTCAGGCAGAGGAGGAGTACCAGAAGATGAATGAGCTTCTGGAAAATCAGGAGAAGCAACTGGCCGGGATGAATGAAATTCTGGGACTTCTTTCCACAGACAGTGATGTGGATATCAAGTACCGCCTGGATGTGCTTCATACTCTTGGAACCGTGGACAGGGCCATTGCCAAATGCCAGGAAAACATCCAGAAGCTGAAGGAAAATTCTACATTGATTGAGAAGCAGATTCAGCTGGAAGAACTGGAAAAAGTGCTGCGTGGGCTGGATGCTTCTGTGAATTCTGATACGGAGAAAATCGGCGGAATACGAACTAGAATTCAGGATCTGATTACCAGAAAACAGGCCTTTCTGGAGAACGAGATGACAGAGAAGGGGAAGGTCCTTTCCCTGGGAGAGGCAGCTGGGGATGTCTTAAATTCCTGGAATCAGGAGTACGAGGAAGCGCTTGGAAAACGTCCGGTGGAGCAGTTCCAGAATGAGTATCTTGGCAAACGAAGAAACAACAGTGACAGGTGGGAAAAAATCAAAGACCAGATGATAAATGCCATGGTGGAATACAAGACAGAGCATGATTTCGGTGCAGCTGCCAGCCTGGAAGGTTTTTCTGAGTTTCAAGCTGTATATGACAGACTGAAAAATTCCGAGCTTTTGGATTATGAGGAGAAAGTACAGTCTGCCCGACATGCTGCGGAAACAGAGTTCCAGGAGCAGTTTCTTGCAAAGCTTCAGGAGAATATGAAGCTGGCGCAAGGGGAATTTAAGGAGCTGAACAAGGCTTTAAAGGGGATTGACTTCAGCAGTGAGCGCTATGAATTCCAGTTTATGCCAAGCAAGAAATACCGCAGCTATTATGAAATGATCATGGACGATTTCAATGTAATTCAAGGGGAATCCCTGTTTTCCGGAATGTTCCATGAGGCTCATAAGGATGTGATTGAGGAGCTGTTTGAACGGCTTTCTGTAGGCGGTGAAAACAGCACGCAGACTCTGGAGGAGTTTACGGATTACCGTACTTATATGGATTATGATATTAAGATCATACATGATGACGGCACCTATTCTTACTATTCCAAGGTATGCGAGGAAAAGAGCGGCGGTGAGACACAGACCCCGTTCTATGTGACCGTGGCAGCTTCTTTCGTACAGCTTTACAGCAACAATATTGGAGGAGAGGCGGCTGGACTGGTGCTGTTTGATGAGGCGTTCAACAACATGGATGATGAGAGAATTGGCGGCGTACTGGAATTCCTTCGCCGCCTGCCATTGCAGCTGATCATCGCGGCTCCGCCGGATAAGATTCAGTATATCGGTCCGGCTATGGATGAGATCATGCTGGTTATGACAGATCAGAAGCGGAGTTATGTGGAGGAATACCATAACGCGGTGTAAAAAAAACATTCACAATTCACAGTTGCACAGTGACAGATTGCGCGTTAAAATAGATGAAAATAACGCAGAGGAGGTACCGCATATGACTACACTGGAAATTCTGGACCGTCTGCAGGGCGATGCACTGAAAGATGGAGAACTTCGCAAAAAGCTTCTGGCAACCCGTTTGGAGAAGGATCCTCTCACTGTTTTCTGCAGGCTGTGCAGAAGTCTTGGCTATGAATTGTATGAGATGGATCTGGTGTCTGCAGGAGAGGATTTCTACGCCACCATGCGCCGCAGTACCAACGGCGGAGGGGAGAATTCTCCGAAGCTGGAAGGGGAAGATGATTTCTACGAGCTGCTGATGGCAAGCCTGGAGGCAGCGGAGAAAGCGGAGTAAAGAAATGGAAGAATAGAAAAATATGGCTGAGTTGACCAAACTGCAGAAGCAGTTATTTGAATTGCAGGATTTGAAATACCGTGATTTTCACAGCAAATTAATGCCCGAAACAGACAAGGAAACGGTCATTGGAATCCGTACGCCAGTCCTTCGGAAATTTGCAAAGGAATTCGCCGGGACTTCGGAGGCAGAGGCGTTTTTGCGGCAGCTTCCTCACCGATATTATGAAGAAAATAATCTTCACATGATGCTGATCACGGGGATAAAGGACTATGAGAAATGTATGGAAGAGATTCAGAGATTTCTTCCCTGTATTGACAACTGGGCAACCTGTGATTACCCGGCACCGAAGTGCTTTGCCAGGCATAAAGATCAGGTGCTGGAGGAAGCAAAGAGATGGATTTCTTCAGGAGAAACCTATGTCATTCGTTATGGAATCGGTATGCTGATGCGCCTTTTCCTGGACGAAGATTTTTCCTCGGAATATCTTGAAATGGCGGCAGCGGTTCAATCCCAGGAGTATTATGTAAATATGATGATTGCCTGGTATTTTGCCACCGCCCTTGCCAAGCAGTGGGATGCCACGGTTCCCTATATTGAACAGCATAAATTATCAGACTGGGTACACAGAAAGACCGTTCAGAAGGCCGTGGAAAGCTACCGGATCACACCGGAACAGAAGGAATATCTGAAAGGATTTCGATAAAAAGACAATCATAAATGCCAGAGATAAAAGCATTTGCATATAGATGCAGAGTGCTTTTTCTCTGGCATATTTTTTATATGATAATGCTAACAGAACTATTGGCAGCGAATTTATTACTTTTTATGGAACACAATTGCCCGGTCATACACGATTTCATAATAGGAAGCCCCTACGTTGTTCTCATCCATATATGCACGGAAGGCCAGAAGAAGGGTATCACCGTTGTCTACACCATAGAATTTTCCCTTCTCATTTCCGGTAGAATGTTCGATGATGGCGGTGTAATCATCCATCTGGGTACGGGCCATTTTGTACACATAATAATCGTCTGCATTGTCGCAGTCTTCCTCAAGATAGGAAGCCGCGCTGCCTGGGAAAAGGGAATCGTACACGCTGCATACGCCGTTGAGCATAGGGCGGGCATAGAGAACCGCGTTGGAGTATAAGGCCTTTCCGGTCTGTGTGTGATTGACTCCGTAAACAACAACGAAATCCTCATCGGAATTTAAGGT
Organism: Blautia segnis; assembly: GCF_014287535.1. Classification (NCBI taxonomy): domain Bacteria; kingdom Bacillati; phylum Bacillota; class Clostridia; order Lachnospirales; family Lachnospiraceae; genus Blautia; species Blautia segnis. The sequence goes on along the minus strand of NZ_JACOOT010000008.1, from coordinate 5,831 downwards.
AAAATCTTTTGTCATCACATAGGCGGTATCCCGGTTGTCACCCTGTGCATTGCGGTCATTCAGGTAAGCAGTAAGTCCCTCCGGAACCGCAATATCTGTGCTGAGCTCTTCATAATCATACTCATTTGCGTACTGGGAGATGATTGCTTCCCGAATTTCATCCAGATGCTGGCTGCCATTTTTCAATTTGGAAATTTCATGTTCGCCAGTTCCGCGGGCTGTGAGAACTGCGTTTTCGTAAGGATCTGCATCCAGCTCTTTTTGCGGGGAAACACGGTAAACAACGGAGTTTGCAGAAAGACTTTCTGTGTAGCTGTCATAGGCGTCCTGATCTGTTGGCTGGGAAATGCGGCCGAGGAAACTAAAGGTGTCGGCTCCTTTTTGCAGCCCCATATTATAGGTGTCTACGGGAATCGGCATCACATTGATCATGCTTTCATCGTAGCCGGCAGCAGTCAGCTGTGCAGTTACTTTTTCGGTTACAGTCTGGTTGGCGCTGATTACAATAACCGCCTGAGAACCGTATGCGCTGTCTCCATCATGCTTGATATTTACCATATTTACAGAGTCCCCGATGGAACCGAAAATAGGGTGATACAGACCGGTTTCCTCATTTCCTGCGCTGAAAAATGCCTTTTCGTTGGTGTAATCCTTTCCCTCTTTTTGCTGGGTAAACATTACGTAATTGATGAAGGAATAGTACTTGCATTCGGGGGAAAGCTGTGTGATCAGAACGATAGCTTCGTCCTGTCCAAGCTTATACTGCCAGCCGCCCGGGGCAAAATATGGATTCGCCGGAGCATTTTCTACATTTGGATCATCATAGAGAGTGGCTGTCTCGTCCGGCCAGTTGTAGTCTGGATTTCCCTTGGCATTGTCCTGTTCCGGGGCGGCAGGAAGATTGAAGACCATGTAGGAGGAACCTGCATTATTGCCGAAACAGCTGAGAAGACGGCCAGCGGAAGCCTCCTTTAATGTGTCCAGTTCATAGAAGGAACCCTGCTGAACATAGAAGCCTTCGTTTTCCAGAAGGGTCTGAAGCTGGCTGGCATTGTTGTCTTGGGGGTTGTTTGAAGCGTCCGTGGCTTCAGCCGTAGGTTCTTCGTCTGCGCTTACCAAAGTTGGGCTGGAAACAAGTCCGCCTGCTAATATCGCTGCTGCGAAAATTCCCGCTGCAAATGTATAAAAAAACTGCTTTTTCTTCATAGGCTTATACTCCTTTATCGGTTCAATGATATGTTGGAGTAAGTATAGCATGAGAAAAAGCAGTTTTTGATTTTTAGGGAATGAAATACATGCTTATGGAATAAAATGCTGCGGTGTGTATTGGCAGCGCCCAATCTTACATGAAATCATTCGTTGTATTTAGGTGTAGTAGGTTCATTAACGGAAGCTCTTCAGCCAGTTTACCAGGGAATCATGCCAGATGTTGTCGTAAACGGTTTTCTTCATCTGGTCGGTTACCGGGCCGTTGTTTGCCATTTTGGCAAGGATGCCAGTCTGGAGTTCTTCCACAGTCATGTCTTCCGGTGACTTGGTCCAGTCTACGGTTACTTCGGATTTCTCGGAAGCTGTCTGGGAAGTAGCTTCATTGTCGGCAGCGGCTTCTTTGTCTGCAGAAACATCGTTGGAAGCTGCGACTTCTGAAGCTGCGGGATTTACAGCGGATTCAGAGGCAGCTGTGTTTTCAGCAGCTGGCTCAGCATCTGATTTATAGTTGGAAGCCTTTGCTTCAGTTGTAGAAGCGGCTTCTGTTTTTGCTGTATTCGCTGAACTGTTCTCGGAAGCTGTCTCTGGTTTTTTCGCAGCCATGTCAACTGGCTTATACTCCGGCATGTCCCCGGCCGCAACCCAGATATTTCCGCTGTTTCCAGCAACGGTTACATTAATGCTGCCATTTTCCACGGAAACCTTTTCCCCGGTAAGTGTGCCTACATATTCAGCAGCATTTCCAGCTGGCAAATTCATGGAAGCGGCATTATCATCGTTGTTTACAGTTACGATCACGCGAACTCCATCAAGGTCACGGGCGAAAGCATACTGGCGGTTGGTCAGCATCAGCTCCGCATAGCTTCCATAGTTAAGTGCCGGCGTATTCTGGCGAACCTTTCCAAGAGCGGCAATAAGCGCGGTGCAAGGATTTTTCTCAGTGGCATCTGCGTAGTCCGCAAGATTCAATGCAGGCCTTAAGCTGTCATCGGAGGTTCTTTCCTTGCGGCCTTCGATTCCAAATTCAGAACCATAGTAAATGCTTGGAACGCCTGGAAGCGTATAGAGCAGTACGTGAACCGGAGCAAAATGCGCTTTGTTGGAAAGCTTGGTGTAAATACGCTCCACATCATGGTTGTCCACGAAATTGTAAAGATCCAGGTCGCCCATGTTCTGCAGATATTTCACAGTATGTGCGATCTCGAAATAGTTGTGGTCGTTGTGGCCGCTGTAAAGTGCCTTGTGCAGGGCATAGTTGGTAACGCTGTGCAGGGTGCTTCCATTTACCCAGCGGCTGTAATCGCCGTGGATTACCTCGCCCATCAGCCAGAAATCCGGTTTCACTTCTTCAGCAGTGCGGCGAAGCTGTTTCATGAAATCAAAATCCAGAACATCAGCAGCATCGAGACGAATTCCATCCACATCGAACTCAGAAACCCAGAAACGGATCACATCGCAGATATAGTTCTGTACATCCGGATTGCGCTGGTTTAATTTTACCAGAAGGTTGTATCCGCCCCAGTTCTCATAGGAAAATCCATCGTTATACTCGGTATTTCCGGAGAAATTCACGTTGCAGTACCAGTTTACATAAGGTGAGTTCTGGTGCTTTTCCTGAATATCTTTAAATGCGAAAAAATCACGTCCGGTGTGGTTAAATACACCGTCGAAGATAACTTTAATTCCTTTTTCATGACATGCTGCTACGAAATTCTTCAGATCCTCATTGTCACCCAGACGGGAGTCCAGTTTCTTATAATCTGTTGTCTCGTAACCATGTCCCACACTTTCAAATAAAGGACCTATATATAAAGCGGTGCATCCGATTTCCTTAATATGGTCGATCCAGGGAAGAAGCGTATTCAGCCTGTGAACCGGCTCCTCATACGCATTCTGCTTCGGCGCACCTGTCAAACCCAATGGATAAATGTGATAAAAAACTGCTTCGTTATACCAACTCATGTCTAACACCTCTGTCGTTTAAATAAATTTGTACGTTCAATGTCTTTTATCATAGCAGATTTTGGGAATTTATTCTATATAAAAATATGACGATAGTGTTGTTTTTGCAAGAATAACTTTGATATCCATATAGTATTTGGATTGATGATTTGCATGAAATTATTCAGATCCTGTTTGACTGGGATGGATACCACATGCATGATTTTCGAATTCCAAGTGATGATATTTTGATTGAGCAGGACACTGGAGAGGATAACTTCTGGAATTATGGAGGTTACAAAGAAAATAAGCCGCTATTAAAAAAAATAACCTCTAAAATGCAAAAAGACACCTATCGTAGAATTAAGAAATTCTCTGAGAATATGGAGGCAATGCTGCGGGTATAAGGTATGCTGGAATTAGAGGACGCATACAAAATTTACTGTACATTGTATGACAAAAATCAGGACAAAACAGAGTTCTACAGATATGTTTACTGGTATGGCAGCTTTAACTGTATTTTTAAAACTGCTTATACAGGTGATGGAAGATGTTTTTCTTTTATAGAAGATATTGATTCGCAGAAAGTAATTGCCATGCAGGAAAAATATGCAGCAGATATGGACTATGCTTCATTTTCCATAGAAGATATTCGTTTACTTTCAGAAAACCTGGCAAATAGAACAGAATGGATTGATATTTTGTTTTCAAAGCTGCGTTATCAGGTAAACATACCGCTGGAAGCAGCCGAGAGATGTCTGATATCTACTGTAATCGGTATAATGAACGGAACTACTTTAGAGGAAGCTTTTGAGGCTATATCAGAATGGAGCAATGGGAAATCTGACATTGCGGCAAATGCAGAAGTCTGGATGGCAATTTCTGGAATTATGCTGGAACTGGAATTGCCTATGCTAAAAGGAAGAAGCCGGACAGAATATGCAAGAGAAAAAAATATGTCGCCCTGGAGCGTGGATATGGTATCAAATCATGCGGCAGTATTTTCCGATAAAAAACTGCACATGTATGAATTCCCAAAAAGTGTTCAGGAATGGATGTATAATGCCTGTGAATTTGGAGAATCCCATGAGATACAAAGGCTTTTCAACTTAAAAAAACAGGAAAATGTATGCTCAGAAGAATTCATATATTTGCTTTGCGATGCATGTATTACATTTGGAAAAGAGGCAGAAGCAGAAGCTTTGCTGAAAGAACTGGAAAACAGTTCAAGTTTTGGAAGAACAGCGGCAGATAAACTCAGAGATCGATTACAGGGACGGTATGACGCATTCGATGAGGAATATGATGACGAGTTTGACGAGAAAAATATGTTCCCTTGGATAAACGCAAAACCTCAGGTTCCATTCATCCGTGAAAGTCCCAAAATAGGAAGAAATGATCCTTGCCCTTGCGGCTCTGGAAAGAAGTATAAGAAATGTTGCGGGAAATAATAGACGATTACAAAGGGGACAGAATGCTATGAAAAATAAAAAATGGAAAAAATTTCAGCTGCTGACAGAAGAATGCTACAACAATATGATTGGTTTCGGCGAGAATAATGACTGTTGGAAGCTATATTCATCGCAGGTCGTCGCAACACTTCGCCGAGCTAACTGTCAACTGCGACTAAACATCTCAGGAGAGCCTTCACGATTAAGCCGTAGTTAGCAGTTAGTTCACCGGAGCGTTGCACCGACCTGCGTGGAATAACAGGTGTTCAGAGGCGTCCGCCTTGATTCACTAAATTACGTTAACGCAGCTCATTTGCTTTCATATTATAGAAACACCTCTGCATACACTGTAAAAACAACGTCTTCGGAGGCGTTTCTTTTGAAAGAATATATTGAAGAACGGGCAGTGGAAATTGGGAACTATATTATTGAGACGAAGGCAACAGTGAGACAAACAGCGAAAAAGTTTGGGGTTAGTAAGAGCACGGTACATAAAGACGTAACAAGCAGGCTTGTGAGCCTGAATCCAGCGCTTGCCAGGCAGGCACGGGAGGTGTTGGATGTGAATAAGTCGGAGCGGCATATTCGTGGCGGGCTTGCGACCAGGGAAAAGTATTTGCACCAGCATAAAGAATTAGAATAAAGAAAAGAAGATATGGCAGGCGTGGTGACGCGCCTGCCATATCTATAATCTGCACAAAAAAATATGTAATTATTTGTAAAAAGTGCTTGACTTCTCCTTGCGGCAGTGGTATATTAAACAAGCTGTCGCAAGGAATTGCTTCTGGAATACTGAAAAATAAATAAGTTTTCAGAAAATTAAAATTAACTGTTGACAATCGACTGAACTTATGGTAAAGTAATCAAGTCGCTGAGACAGATAAGAAAGATTGCAGCGAAGCATCCGTTTGGAAAACACTTCGAAAAACTTTTGAAAAAAGTTCTTGACAAGATCTTCCAAATGTGATAATCTAAATAAGCTGTCGCAAAGAGCTGACAGCGGAACAACCTTGATAACTAAACAGTGAAACACATACGATTCTCGAAAATTTCTTTTACAAACATCATTCGAAGAGAATGAACTTTTTAGAACAGTAATGACGAGAGATAACTAAGCTAGTTGGTTGTCTTGAGTGCATCAAACACTTTATCAGAGAGTTTGATCCTGGCTCAGGATGAACGCTGGCGGCGTGCTTAACACATGCAAGTCGAACGGGAAATACTTTATTG
>NZ_JACOOT010000039.1:0-183660 GCF_014287535.1 Blautia segnis | reverse complement strand
TTGACGCGCTTTGTTCAACCAGAAAAAATCGAAATTGATGCAAACGAAAGGGCAGTTAATGAAAAGTCTCCATACTGCTTTTTCGTTTGCACCACCTTCGATTCTTTCCTTAACGATTTGTCGATTTCATTATACTCAAAACCTATGAACAATTCAACCACAGAAAGCGAGGTATCAACCATGTATTACACCCAAGAACAGATAGACCGGGCCAACCAAGCCGACCTTGTTTCTTTCCTGCAATCACAGGGCGAGCAGCTTATCCGCGCCGGACAGGAATACCGCTGGAAACGGCACGACAGCTTGACTATCCGGGGAAACAAATGGTATCGCCACAGCCAGAGCAAAGGCGGCGCACCCGTTGATTTTGTCATGGAGTTTTTCGGCAAGAGCTTCACCGAAGCCGTTGAAGTGCTGACAGGAGAAAAAGGCGCAGCCCAACCGCCGGACAGACCAAGCCCCGCGTCCTTTTCTGACTTCCGACTGCCGCCCCGCAGCCCCGACAACCGAACAGCGAGGAACTACCTCACAGCAGCCCGCCGCATTGATGAAGATGTGTCGGGCTTTTTCTTTTCCACCGGGGATATTTACGAGGAAGCCGCCCACCATAACGCCGTATTCGTCGGCAGAGATGAAAGCGGCATACCGCGATACGCCCACCAGCGCGGCACAGCCGGGAGCTTCCGGCTTGATGTGAAAGGCAGCGACAAAGCCTTTAACTTCTGCTACCGTGGCGAGGGCGAAAGATTGTTTGTCTTTGAAGCCCCCATTGACCTGTTATCGTTTCTCTGCCTGTTCAAAAAGGATTGGCAGAAGCAAAGCTACCTGTCATTGGGCGGCGTGGGAGAAAAAGCCCTGTTGCGTTTCCTCTCTGACCGTCCGAACATCAAGACCGTTTACCTCTGCCTTGACAGCGACGAAGCCGGAAACGACGCTTGCAGCCGCCTTGTGAAGCTCATGCCGGAGGGCTTGACCGTCCACCGCCTTGTGCCGCTTTACAAGGACTGGAACGAGGTATTGCAGCACCGGGCAGAAATCACAGACGGGAAGTATATCCGGGAAGCGATTTACGGCTTGAAAGAGCCAACCCAGGAGGAAACCGTCGAGATTATCCGCATGAGCGAGGTTGACACACAGACCGTTGAATGGCTATGGGAGCCGTATATTCCCTTTGGGAAAGTAACCATTGTGCAAGGCAATCCCGGCGAGGGAAAGACCACTTTTGCCCTACGCCTTGCCGCCGCCTGCACCACCGGGGGAACGCTGCCGGGAATGAAGCCCTTGCCGCCATTCCAAGTGATTTACCAGACCGCCGAGGACGGGCTGGGCGATACCGTCAAGCCCCGCTTGATAGAAGCCGAAGCCGACCTTGACCGCGTACTTGTGATTGATGAAGCAAAACGGGAACTTACCCTCTCCGATGAGCGCATAGAAAAGGCAATCACGCAGAACGGGGCGCGGCTGATTATCCTTGACCCCATACAGGCGTACATGGGCGAAAAAACCGACATGAACCGGGCAAACGAAGTGCGCCCCATGTTCCGCCGCCTTGCCGATGTTGCCGAGCGTACCGGGTGCGCCGTTATCCTTATCGGACATCTCAACAAAGCTGCCGGAGGGCAGAGCGCATACCGGGGATTAGGTTCTATCGACTTCCGCGCCGCAGCAAGGAGCGTCCTACTGATCGGGCGCGTAAAGCGAGAACCGAATGTGCGCGTTATCGTCCATGACAAATCTTCCCTTGCGCCGGAGGGAAAGCCCGTAGCCTTTTGCCTTGACCCGGAAACGGGCTTTTCGTGGATAGGCGAATACGACATCACCGCCGACGAGCTGCTGTCCGGCGCGGGTGGGAACACCGCCACCAAGACCGAGCAAGCCGAAAGGCTGATACTTGACCTGCTTGCAGACGGGAAAGAGCTTGCCAGCGAGAACATTGTAAAAGCCGCAGCCGAAGCCGGAATATCCGAAAGGACGGTACAGAACGCCAAGCGCAACATGGGCGGCATTTTAGGCGCAAGGCGTGTCGGCGGTCAATGGTACAACTTCCTCAAGAAGAAGCAGCCACCCGAACCCGCAAGCTGAAAGTGCAAAACGCAGACCCTTTGCACTTTGCACTTTCGCACTTTCACGATAATTTGCGTCAATAACTCAAAAAAGCACTTGACAAAACGCTTCATGCCATGTGGTCTTTGAATTTAACAATGAGGAGATTGTGGAGCATTGTCCGGTGGAGACCTGGCATTCCGGGAAACATATTTTGTCGCTGTATTATCCCATTGAGAAGATCGTTGCTAATTATACGAATACATTCAATGTGTATCTCTGGATGGAGTATGGCAGCGGTACGGTTGATGTGGGAGACTGCATTGCTTCTGTCAGCGGACAGGCAATGGCGGCTGGGGAAGCCTGGGATGGAAAGCTTGAGGTGGAAGATTATACCAGGAGATTTGCCATTGGCGGAGGACTGGATGTGAATGTTTTCCGGGATTCGCTGTCCATGCAGATGAAGGAGACAGTGAACAGAGGCTTTGAGGTGTATTTTGCTGAGAGAGCGGGAATCAGCGGTTTCTGCAGGCCGGTAGAAATGGAGGGTGTGTGATGAGATTAAAAGGCGAGATGGTCATTGAACTGACCGATACGAATACGGGTGCGGTGGAAACATTGCAGGAGACGAACATGATCACGGAGGCGGTGAATAATATTCTGGGGCTGAATCCCATGGGGATTTATCTGAAAGCCAGCGGGGAGTATGACAATTCTGTTTTGTGGAACGGGACGCTGCTTCCCATCTGCCCGAACATGATCGGCGGGATCCTGCTGTTTCCGGCAGTGCTGGAAGAAAAGGCGGACCATATTTACGAGCAGGGGAAGAACCTTCCTGTGGCTTATGCTTCCAACAATGTTAATTCCGGTTCCAATGTGGCGAGGGGAAGCCTGAACCAGACGGAGAGCAAGAAACTGGACAATGGATATAAGTTTGTGTGGGAGTTTACACCCAGCCAGGGAAATGGAAATATTGCAGCGGTGGCACTGACCAGTGCCCTGGGAGGGCAGAATGCGTTTGGCAGTGCGGCAGGGGATGCCAGCACGTTCCTGCTTCTGAAAAAGGTGGATATCGGGGATATCCCGAAGGCGAAGCAGATGACGCTGTTTGAGGCAGTGGAGCTGGATTTTGAAAAGAACCTGCTGTATTCCATCACCTTTGGGACTTCCAGTGTGACCATTACTAAGATCCGGATCCCGGTATTTAACATCGGGCTGAATGAGAAGCTGGATGATACCACGTATACCGTACTGGAAGAGCAGACGCTGACAACGGAAAGCTTTACGTTCCTAGGGGATTATACAAAGTACGGGGAATTTATGGACGGACATGACGGATACTGGTATGGATTTTCCAATGAGCCGAATTCTTCCGGGGATGCGAAGATGGTATGGATCCGGATCTCCAAAAAGGATTATTCCTTTACGGAGGGGAGCTGGACACTGTCCAAGGCGAAGCTGTCAGAAGTGGGCACAAGGGCAAAGGACGGTTCCTATCCGGAACGGAATGTAAAATGCTGTGTGAGGAAGGGGTATCTGTATGTGCCTTCTTATGATAAGAAGGGAGTTTATAAGATCAATACTGCAAATTCAGCGGATGTGACGCTGATCCCGCTGGGCTTTACTTCCAAGCTGAAATCTCTTGGCGAGGCAGGTTCCTGTGAGGTGTATATGACGCTGCTCGGGGACATGATCGTGGCAGGGGATTTCCAGATCACGGCGGATGACAGGGTGATCAAGACGCAGGGGAGCGCAAGGTTTGAAGCCATGGCAACGCCTTTGTTCCAATATAAGAACTTTGTGTTTATGTGGGGCGGCAGTTATGGGAAGGAGCACAGGTGTGCTTACCTTCTGACGCCCTATCTGGCAAGTATCAATAATCTTTCATCAGCGGTGGTGAAGAATACGGACAAAACGATGAAGATCACGTATACGCTGACGGAGGAAACAATGTAGGTCTTTCTGCCGCAGGGCATGAAGATAGAAAACTTATTTACGGCAGTTCTCAGAAATGGGGGCTGCTTTTTTCATGGGAGGAGGATTCTGGCATGAAGGAATTTTGGAACTTTATTCAGATGGTTTTTATGGCTGTAGGCGGATGGCTGGGCTGGTTTATGGGAGGCTGTGACGGGCTTCTGTATGCTCTGATCGCTTTTGTGGTGATCGATTACCTGACCGGGGTGATGTGTGCTTTTGCGGACCATACGCTTTCCAGTGAGGTGGGATTCCGGGGAATCTGCAGAAAAGTGCTGATCTTTTTGCTGGTGGGAATGGCGAACATTCTGGATGTGGTTGTGATTGGGAATGGATCCGTGCTGAGGACAGCGGTGATCTTTTTCTATATTTCCAATGAGGGTGTGAGTTTGTTGGAGAATGCAGGACATCTGGGACTGCCTATCCCGCAGAAGATGAAAGATGTGCTGGAACAGCTGCATGACAGAGGGGAAGGAAGTGATGGGGAATGAGGATTGCAAGGGAGAAATTTATCGCAGATATTGCGGGGTATGTGAAGAAGTATGCAGGACTGTATGGGATTCTGGTGTACTCGTCTGTGATCGCACAGGCAGTGCTGGAATCCGGATGGGGTGAGAGCAGGCTGGCCAGTCAGTACCATAATTATTTCGGACTGAAATGCGGCACCAGATGGACTGGCAGGTCTGTAAATATGCGTACACAGGAAGAATACAGGGAAGGGACGCTGACTTCCATCCGTGATAATTTCCAGGTGTTTGATTCCATGGAAGAGGGCGTGAAGGGCTATTTTGAGTTTATCCAGCTGGAACGGTACCGGAACCTGCAGGGGATCCGGGATCCGCAGGAATATCTGGAAACCATCCGTGCTGACGGGTATGCCACTTCTTTTTCCTATGTAGAGAACTGCATGAAGGTGATCCGTCAGTATGAACTGACAAGATTTGATGAAGGAGGATGTGAGACTATGGCAAAGACTGCTGAGAGTGTTCTGGATGTGATGAGGGGCTGGCTGGGGTTCAGTGAGGCCAATGGAAAGTTTAAGGAGATTATTGACCTGTATAACAGTGTGAAGCCGCTTCCCAGAGGATATGCAGTGCAGTATTCAGATGAATGGTGTGATACCTGTGTGTCTGCCGCAGGGATCAAGGCGGGATGCAGTGAGCTGATCGGCAGGGAGTGCGGCGTTGAGGAGCATGTGAAGATTTTTAAAAAGCTGGGGATCTGGATTGAGGATGGTACCATCACGCCGGAGCCGGGGTATGTGATTGTCTATAACTGGGATAAGGCAGCACAGCCGAATGATGGGTACAGTGATCATATCGGTTTTGTGGAGAAGGTTTCCGGCGGAATGGTAACTGCTATTGAAGGTAACCGGGGTGAAAAGGTTGACAAAAGGGTGCTCCCTTTGGGATGGGGATATATCCGCGGGTATGCGGCTCCGCGGTATGAGAAGGCTGCGAATGAAACCGGCGGGAATACCGGTACAGGAAAGAAGAGTGTGGAAGCTGTGGCGAAGGAAGTGCTTGCCGGAAAGTGGGGGAACGGTGAGGACAGAAAGAAGAGACTGCAGGCTGCAGGATATGATTATGGGGTAGTGCAGGCGAAGGTGAATGAGCTGGTGAAAGGCAGTGGGAAAAAGAGTGTGGAAGCTGTGGCAAAGGAAGTTATTGCCGGAAAGTGGGGGAACGGCGCGAACAGGAAGAAGAAACTGCAGGCTGCGGGATATGATTATGGGGCAGTGCAGAAACGGGTGAATGAAATGTTGAAGAAATAGGGAATGGACCTGCTGTTGTCTGTAGAGAAATCTGCGGATGACGGCAGGCTTATTTTTTTGTTTGAGGTTTCAAACTTTTATGTGACAAACATAACTGTCTGTGCTATTATAAAAACGATATAAGCGAAAATGACTTTTGCGGAAACGAAAGTATCTTTATATTTTTTTTACCGGTATACTTCCTATAATGGGAATGAATACTTGCAAAGTTGATTACTAATATTTTTCTATTATTACAGGTACAATAAGAACATGTAATAGCGGAAATGAGGTATAGTTACTTGCAGATAGAGAAGTATATTGCGGATAAAATAACATCTTTATGTGAAAAGCGTGATATCAGTAAATACAGATTATCGCAGCTGTCGGGAATTTCCCAGTCGTCACTGGGAAGAATCATGGCGCAGGAAAACCTGCCGTCGCTGATCACACTTGAAAAAATATGTACAGCTTTGGGCGTGACATTATCGCAGTTTTTTCAGGAAGGTAATTCAGAGAATCTGACAGAAAAACAGAAAGAAGTTCTAGGGATATGGAACGATCTGAGTACAAATGAGCAGGAAACAGTGATGTCAATGCTGCGTGGACTTCGGAAGTAGGAGAACAGTTCGAGTATATGTATCGGCTGTTCTTTTTTTGTTTTTGAACGTTAAAACGGTAATTTTTTTCTTGTGCATAGTAGAACGTTAAAGTATAATAAAATCAGTTTTTTTGCATAAGTTTAAAAGCTATATCTATAATAAGGAAATCGGCAAACCAGATGAAAGTCTGGGACGCAAAGCTACAGGGCCTGTAAAATGGCAGCCAGTTGCATAAAATGAGGTGCACTGTCTGTCTGACGGTGCTTTTTTACGGTGTTATTTCATAGGCGTAACAATAATGATTTTATCAGGAAAGAATGAGGAAAATAAAAGTATGAAAAAGGCAAAACGTTGTCTGATTGCAGTGGTGTCAGGTGTACTTGTAGCATCTGCTGTCTTGTCTGGATGTGGACAGTCAAAGAAAGAAGTATCTAAAAATGATGATCATCTTACCGTTTATCTGTGGGAAAATCGTTTGATGAAAAATATTGCACCCTATATCCATGAACAGTTTCCTGATCAGGATATTGAATTTATTATTGGGAACAATGATACCGATTTATACAGTTATTTTAAAGAACATGATGAATTGCCGGATATCATAACAGTACGTCGATTCTCTGGAACAGATGCACAGGACTTACAGCCTTATCTTATGGATTTTGCTTCTTATGATGTTGTTTCCAAGTACTATTCTTATGCGGTGCAATATTATAAGAATGCGGAGGATGAAATCCAGTGGCTGCCAATCTGTGGTATTCCGCAGACGATCATTGCCAACAAAACACTGTTTGATCAGTATGGCATAAAGATTCCAGAAAATTATGAGGAATATGTACAGGCCTGTCAGCAGTTTTATGATAATGGCATAAAACCGTATTCCATGGATCTTGGTGAAGACTGGTCTAATAATGAAATCATCCAGGCAGCGGCAATCGGTGAGTTTACAAGCCTGGATGGTATGGAATGGCGAAACGGTGCAGAGACTGCAGCGGATGAAGTAAAGTTTGATGATACATTATGGAAACGTATTTTTTCAGAAACCAGTCAGTTTCTTAAGGACTCGCACTTTGGTAAAGAAGATATCAATATTGACATCAATACAGGAACCCAGATGTTTGTCGAGGGAAAATCAGCAATGTTTCATGGACATCCGACGGTTATGCAGCAGCTGCAGAAACAGATGGATGCAGATCTGATCCGTATTCCTTACTTTTCACAGACATCGGATGAATCCTATGTGTACATGACTCCGTCCTTAAACATTGCATTTAACAAAAACCTGGAAAAAGACCGGGAGAAACTGGATACTGCACTGGATGTGCTGGATTGTATGATTTCAGAAGAGGGGCAAAAGCTGATTGCGGATGGAAGCGGTGTTATTTCATTGAATACAGATGTTCCAACCATGATGCAGGATGTGCCTGGACTGGAAGAGGAAATTAATAATAATGCTGTTTATATCCGGTATTCCGCTCAAAAATCATTTGATGCAAGTCTTGAGGCTGTTCACGGATTACTGTCAGGGGAAATGGATGAAACACAGGCTTATGATACTTTTTGTAGTGCAATGAATCGTAAAGATCCAGAAGAAAAAGCAACGGTGAATTTTGAAAATGAATATTCTATTTCACTGAACGATAGAAATGGCCGTGATGCAGCATCTTCCATTTTAACTACGATCAGAGAAGAAAATGATGCACAGCTGGCTCTGGCACCATATTATTATTTCACTTCCTCTATGTACAAAGGAGAATGCACCAGCAGCCGGGTTGGCATGATGACAGCGAAGAGTTCAGATACAGCATTATATGTTGCAAAAATCAATGGTAAACAGGTTTGTGAACTCGTGGAAAATTATCTCGCCGATGCGGATGAGAATTTTTACGTAACCAATAAATACGAATTACCAATTGCATCCGGTATGAAAATGATCGTCAATCAAGAGGAAAGTGGATTTTCGTTAAAGGACTTAACAGTTAACGATAAGAAAATAGACAAAGAAAAGGAATACTCGATTCTTCTTACAGACACCACAATGTCTGTATTGAAAAAAATAAATTCGAAATGTGAGATTGAGCAGCTTAAAGAGACAACATTATCAAGTGCATGGATCGAAGCAATGTCAAAAGGACAGCAGCCGTCAGCACCGGAAGACTATATAGAGGTTGAACAGTAAAAGTGGAGATAGAACAAACGGTAAATAAAAGAAAAAAAATAACAAGGCTGTTGCTTATACTACTTATTATTCTTTTAAGCTTAGGTTGTATCAAGTATCTGATAAGTAAGTCTAAGAAGTATATCAGCGAAAACGGAAAAAGCAGTATGGGAGCTGTTGTTGAACAGATACAGCAGACCTATGATCTTCAGGTGAGTGGATACTACAGCCAGCTGCAGTTGGTTGAGGAATTTTTACTTCATGAGAGGGAGCTGTCTCTTGAAACGGATGTGAACAAAAGTTTCTTTGAGGCATGGGAAAAAGAATCGGAAAGTACCCTTATATTCATTCAGGAGAATGGTCAGGCAATATCAGCAGGTGGAACAAAAATGCGGATTGATATGCCAAGTAAACTTCTGCTGGACTTAAAGAATGGATACAATATTGGAAAACTGGTGCGTCTTGATTATGATCAGAAGAAAAAAGACGGTTATCTGGTTGCGATCCCATGTCAGGAATATACGATCAATGGGGAAACTTATACGGCAATTGGAACTGTGTATGATCATTCGAAACTGGATTCCATGTTAAAACTGAAAGGTTATGATGGGAATGCATATTTGTTCATGTTGGATCATGACGGAAATATTACGTATACGAACCAGAGTGGTGATAAATACCTGCGTAATTATTCTTTGTTAAAACATTTAAAAGGGGAACAGGCTATTACAGAAGAGGAAGCTGATTTGTTCAAAAAGAAGTTTGATAACAGAGAATCCGGAGTTGCACTTTTGGGAAAACAGAACCCCTATTATCTGGGGTATTGCCCGATAGAAAGCAACAACACCATTTTGGTATGCATTGTGGCAAAGGGAGTTGTTGACAATGTGCTGATGGATTACCAGAAAACGGTGCTGTTTACAACAATACTCATGGCAGGTTCTATACTTTTACTTTTTGCCGGATTATTCTACAGTATTTCCAGACTTAGTCTTGCAGATCAAAAAGCAGAATATGAAAAAAGAAATAATGAACTTCATTTACAAACAATGAAGGAAATGGAAGTAGTCAATCAAAAACTGAAAAAGGCAAAGAACGTTGCAACAGAGGCTTTACAGACAGCTGAAAATGCAAATAAGGCGAAAACGGATTTCCTGTCTAATATGTCACATGATATTCGCACACCTATGAATGCAATCATTGGTATTACATCTTTGATCAGACATGATGCAGGTAATAAAGCAAAAGTTATAGAGTATGCAGATAAAATAGATATTTCATCACAGCATCTGTTAGGAATTATCAATGATGTTTTGGATATGAGCAAGATTGAGGCAGGAAAAACGGTTTTTAAGTACTCTGATTTTTCAATTTTGGAATTTATGCAGGAACTTGACACTATATTTCATTCTCAAATATATGAAAAGCAGCAGACTTTTACAATCATAAAAGAAAATATTCACCATGAGTGGGTGAATGGTGATCAGGTTCATTTGATGCAGATTTTCAGTAATCTGCTGTCTAATGCCATAAAATATACGCAAGAGGGTGGAAAAATTCAGCTTCTGGTAGAAGAATGTGAGACAAAGTCATCTGTCTATGCAAAGTACCGCTTTTTAGTCAGTGACAATGGTATGGGAATGTCGGCAGATTTCATGGATACAATTTTTGATGCGTTTACCCGTGCGGAAAGTTCCCTTACAAACAAAATACAGGGAACCGGACTTGGAATGGCGATTACTAAGAACCTGGTTGAGGCAATGGGAGGTACCATTGATGTGGAAAGTGAACTGGGACAGGGAAGCTGTTTTGAGATTCTCATGGATCTGAAAATTGCAGAGGATAGAACGGCCGCTCTGGCAGCACAAGAAGAAACAGATGAGCAGGATGGAAATATCCTTCAGGGAATGAGATTCCTGTGTGCAGAGGATAATGAGCTGAACGCAGAGATCCTGACAGAACTGTTAAAGATTGAAGGTGCGGAATGTACTATCTGTGAAAATGGCGAAGAGATTTTGAAAGCATTTGAACAGTCTGCTCCGGGGGATTATGACATGATCCTGATGGATGTGCAGATGCCTGTTATGAATGGTTATGAGGCAACAAAGGCAATCCGCAGAAGCTCCCATGAACTGGCAAAGAAGATTCCGATCATTGCCATGACCGCCAATGCATTTTCAGAGGATATCCAGCATTCTCTGTCAGCCGGTATGAATGCACATGTTTCAAAACCGGTTGAGATGACGGTACTGGAGAAGACGATCAGAAGCATAAAATCCGGCGGGGGGGGGCACCGAACCGCAGGGCATTGAACAGTGACAAATGGTTTTGATACAGTAGTGTAATTTTATTAAATCAGAAGGTTGACAAAGAGATGTATAGAGAAATATATTTGACAGACAGACAGACAGACAGACAGACAGACAGACAGGAGATTTAATATGATTTCGAGAGCAAAGAAATATGTGGCAGTGTTACTGGTTTTTGTATGCGTGTGTATGATATTTTCTCCCCTGACTGCATATGCGGCCGAGGATAGTTCGCAGCATGAAACTGTCAAAGTCGGTTTCTTTGCCATGGATGGTTATCATGTGATGGATGAAGAAGGCAACCGCAGTGGGTATGGCTATGATTTTCTTCGGTTGATGGCCCGTTATTGGGATGTAGATTACGAATATATCGGATATGATAAGAGCTGGGATGATATGCAGCAGATGCTTGAAGATGGCGAGATCGACATGGTAACATCTGCCCGCAAAACACCGGACAGAGAAGAAAAGTTTGATTTTTCACGTCCGATCGGAACCAATTATGGGATGCTGACCGTCCGCAGTGACAACAGCACGATTGTGGACGGCGATTACAGCACTTACAACGGTATGCGTGTGGCGCTTTTGAACGGAAACACCCGGAATGAAGAGTTTGCGGATTTTGCAGACAACAAAGGATTTACATATGTTCCATCTTATTTTGATACGACCGCAGAGATGGAGGAAGCCCTTCAGAGCGAAAAAGTTGATGCGATTGTTACCAGTTCTCTGAGAAAAACAAACAATGAGCGAATCGTGGATAAATTTGGCAGCAGCGATTTCTATGTCATTGTTAAAAAGGGCAATACAGAATTGCTGAATGAGATCAATTATGCGATCGATCAGATGAATGCGGTTGAGGGTGACTGGAAAACGACGCTTTACAATAAAAATTATGAAAGCATAGAAACTAAGAATCTGGAATATACGGAGAAAGAAAAAAGTATTATTTCACAGTATTCCAAGGACAACCCGCTGCATGTTCTGTGTGATCCGACCCGTTATCCATATTCTTATAATGAAAATGGTGAGATGAAGGGTATTATCCCGGATTACTTCCGGAAAATTGCAGACTATGCCGGGATTTCCTATGAGTTTCTTACACCTGCCACCAGAGATGAGTATATTGCTTATCAGAAAAATAAGGAAACCACAGATATGAGCATCGATGCGCGCCTGGAAACAGATAACTATGCTGAGACGAAAAAATGGGGGATTACTGCACCTTTCATTACGATGCAGCTGGCAAGGGTGACACGGCGTGACTTTGATGGAAAAATTAATGTTGTTACTACTGTTGACCAGACAGCATCAAATTCAATTGAAGATGCAATGGCACCCGGTGCAGAAAAACTGATGTGCAGTACCCGACAGGAAATGATGGAAGCTGTCCGTGAGGGTAAAGCAGATGCCGCCTTCGTCTACTATTACATGGCACAGGCGTTTGTGAACAGTGACACTACGGGCACCATGACATATACTCTGCTGGAACAGCCTACATTCACCTACCGCATGGTAATTTCATCAACTGAGAACCATGCGCTGGCTGGTATTCTGACGAAAGCAATGTATGCCATGCCCCAAAATCTTGTTGAAGATCTTGCAGCACAGTATACCACATACAAAGCAACAGAGCTGACATTTGTTGACTGGATACGTCTGCATCCTGTTGTTACTGTTTGGGTTCTTCTTATTTTTGGATGGCTGCTGACTACTATGGCTGTGATAATGGTGCGTCTCAGTGCAAGAAAAAAAGCTCAGAAGGCGGCCCAGGAGAAAGCTGAGGAAATGGCGGAACTGGCAGAGCATGCACAGGCTGCAAACAAGGCAAAAACAGCATTTCTGTCACATATGTCCCATGATATGAGGACACCGATGAATGCAATCATAGGATTTACCGGTATTGCAATGAAAAACAATCCGTCAGGCGAAGTGAAAAATTGTCTGGAAAAGATTGACGAAAGCTCAGAGCATTTACTGTCGCTGATCAATGATATATTAGATCTGACCCGCATCGAAAGTGGAAAAGTGAATTACAATCCGGTACCGGCGGATGTGAAAAACATTACAGATTCTGCATTGGATATTACAAAAGGTTTTCTTATGAACAGGGATATCAACTTTAAGATTCAGCGTGAAGAAGCAAAGATTCCAAATGTACTTGCGGATCCTGCACGCCTGCGCGATGTGCTGGTCAATATTCTGAGCAATGCCGTGAAATTCACTCCGGATGGAGGGACGATTACATTTGAAGCCCGGTGTCTGGAAAAGGGCGGGGATGGATATATAAATATGCGTTACCGCATTTCGGATACTGGTATTGGCATGAGTGAGGAATTTACAAAAGAAGTTTTTGAGGAATTTGCACAGGAAGATTCCGATGTGAGAACGCAGTACCATGGAGTTGGACTGGGGATGGCTATCGTAAAGAAGTATGTAGATATGATGGGTGGAACCATTTCCGTGCAGAGTAAAAAGCATGAGGGAACCACATTTACTGTGGATATTCCTTTGGAAATTACAGATAAGGAATGTAATAAGTCAGACACAGGTTTTTCTGAAAAGGTAAATCTTACAGGTGTGAATGTCCTTCTTGCAGAGGATAATGAACTGAATGCAGAGATTGCTGCCGTGCAGTTGGAAGAGTTCGGGATGAATGTAGAAAGAGCTGTGGATGGAAAGAATGCTGTTGAGATTTTCAGAAATCATCCGGAAGGCACATTTGATGTAATCCTGATGGATATCATGATGCCTGAAATGAATGGTTATGAAGCGGCAAAAGCAATTAGGGCGATGAATGACAGACCGGATGGAAAAAACATTCCTATTATAGCAATGACAGCCAATTCATTTGCTGAAGATGTTCAGGCATCGCTGGCTGCAGGAATGAATGCACATTTGTCAAAGCCGATTGTGATTGAGAAAGTGATAAAAACGATTTTAAGATATGTTCATTAAAACTACATCGATGGAGGTATAAGAGGAAGGGATCATAATGGATAAAAGACAAAAATAGATAAAATTGGATTATATAATAAAGAGTAAAAGTACAGCAGAAGCTGTCGCAAAGATATTTATAAAAATGTTGTGGGGGTATTGAACATTAATGAATGCAAAATTAAAATCTGGAAGCAAGCAAGCAAGCAAGCAAGCAAGCAAGCAAGCAAGCAAGCAAGCAAGCAAGCAAGCAAGCAAGCAAGCAAGCAACTGTAGCCTGGAGGGTGGGAGAAAGATGAAGAAGTGCAAATTAGTACAGAATATAAGAAATTTCAAATCTTGTTATTTTATATTTTGCACAATGATATGTTTGGTTGTTTTTCCTGTTTCCACATCTGCCCAAGAAAATTCTGATCATGTTATTCGGGTAGGATCTTTTGAGGAAACTTATAATGTAGTCAATGAAAAGGGAGAAAGAAGCGGCTATGGTTATGAGTATCTTCAAGATATTGCAGGTTATGCAGGATGGACATATAAATACATAACAAGTGATTGGAAAAACTGCTTTACACAGTTGGAAAATGGAGAGATTGATATTCTTGGTGGCATTTCCTATACAGACGAACGTGCTGAAAATATGCTTTTTTCCGATATGCCTATGGGGGAAGAGAAATATTACATCTATACGGATGCATCCAATATAGATCTTACAGCAGGAAATCTGGATTCTTTTGAGGGAAAAAATATTGGTGTGTTTAAAGATAATATAACGGAGGATGTGCTTAACGAATGGGAGTTAAAGTATGGTCTGCATATGCAGCATGTCAATGTTTCTAATACCGCAGAAGTTATGGACAAACTGTCGAAACATGAAATTGACTGCTTCGTTTCGGTAGAAGAATCCCGTTGGGAAGAATCGGATATTTCACCGCTTACAAGTATTGGAGAGACAGAAATCTATTTCGCTATAAATCCAGAACGTCCGGATATCAAAGAAGCACTGGATAGTGCTATGCGCAGAATCAAGGATGACAACCCATTTTACACAGATGATCTCTACAGGCGTTATCTTTCTGCACAGAGCAGCTCGTTTCTTTCAAAAGAAGAAAGTGAGTGGATCGGGCAGCATGGTGCAATCCGGATAGGGTATCTGAATCAGGATGGAGGTATCAGCAGTGTAGATCCATCAACAGGTAAACTGACAGGTGTTATTACAGATTATGTGGATCTTGCAGAAAATTGTCTGCAAGGTCAGACTCTGGAATTTGAATTAAATGGATATGATACAAGAAGTGAACTGCTTCAGGCATTGCAGGATGGAAAAATAGACCTGATTTTTCATGCAAACCAGAATCCATACTTTGCAGAAACAAATGGATTTGCTTTGTCGGATACGCTATTGACTCTCAATATGGCAGCAATTACGGCAAAGGATTCTTTTGATGAAAATAAAGAGAATATAGTTGCCGTTGAAAAAGATAATTTTGTATTGAAAGCATATCTTTCATACAATTATCCACAATGGGAGGTTATGGAATATGAGACATCAGATGCAGCAGTAAAAGCAATGCAGAAAGGGGAGGCAGATTGTATTGTAAGCAATTCAGGTACTGTTTCTGACTATTTGAAAAATAATAAGCTTCATAGTGTTTTCCTGACAAAAGAAGCCGATGTTTCATTTGCTGTTCAGCAGGGAGAACCGGTTCTTTTGTCCATTCTGAATAAAACACTGACATCTATGCCTACAACTCAATTTTCAGGTGCGGTAGTTTCGTATAATGCTTCTTCACGAAAAGTTACGGCGAAGGATTTTATTCAGGACAATTTACTGGCTGTCTCACTCATAGTTGGAATCTCTATTTTGGTTGTCCTGTGCATAATTCTTGATTCTTTGAAAAAATCAAAACGTGCGGAAGAAAAATCCAAGAAGTCTGCTGAGCAGGCATTGAAGCTGAATCGGGAGCTTGAAGAAAAACAGCAGGAATTACATAATGCACTTGTAGAAGCACAGAGTGCCAATAAGGCTAAGACTTCCTTTTTAAATAACATGTCTCATGACATCAGGACACCGATCAATGGCATTATTGGCATGCTTACAATTCTTGAAAAAAGCGGAAATGATGGTGAGCGGGCAAAAGATTGCATGAATAAAATAAATGAGTCTTCGAAACTGCTATTATCATTGGTAAATGATGTTTTGGATATGGCAAAGTTAGAATCGGATACCGTGGTTTTTAGTGATGAATCCATCAATCTGGATCAGGTATGTCAGGAAATCACGGAGTCACTATCTTTTCAGGCAGAAGAAAAAGGACTTCATGTTATAGGAGAACATGATGATTACAGTGGTATATATGTTTGGAGCAATGCAGTTCATCTGAAAAAAATATTGATGAATCTGTTTACAAACAGTATGAAGTACAATAAGGTGAATGGTTTTATTTACATGAGTATGAGAACGATTGAAAGATCAGAAGATCACATGACATGTGAATTTAAAATAAAAGATAATGGAATTGGAATGTCAGAAGAATTTATAAAAAATGAATTGTTTACTCCATTTGTACAGGCAGACAATTCCCCACGTTCTGATTATAATGGGACAGGTCTGGGAATGCCTATTGTGAAACAACTTGTAGAAAAGATGGGCGGAACCATAACAGTTGAAAGCAAGCTTGGTGAAGGAAGCTGTTTTACTGTAATACTTCCATTTAAAATTGATACGAATGCACGACCGGAAGAAAAAGAAGATTTCAATGCAGATATATCAGGTGTCCGGATATTATTGGTTGAAGATAATGAGCTGAATGCAGAAATAGCAGAATTTATGCTGACGGAAAATGGGGCTAAAGTAGAAACAGTGAAAAATGGGTTAGAAGCTGTTCAGCATTTTGAAGCTTCCGAACCGGGAACATACGATGTTATTTTAATGGATGTCATGATGCCGGTGATGGATGGGCTTACTGCCACAAAAACAATAAGATCCCTGGAACGGCAGGATGCAAAAACAATCCCTATCATTGCTATGACTGCAAACGCATTCAGGGAAGATGCAGAAAAGTGTATGGAAGCAGGAATGAACGCACATCTTGCAAAACCGCTGGATGCGGAAAAAATGATTGTTGCTTTAAAAAAATGCATGGCAGATAATAGCGATGTAAAACTGCACGAAGATTTGTAGGAATAGAAAACAGAGCATATAGAGTTGTTATATGGTCTGTTTTTTTATTCCTTAGAAGAAGCAGGCTGTGAAAATCCTTATGTTTTTTGGGGACTGGAATAATTATATAAGGTATGTTAAAATAAAAGAACATATATTCGATTCTTGGACGATTGATGGAAGGCGGTGCATAGCATTGACAAAAGCAGAGAAGATAAGAAAGATTCAGGGAATACTGGAATTGAAGGATTCCCGTGGAGATCTGTATGTGGATCTGTTGAAGACAATGGGAGATCTGAAAACAAATTATGGGGATTATATGATTACGGAGCCGATTGACTGTGATGAAGAATTGGAACGAATTTCGGGTGCGGATTATGAGCTTTGTACAGCATTGCTGACAATGCTGCTGAGAGAAGATCATTTTTCTAATGGTTCTTTTGAACGGAGATTTGCTGACGGGCAGGTGCTTCCTGTTCTGGTGAGGATGAAGGATGTTTTGAGTGCAGGAGTGTGATTTTATGAAAGTCGGGGATACTGCATATATTGTGGAATCAAACAGGTATGTGAGAGAAGTGGAGATCCGCAGGTGTTCCGGCGGGATGTTCCTGGTACGTTTTACAGATACGGGCGGCGGAATACAGGTGAAGGTTCACAGGCTGTTTGCAACGAGGGAAGAGGCTGAGAAGAGTATTGAGAAAGCACCAGAGACAAAGAAGGTGCGAGGGAATCCGTATGACCGATGGTACTGAACGGATGGTAAAGTAAATAAATGCATTAGGGGAAACCTGTTGTTGTCTGTGGAGAGATCTGCAGATGACAGCAGGTCTATTTTTTTGTCCGGAAAGTCAAAAAATCAGAGACCAGGACTCCTTGGGCAGGGGAAGTGATCGAGTGTGCCGGTGGTCTTTTGGGGCTGCCGGTCTTTTTGTGCTATGGAAACCGCATAGGGGAAGGTGGATTTTGGGGCAGTTTTTTTGGTCGTTCTGCGAGTTGGCGCAGATTGGTGATTCCGATATATTTTATGTACGGCAACCGTATGACGATGGGCAACCGAAATGAGGTGAAGAAAGGGAAGATGGCAGGACTATGTGACCCTTGTGACCTGCACCCCTTACGCGGTGAACACCCACAGGCTTCTGGTGCGCGGCCGCAGAGTGGAATACACAGGAGAAGAAAAGTCCAAAACCGTTTCCCAGCTTCAGCCTGCTGCAATGGCCAGAAGACTGGTAGATGTATGGCCCTGGTTCCTGTTTATGATGGCAGGCGGACACGTCCTCATCGAGGACATCCCCGGCGTAGGCAAAACCTCCATGGCTCTTGCCTTTGCCCGTGCCATGAACCTGACCCAGAACCGTGTCCAGTTCACCCCGGACGTTCTCCCCTCCGACATCACAGGTATTTCCATGTACATAAAAGAAAAGGATACCTTCGTATACCAGCGCGGTGCAGTTATGTGCAACCTGTTCCTTGCCGATGAGATCAACCGTACCTCCGCCAAGACCCAGTCCGCCTTTCTGGAAGTCATGGAAGAGGGCACGGTAACCGTAGACGGCGTCACCCGCCAGGTGCTGGATCCCTTCGTGGTCATTGCCACTGAGAACCCTATTGGCTCTGCCGGAACCCAGATGCTCCCGGAGCCCCAGCTGGACCGTTTTCTCATCTGTATTCAGATGGGTTATCCTTCCAATGCAGACGACAGCATGGCAGATTATCTGCAGAAAAATTGTCCGTCTGTGCCAGACGAGGCCATCAGCCACCTGCAGGCCCTGATATTAAATGCCAGCTACGGTTTCCGTGAAGTAACAAAAGAAGACGTACAGTGGCTCAAAGCAATATTTAAACAAATTAAGCCATGAAGCAGTTGCCTCCCTATGAGCCAACAGCAAAGCCTGCCACGAATCAGACCGCAAAAGACAATAATATTCACTTAACCATGGTAAAGCGTTAAAAAACCAGTTGACAAACCTAACCCAGATTGCTATAATAACCTGCATGAACAAGGGCGTTCTTCAGAAGGGTATCTTTCTGAAGTGCGCCTTTTTTGTTTTTATAGGGATTTGTCCTACCGGACAGATCTTCCCAATGTTCAATCAGGATGAGGAAATAAAATGAAAAGGAGAGAGCACATTATGGGGAATTACACCAGAGACGAAGTGTTACAGATGGCAGAAGACGAAGATGTAGAGTTCATTCGCCTTCAGTTTACCGACATGTTCGGTACCTTAAAAAATATTGCGATTACCGCGAGGGAGCTCCCCCGGGCACTTGACAATGAGTATGTGGTAGACAGCTCCTACATTGCAGGAATCGCCGGAGAAAAGGAGCAGGATATGTATCTGCATCCGGACTACGATACCTTCACCATTCTTCCGTGGCGTCCGCAGCAGGGAAAAGTAGCCAGACTGATCTGCGATATCTACCGCTGTGACGGAACCCCTCTTGAGAAAAGCCCGAGATACATTCTGAAGCAGGTGGTTGATATGGCCGCAGAGGAAGGCTATATCTGCGAGGTAGACCCGGAATGTGAGTTTTTCCTGTTCCACACAGATGACAACGGAGTGCCGACCACACTGACACACGAAAAAGCCGGATATCTGGATATCAGCCCACTTGATCTTGGAGAAAATGCAAGACGTGATATGGTTCTGACTCTGGAGGATATGGGATATGAGGTAGAGTCTTCCCATCATGAGACTGCTCCGGCGCAGCATGAGATCGATTTCAAATTCACAGGAGCAAACGAGATGGCAGATTGTGTCATGACCTTCAAGATGGCAGTGCGTACCATCGCAAAGCGCCACGGTCTTCATGCAACCTTTATGCCAAAGCCCCGTGCAGAGGTAAATGGTTCCGGTATGCACATTCATTTCGCTTTATATAAAGACGGCAAAAATATTTTTGCAGATCCTTCCGATGTAAACGGACTCAGCGAGGATGCTTATCATTTTATCGGCGGACTTCTGGCACACAGCCAGGAGATGGCAGCCATCACCAATCCTCTTGTAAATTCCTATAAGAGACTGGTACCTGGCTACGATGCGCCGACGGAGCTGACCTGGACAAAGAACAACCAGAACTCCCTGATCCGTATTTCCAATTTAAGAAAAGACAGCCTTGCCATTGAGCTGAGAAGCCCGGATGCAGCTGCAAATCCATACCTTGTTTTTGCAGTGTGCGTGGCAGCAGGACTGGATGGAATCCATCATAAGCTGTACCCAACCAAAGCATCTGACCGTTCTTTTTCCGAGTCCGATCAGAAGGCAATGAATATTGGAAATCTTCCGGAGAACCTGTACGATGCACTTGTGCATTTTGAAAACAGCACCTGGATCCAGTCCATTCTTGGAAAGAAGTTCTGCGAAGAATATGCAGCAGCCAAGAAAGAAGAATGGCTGAATTATATGCGACAGGTAAGTGAATGGGAAATCAGCGAATACCTGTACAAGATTTAAGATGAAGAGAGTGGCACTCATATGAACAGCAGCATTGTAATTGCATTACCGAAAATAGATGACGCAAAGAAAATACGTACCATATTGAATCGGCACGGTTTTCCGGTAGCTGCGGTATGTTCAACTGCTTCAACAGCACTTGCCAGCATGAGTGAGCTGGACAGCGGTATCCTGATCTGCGGATACAAGCTGCCGGATCGGTATTACCGGGATGTGCTGGACGATCTTCCTCCCTGCTTTGAAATGCTTCTGCTGGCATCCGGAAGGGTGATCGCAGAAGCACCAACCTCCGTTTTGACTGTGGAAATGCCTATGAAGGCAAGTGATCTGGTAAACACAGTGGACATGATGCTTTCCCAGATCGAACGGCGGCTGCGCAGGGAGAAAAAGAAGCCCAAAGCCCGCTCCTGGAAGGAACAGAATTATATTTCCAATGCGAAGCTTCTTCTCATGGAACGAAACCATTTAAGCGAAGAGGATGCGCATCGGTATATTCAGAAATGCAGTATGGATTCCGGTACCAATATGGCAGAGACAGCACAGATGGTTCTGATGCTGTTGTATGACGAAGTATAGAAAGAATTTTGAAATGGAGGATGAGGAAATGGAGTTTTTGGATGGAAGCTGGAAAAAAGAAGTGAGCAGCTGGGATGCACTGATGGGAGAGGAACTTCTGAATCAGGAAGCCATCCTGGAAGGTGCCATTCACAGTATCCGCAACATGGGTGATGTTGCGTTTGTGATCATCAGAAAAAGAGAAGGTCTGTTCCAGACAGTATTTGTAAATGAAGAAGTAAATTTCTCCATTCACGACCTGAAGGAAGGCATGACCGCAAAAGTAAAAGGAATTGTAAATGAAGAAGAAAGAGCCCCTCATGGCAGAGAACTCCGCATCCGTGAAATCCAGGTGTTATCCGCACCTGCAGAGCCTCTTCCTCTTGCCATTGACAAATGGAAATTAAATACTTCCCTGGAAGCCAAATTAAATTACCGTTCCCTTTCCCTCCGAAATATTCAGGAGCGCGCCAGATTCAAGATCCAGGAAGCCCTGACAAGAGCGTTCCGCGACTATCTCTATGAGAATGGCTTTACCGAGATCCATACCCCGAAGATCGGTGCCAGAGGCGCAGAGGGCGGCGCAAACCTGTTTAAATTAAGCTATTTCCACAAGCCGGCGGTACTGGCTCAGAGCCCCCAGTTCTACAAACAGATGATGGTGGGTGTTTTTGACCGGGTATTTGAGACCGGACCTGTTTTCCGCGCAGAGAAGCACAACACAAAGAGACACTTAAACGAATACACAAGCCTTGACTTCGAGATGGGCTATATTGACAGTTTCGAGGAGATCATGGCAATGGAAACCGGATTTTTACAGTATGCCATGAAGCTTC
The DNA here is from genome assembly GCF_014287535.1 of Blautia segnis. Lineage (NCBI taxonomy): Bacteria > Bacillati > Bacillota > Clostridia > Lachnospirales > Lachnospiraceae > Blautia > Blautia segnis. The sequence goes on along the minus strand of NZ_JACOOT010000039.1, from coordinate 161,878 downwards.
TGAAGGAAGACTATGAAAAAGAGCTGGAGATCTTAAAGGTGGAGCTTCCCGATGCATCCAAAATCCCGGCAGTCCGCTTTGATGTGGCCAAGGAGCTGGTGGCAAAGAAATACAACCGCCAGATCCGCAACCCATTTGATTTAGAGCCGGAAGAGGAAGCCCTGATCGGTCAGTACTTCAAGGAAGAGTATGACGCAGACTTCGTATTTGTTACCCATTATCCTTCCAAGAAGCGTCCTTTCTACGCAATGGACGATCCGGAAGACACCAGATTTACCTTAAGCTTTGACCTTCTCTTCCACGGCCTTGAGATCACCACAGGAGGACAGCGAATCCACGATTACAACGCCCTTCTGAAAAAGATCGAGGACAGAGGCATGGAGACAGAAGGAATGGAACAGTATCTGGATACCTTCAAATACGGTATGCCGCCTCATGGCGGTCTTGGAATCGGCCTGGAGCGTCTCACCATGCAGCTTCTTGGTGAGGAAAATGTCCGCGAAGCATGCCTGTTCCCAAGAGATCTGAACCGTCTGGAGCCGTAACAAATATTTCAGGAGGATGAGGAAATGGCAAAACAGATAGATGACGAAACCATGGAAAATGTCTGCATTCTTGCAAAGCTTTCCCTGACAGAAGAGGAGAAAGAAAAGGCCAAAAAGGACATGCAGGAAATGCTGGATTATGTAGATAAACTGGATGAACTGGACACCTCTGGCGTAGAGCCCATGTCCCATATTTTCGGGGATCAGAACGTATTCCGTGAGGATGTGGTTACAAACGGCGACAACAGTAAGGAGATGCTTGCAAACGCGCCGAAAGCCAAAGAAGGACAGTATCAGGTTCCAAAGACCATAGGATAGGAGACATTCACATGGAATTATCGAAATTAACAGCCTTGCAGCTGGCTGATAAAATAAAAAAACATGAGATCAGTGTCCTGGACGGGGTAAAAGAGGTCTTTTCCCAGATTGAGGAAAAGGACGGACAGATCCACGCCTACCTGGACACCTACAAAAAAGAAGCCTATGCCCGTGCAAAAGAGGTGCAGAAAGGCATTGACGAGGGAATCTACACAGGCCCTCTTGCCGGCGTTCCCATTGCGGTAAAGGACAACATCTGCGTACAGGGAAAGCCAACCACCTGCGCGTCTAAGATCCTGGAGGGCTTTGTTCCCCAGTATCAGGCAGAGGTTATCGACCGTCTTGAGAAGGCGGGAATGATCATTATTGGAAAAACAAATATGGATGAGTTTGCCATGGGAAGCACCACAGAAACTTCTGCTTACGGTGTCACCAGAAACCCGTGGAACAAAGAACATGTTCCTGGCGGTTCCTCAGGCGGCTCCTGTGCGGCTGTGGCAGCAGGGGAGGCTTATCTGGCACTTGGCTCTGATACCGGCGGTTCCATCCGTCAGCCAAGCTCCTACTGCGGCGTTACCGGCCTGAAGCCAACCTACGGTACCGTTTCCCGTTACGGCCTGGTTGCCTACGCCTCCTCCTTAGATCAGATCGGTCCTGTGGGAAAGGATGTGGCAGACTGTGCAGCGCTTCTGGAAGTGATTGCAGGCCATGATCCAAAAGACAGTACTTCCATAGACAGACATGATCTTGACTTTGGAAAAGAAATGACAGACAAGATCGCAGGAATGAAATTCGGCGTGCCCAAGGAATATCTGGCAGAGGGACTTTCCCCGGATGTAAAGGATGCTTTTATGGAGACGTTGAAGGTGCTTACCCAGATGGGTGCTATTGTGGAATTTTTCTCCGTAAAGACTATGGAGTATATGATTCCTGCTTATTATATCATTGCCAGTGCGGAAGCAAGCTCCAACTTAGAGCGTTTTGACGGCGTGAAATACGGCTATCGTGCTGCTGAGTATGACGGCCTTCACGACATGTACAAGCGCACCAGGACAGAGGGCTTCGGTGAAGAGGTAAAGCGCCGTATCATGCTTGGTTCCTTTGTTTTAAGCTCCGGCTACTATGATGCCTATTATCTGAAAGCACTGCGCACAAAAGCCCTGATCAAGAAAGAATTTGATGAGGCATTTGAGAAATATGACGTTCTTCTTGCGCCGGCTGCTCCGTATACAGCACCGAAGCTTGGGGAAAGCTTAAAGGATCCTATGGCAATGTATCTTGGCGATATTTACACCGTTGCCGTAAACCTGTGCGGCCTTCCGGGAATTACCGTTCCCTGCGGAAAAGATAAAATCGGTCTTCCAATCGGAATCCAGATGATCGGTGACTGCTTTATGGAGAAAAAGATTCTCCGCGCAGCCCACGCTTATGAAAAAGCAAGAGGAGATTTCGGAACACCAGAAGAAGGAGGCAGGGAAGCATGAAACAGTATGAGACCATAATCGGACTGGAAGTCCATGTAGAGCTTGCCACCAGAACCAAGATTTTCTGCGGCTGTTCCACTGCGTTTGGAGGAGCACCCAATACCCACACCTGTCCGGTGTGCACCGGTATGCCAGGCTCCCTTCCTGTATTAAATAAAAAGGTGGTAGAGTTTGCCCTTCGCGCAGGACTTGCCACAAACTGCAGCATCAACCAGTACTGCAAGTTTGATCGTAAAAACTATTTTTACCCGGACAACCCGCAGAACTATCAGATTTCCCAGCTGTATCTGCCAATCTGCCATGATGGCTTTGTAGAAATTGAGACAGAAGCAGGAAAGAAAAAGGTGCGGATCCATGAGATGCATATGGAGGAGGACGCAGGTAAGCTGATTCATGATGAGTGGGAGGACTGCTCCCTGGTGGATTACAACCGAAGCGGCGTTCCGCTGATCGAGATCGTTTCTGAGCCGGATATGAGAAGCGCAGATGAAGTAATTGCTTATCTGGAAAAGCTTCGCTGCACCATGCAGTATCTGGGCGTTTCTGACTGTAAGCTTCAGGAGGGCTCCATGCGTGCCGATGTCAACCTTTCTGTCCGTGTGGCAGGAAGTGATACGCTTGGAACCAGAACAGAGATGAAGAATCTGAACTCCTTCAAGGCCATTGCACATGCCATTGAGGGAGAACGAGAGCGCCAGATCGAGCTTCTGGAAATGGGCAGAAGCGTTGTCCAGGAAACCAGAAGATGGGATGACAACAAGGAATCCTCCCATGCAATGCGTTCCAAAGAGGATGCCAAGGATTACCGTTACTTCCCGGACCCGGATCTTCCTCCAATCCATATTTCTGATGAGTGGATTCAGAAGATCAGGGAAGAGCTGCCGGAGTTCCGCGAGGAAAAAGCAGCCCGCTACCAGGAGGAATTCGGCCTTCCGGAATATGATTCCAGAATCCTTACAGAGTCCAGACATCTGGCTGCTTTGTTTGAGGAGGTTGCCGGTCTTTGCGGCAATCCGAAGAAGGCGGCAAACTGGTTTATGGTGGAAGTGCTTCGCCTGATGAAGGACAAAGGAGTGGAAGCTGAGAAGGTAAGATTTACCCCGCAGCACCTTGCAGACCTTCTGGAAATGGTGGACAAGAAACAGGTCAGCCCTCAGAATGCGAAGAAAATATTTGAAAAAGTATTTGACGAAGATATTGATGCCGTTGCCTATATCGAAGAGCATGGTCTGAAGATCGTGGAGGATACCGGACTTCTTACCAGCACCATCAGCCGGATCCTGGATGAGAACCCGGGACCGCTGTCTGAACTTCTTGGCGGCAAGGAGAAGGTTATGGGCTTCTTCGTAGGCCAGATCATGAAGGAAATGAAGGGCAAGGCCAACCCGGCAAGCGTGAGAGAGGCGCTGCTGGCAGAGGTTGAAAAGAGAAAATAAAGATGCTTATGCTTCGGATGCAATGAAATCATGCAATGGCATGGTTTCGCGCCGGGGCTTATAAGCGTTTTGGGATTGACATTAAGAAAAAAGTATATACAATAATTAGTTAAGACGAACTATACGAGGAGGATAATGAAATGGTTACCGTAAATCATAATTACCTGAGATTACCGGGAAGCTATCTTTTTTCTACCATTGGAAAAAAGGTGCGTGCATATAAAGAATTAAATCCGGATAAAGAAGTGATCAGCCTTGGAATTGGAGATGTAACCCAGCCGCTGGTTCCGGCGATTATCGAGGCGCTTCACAATGCGGTGGAGGAGATGGCCCATGCGGAGACTTTCCACGGCTACGCTCCTGATCTTGGCTATGAATTTCTGAGAAATGCCATTGCAAAAAACGATTATCAGGACAGAGGCTGTGACATTAAGGCTGATGAGATTTTTGTTTCTGATGGTGCCAAAAGTGATTCCGGGAACATTCAGGAAATTTTCGGAACAGACAATAAAGTGGCTGTGTGTGATCCTGTTTACCCGGTGTATGTGGATACAAATGTAATGGCTGGGCGCACAGGAGAGTATAATACTGCCCGTGAGAATTTTGACGGCGTGATTTACATGCCCTGCAGCAAGGAAAACGGATTTTTACCGGAGCTTCCAAAGGAAGTGCCGGATCTGATCTATCTTTGCTTCCCGAACAATCCTACAGGCTCTGCCATCACAAGGGATGAGCTGCAGAAATGGGTGGATTATGCAAACAAAAACGGCTGCGTGATCATCTATGATGCTGCTTACGAGGCGTATATTTCCCAGGACAATGTGCCGCACAGCATTTATGAGTGTGAGGGTGCAAGAACCTGTGCCATTGAGCTTCGCAGCTTTTCCAAGAATGCAGGCTTTACAGGAGTTCGTCTTGGCTTTACCGTGATTCCGGATGAGCTTGTAAGAGATGGTGTTTCCCTTCACAGTCTCTGGGCAAGACGTCACGGCACCAAATTTAACGGAGCTCCTTACATTGTGCAAAAGGCAGGGGAAGCCGTTTATTCTGAGGCTGGAAAGGCACAGCTGAAGGAGCAGGTTGGCTATTATATGCGAAATGCAAAGCTGATCCACGATGAACTGGAAAAGGCAGGATTTTCTGTTTCAGGGGGTGTGAATGCGCCGTATATCTGGCTGGAAACTCCGGACAAAATGACCTCCTGGCAGTTTTTTGACTATCTTCTGAAGGAGGCAAATGTGGTTGGCACTCCAGGCTCCGGCTTTGGCGCTCACGGAGAGGGCTTTTTCCGTCTGACTGCCTTTGGCACTTATGAGAATACACGGAAAGCCATTGACAGGATCAAGAGTTTGTAATTATAATTGAAGAAAGCTGACAGGGCGTATCTCTGGCTGGGACAGTGGATTGGATGTGATCGCTGTTCCGGGGCTGGGGGTACGCTTTTTATGTAATAGGAAATTCCGTTGGAATCTCCTATTACATAAAAGCCCTACCGGGCAGGATCGCACTGCAGCGGAAAGGTAGATGTCGCTTGAGGCGACCCGCCGCAGGCGGAGAATCCTGCAAAGCAGGATTCTTTCTTGTCGGGGGCTTTGCGAAAGATAAAGGAGGATTTTGGTTATGAAGATCAGTCGGATTGAGCATATGTGTGAGGGTAACGGACATGTGATTATTAAGGAACTGCTGGATGAGAAGCAGCTGAATGGAAAGTGCGGGCTTTATGCGGAGGTGACTCTGGAGCCGGGATGTTCTCTGGGATTCCATATGCATTATGGGGAGAGCGAGACTTACTATATTCTTACCGGAGAGGGCGAGTATAATGACAACGGCACTTCCTGGAGACATGTGAAGGCTGGAGACATTACCTTTACCCCAGACGGAAGAGGCCACGGCCTTGCAAATACTGGAAACACCGATCTGGTGTTTATGGCACTGATTATCAAAGACTGAAATAAGATAGAAATGAAGGAATTGGAGTTTGGAAATGAACAGTACAGCTGAGAAACTACTTACATTTATTAAAGAGAGTCCTACTGCGTTTCAGGCAGTGGAGATGATGAAGAAAAGATTTGGGGAAAATGGATTTACAGAGCTGAAGGAGGATGAGCACTGGGAGCTGGTAAATGGCGGGAAGTATTTTGTGACCCGGAATCATTCTGCTGTCATTGCGTTTACGGTGCCGGAGGCTTCCAGCGATGTATTTCACATTATTGCAAGCCACAGCGATTCTCCGTCCCTTAAGATCAAGGAGAATCCGGAGATGGTGGAGAACGGGTATGTGAAGCTGAATGTGGAGCTTTATGGAGGTGCCCTTCTGGCACCCTGGTTTGACAGACCCCTTTCTGTGGCTGGACGTGTGATCGTGAAGGAGAACGGACAGATCTGCGAGAAGCTGGTGACAGTGGACAAGGATATGCTGATGATCCCCAATCTGGCCATTCATATGAACCGTGAGGCGAACAGCGGATACAAGTACAATGTGCAGAAGGATCTGCTGCCTCTTTACGGACTGGAGAGCGCAAAGGGAACCTTTTTTAAAACTGTGGCAGAAGCTGCTGGCGTTGCAGAAGAGGAGATTCTGGGACATGATCTGTTCCTTTACAACCGTATGCCTGGTACCATCTGGGGCGGCGAGGAGGAATTTGTTTCTGCTCCCAGACTGGATGACCTGCAGTGTGCTTTTTCCTCTATGGAAGGCCTGATCGCAGGAAAAAATGAGAAGAGCATCTGCGTACATATGGTAATGGACAATGAGGAAGTGGGAAGCGGTACCAAGCAGGGAGCTGCCTCTACTTTCCTTCGGGATACGCTGCTTCGCATTAATCTGGGACTTGGCAGAAGCTATGAGGATTATCTGATTTCCCTGGCAAAGAGCTTTATGATCTCTGCGGACAATGCACATGCCATCCATCCTAATTATCCGGAGAAGGCAGATCCTGTGAACCGTCCTCATATCAATGGAGGAATTGCGGTGAAGTACAATGCAAATCAGAAGTACTGTACAGATGGAATTTCTGCAGCAATGTTTAAGGATCTTTGTAAGGAAGCGGGAGTTGCGTGCCAGGTTTATGTGAACCGTTCCGATGTGGCAGGAGGCTCTACCCTCGGAAATATTTCCAATACGCAGGTTGCCTTAAATACCGTGGATATCGGGCTTCCCCAGCTGGCTATGCACTCTCCTTATGAGACTGCAGGTGTGAAGGATACCTGTGATTTCGTGAAGCTTGCGGAGGTGTTTTATGCCTGATTTTCATAAAAAAGCAGTTTTCTTCGATGCAGACGGAACCATCTGCGACATTGAGAAAGGGACTCCCGCAAGTGCGGTGGAAGCCATTACAAAGCTGGTAAACAACGGACATGAGGCATGGCTGTGCACAGGAAGAAGCCGTTCCTTTGTGCCGGATTACCTGGAGAAAATCCCCTTTACCGGGATGATCACGGCATGCGGCTGCACCATCGAGAAAAACGGGGAGCGCCTTTTCAACAAGGAGATGACTCCGCAGCAGGCATGGCATTCTGTGGAGGTGCTGCGCAGATACGGCATGGTTCCGGTGATGGAAGGCGCGGATTTTATGTACTATGATAAGGACGAGTATCACACAGGAGTTAACTGGTATGCGGATCTGATCACGAAAGCACTTGGAAATAAATGGCGCCCTATCAAAGGCTTTGAGCAGGATCTTCATATCAACAAGGTCAGCTCCAAGATCCTTCCGGGAAGCAGCCCGGAGAAGGTATGTGAAGAACTGGCAGATTACTATGAGTTTATCGGACATGTGGGAGAAGGACTGGCGGGAGATACCATTGAGATGATTCCAAAGGGATTTTCCAAGGCAGTGGGAATTGCTGCTGTATGCCGGATTTTTGACATTGCCCATGAGGACACCATCGTGTTCGGGGACAGCAACAACGATATTTCCATGTTCGAATTTGCCCAGACCAAGATTGCCATGGGAAATGCAGCGCCAGGGATCAAGAAACTGGCAGATTATGTGACCAGCGATATTTTCCACTACGGAATCCGAAATGGGTTAGAGCATTTGGAATTAATTTGAGAAAATATTAGGTTTAATGATGAGATTTTGCGAGGTGTTTTTAAGTGGACAAAGTTCACAGAAAACCCAAGAAGCTTGACGTGAAATTATGATTTGCATGATTTTGGGTGTATTGTGAAGCTAGAGCGTGTTTGAAAAAGGCTTTCTGCAAGATGTGCGTCACAATTTGTGGGAGATTTTGTCCGGATGAGGGCGCCGTAGCGGGCTACGGCAACCGAATTCGGGCAAAATATACCGCAAAGTGGGGCGTGCAGATTGCGGGAATGATTTTTCAAACACGCTCTAGTGTACGCGACTCAAAAGAAAGGTTTAGGATTTAGAATGCCGGAAAATACAAAGTACCAGCGCAGATTTGAACCATACGAGAAAGAACTGATCGAAATACGCCGCCATCTTCACAGACACCCGGAGCTGGGCCTGCAGGAATTTGAGACCTCGGCGTTTATCCGTGATTATCTGGAAAAACTGGGCTATCGACTGACTAAGGTAGAACCTACAGGATGGATTGCAGAGCACCCCTGCCAGGAGACTGCCGCCTTTGCAGACAAAAAGCAGGTAGTGCTCCGGTCGGAGATGGATGCCCTTCCCATACAGGAGCAGACCGGACTTCCCTTTGCATCTGAGCGAGAAGGCGTCATGCACGCCTGCGGCCATGACGGGATTGTGGCAACGGCCCTGATCCTGGCGAAAATCCTTGCAAAGGAGAAAGAGCAGTTTCCTGTAAAGGTGCGGTTCCTTTTTGAGCCTGCGGAAGAGATTGGAGAAGGGGCGAAGAGAATGTTGTCTGCTGGGGCCCTTGAGCCGAAGCCGGATGCCTTTCTGATGTTCCACTATGCAGTGGATATGCCCTTTGGAATGGCGGTTCATGAAGGACAGGCGTCAGCCATGATCAACGGCATGGAAATCCGGGTTCACGGAAAGTCCAGCCACTGGTGCCAGGCATCCCAGGGAATCGACAGCATTTATGCCGCCTCGCTGGTGGTGCAGGCGCTTCATGACCTGAACGAAACCTATCAGGGAAAAGGTCCCTGTCTGGTGGGAATCGGAACCTTTCATGGCGGGGAGTATTCCAATATTATCACGGATCTTGTGACCCTGCGGGGAAACATCCGGGCTGCCTATGAAGAGGACTATCAGGCTTTGGATGAGAAAATGCAGGCAGTTTTGCAGGAAATTGAGAAGCGTACCGGAACCAGGATTGAGATCGAATATCCTAAGCCTGCGGTGCTTCCTTTTGCCAATGATGCCAGCCTTACCCGGATTGCCGCTGCCGCCGGGAAAAAGGTATTTGGGGAACATTTTATCCTGGAAGATGAGAACCAGCTGTTTTTGTCCGGGGATAATGCCTACAGGTATTTCCAGAAATCCAGGGGACTTTTCAGCGTATTTCTCGCTGGGATTCCAGGAAAAACCTATCCCCTTCACCATCCCAAATTCCAGATTGACGAGGCGGTGCTGCCTTATAGTCTGGAAGCTTTGTACGAAATCCTTGCGGGAATTTCCAGGGAAGAAGAGAACTGATTCGGCAAAGAGAAACCAATGGGGTCGGCAGCTGTGGGAGTACGCTCTGGCGCGTGCTCCCAAAATCATTCCAGCAATCTGCACGCCCCGTTTTGCGGTATATGAAAATGCAGATAAGTCAATATCGAGATAAGAAAAGCCTGTGCATGTATAGCTCAATGATACATGCACGGGCTTTTTAATAATATTGTTATGAAATAACACCTAGATTTAAAAATATTCTGTTTTCTATGTTATTAAATCAGCCCCAGACTTCTGCAGATAAACAGCCATCCTGTAAGTGTAAAAGAACTGAGCAGGGTGGTGAGCATGATCACGCTGGAAGAAAAGGAACCCTCATGTCCCATGTTTTTCGCCATAATGTAGCAGGTCACTGTGGTGGCAGAGCCAAGCATGATCAAAATGGAAACCAGCTTGTCATGGGTGAACCCAAGATGGATGGCAATAGGAAGGAAGATGGCGCAGAATCCAACCAGCTTCAAGAAAGTACATGCAATGGTCGCCTTCGGCCGTGAAAATACTTTTCCAAAATGAAGGGCACCGCCCATTGCCATAAGACCAAGAGGCGTCGCTGTTTTTCCCAGATTGTTTACTGTATTGTAAAGAATGGTTGGAAGGGGCAGGCGAAGCATTGACCACACAAGCCCTGTCACAATTCCCAGAATGATCGGGTTGGCAGCAATTCCTTTCAGGGTCCTCATAACCATCTGCCGGCTCATCCCATGGCTTCCCGGCTTCAGAAAGGAAAGCACCGCAACTGCCATCACATTGTAAAGAGGCACGCTGGCAATGATCATAAGCGGAGCCATTCCCACGTTCCCGTAAAGGTTCTGGATAATAGCCATTCCCAGAATGGCGGCGCTGCTTCTGTAGGAGGACTGTACGAATTCCCCCTGGATATCCCTGGGCTTCAAAAGGAAGGAAAGCCCAATGGAAATGGCGATGCTGCAAAACGTAGCCACAAAGCAGAAGACGACCATTTTGGTGTCCCACACTTCATAGAAATCTGCCTCTGCAATGTTCAGAAACAACATGGCAGGCAGGGCAACCTTAAATGCGAACTTGTTCATCTGGGACACAAAGGAGTCATCATAAAGTCCAATTCTCCGAAAAAGATATCCCAGCATTAAGGTTATAAAAATAGGGATAGTAGCATTAAGACAAAAAACCAGATTTTCCATAATCAAAAACACCTTTCTGAAATTGCCGCAATAAAGTGCGAAATGTTACTGTTCACTCCGTGCCCAGTAACACGCTTCGCGATGCACAGAAATCATGCAAAACATGATTTCGCGCCGCAATCCTCGGGTTTTCTGTGAACTTTGTTCACAAAAAACACCTCGCGGAATATTACCTATGAACAGTAACTGCGAAATATCTTTTTTGATTATAAACCCTTTCCTATAATTGTCAAATATTGTTTTCTGTGGTATCTTATAACAAACGGGGGGACGAATGGAGGAAAATTATGAGATACGGTAAAATTCGCATAGAAGATGGCAACCTGATCTTTCTCAGGCATATGATACAGAACAATCTCCCATGCAGGGACATTGTCTGGGCATACATCCATCGGGAAGGCGAAAACGCAGAAGCTGCTGTGAAGCAGATGATTTCCAATTATCTTGTGATCATAACCAGAAGAAAGAAACGATATCGTTTTGAGATGACAGAGCATGAGGCCCAGGACTGCCTACGCCTTTTGAAAATATTGAATCCGGACATGGCCACCGGCTTTCCAAGAGGGGGCAGGCTGCCGCTTCTGAACCTGCCCAATACAAGGGACCTTGGCGCCCTTGCCACAAAGGACGGACGGCATATTATTCCCCGCAGGCTTTTTCGAAGCGGAAACCTGTATCACGCTTCTTTGCAGGATCAGAACCTTCTTTTGGAGGATTATCGCCTGAAGACTGTGATCGACCTTCGGGACCAGACGGAGAAAAAGGAAAAGCCGGATGCCGTGATGAAGGGGGTGGAATATTATCACATCCCCATGATCGATGAGGAGACTGTTGCGGACATGCCGGAAAGTACCCTTGGCATTTTACAGGGAAGCACAAGGCTTCGCCAGATCCTGGAATATGACGGGGACATTGAGGCTTTGATCGGGAAGCAGTACGAGAATTTCGTGAAGGATCAGTATTCCGTGAAGCAGTGCGCCAGATTTATGGATGTGCTTTTCCACCATGATAACGGTGCTGTATTATGGCACTGCAGTCTTGGAAAAGACCGGGTAGGGGTGATGACAGCCCTTCTTCTATGCGTTCTTGGGGTGCACAGGGACGAGATCCGGGAGGATTTTATGCGCTCCAATATCTGTCTGGCAGGAGAGTTGGATTATATGCTCCGCTACCTGGAGGCCAATAAGCTGGACAGCATTGATAATGTAAACAAGGTATCCGCGCTGTTTAAGGTAAAGGAAGAATATCTGGACCGGCTGTTTGCAGCCATCTATGCAGAGTATGGCAAGGTGGAGCGCTTTTTGCGCAGGGGATTGTACCTGAATCCAAAGACCGTTTCCGATATGCAGAACAAATATCTGATCTGAAAAATTGCAGAAGCCTCTTTGGAACGGTATAATTATGTATAAATATGCTTTAATACAATAAAACATTAAAATTTTTTTAGTGTGTAGCATTGACAAAAAAAATTAAATTGTTATAATGGTAAGCATATCAATCTGAAGCACGAAAGCAGGATTATTTTATGCAGAATAAGATTTTATCATTATTAGTTGACAACACTTCAGGCGTGCTCAGCCGGGTTGCCGGAATGTTCAGCCGTCGTGGTTATAATATTGACAGTATCACTGCTGGAGTTACAGCAGATGTGAATTACACCCGTATTACTGTGGTGTGCAGCGGGGATGATGCCATTCTCGACCAGATCGTGAGACAGCTTGCCAAGCTTGTGGATGTAAGGGATATCAAGGTCCTTGACCCGGCAGACAGCGTAGTCCGCGAGACCGTTCTTGTGAAGGTTGCGGCAGCACCGGAGCAGCGCCAGGGAATTGTTTCTATTGCAGATATTTTCCGCGCTAAGGTTGTGGATGTAAGCAAGGATTCCCTGATCGTAGAGATGACAGGCAGCAAGACCAAGCTGGAAGCATTTATTGATCTGATGGGAGACTACGAGATCTTAGAGTTGGCCAGAGCCGGTGTTATGGGACTTGAGAGAGGCTCTCACGGAGTGAAGTTCTTATAGTTTGCTAAGGGGTGCGTATTTTGGAGAATGAATATACATACACGGAATATGCATATCTATTCCCTTAACGATATATATTTTTAAGTTTTAATACAGTAGGAGGAAACGAAAATGTCAGCAAGAATTTTTTACCAGGAAGATTGTAATCTCTCTTTATTAGATGGAAAAACAATCGCAATTATCGGCTACGGCAGCCAGGGACATGCTCACGCACTGAACCTGAAGGAGTCCGGATGCGATGTCATTATCGGTCTTTACGAAGGCAGCAAATCCTGGAAGAGAGCTGAAGAGCAGGGATTTAAAGTATATACAGCAGCAGAGGCTGCAAAGAAAGCTGATATCATCATGATCCTGATCAATGATGAGAAACAGGCTGATATGTACAAGAAAGATATCGAGCCAAACCTTGAGGAAGGCAACATGCTTATGTTCGCTCATGGCTTTAACATCCATTTCGGATGTATCGTTCCGCCGAAGAACGTAGATGTTACCATGATCGCTCCTAAGGGACCTGGACATACAGTAAGAAGCGAGTATCAGGCAGGCAAAGGTGTTCCGTGTCTGGTAGCTGTTGAGCAGGATTATACAGGAAAAGCTCTTGACGTTGCACTTGCATATTCACTTGGTATTGGCGGAGCAAGAGCTGGTGTTCTTGAGACAACCTTCCGTACAGAGACAGAGACAGACCTTTTCGGTGAGCAGGCAGTTCTTTGCGGCGGTGTTTGCGCACTTATGCAGGCTGGTTTTGAGACTCTTTGCGAGGCTGGCTACGACCCAAGAAACGCTTACTTCGAGTGCATCCATGAGATGAAACTGATCGTAGACCTGATCTATCAGTCAGGCTTCGCTGGAATGAGATACTCTATCTCCAACACAGCTGAGTACGGCGATTACATCACAGGACCGAAGCTTATCACAGAAGAGACCAAGAAGACTATGAAGAAGATCCTTTCCGACATTCAGGACGGTACTTTTGCAAAAGAGTTCCTGCTTGACATGAGCCCAGCTGGACGTCAGGTTCACTTCAAAGCCATGAGAAAGAAAGCTGCTGAGCATCCATCAGAGAAGGTTGGCGAAGAGATTCGTAAGCTTTACAGCTGGAACGGCGAAGATAAGCTGATCAACAACTAATTTTAACTATAAAGAAATCCGGGGCGACCCGGATTTTTTTATATAACAGAAGCTTCATGGTGTAATTTCCTGTTACATTCAAAACATTGCATCGGTTTTTTGACCTTTTGACCCTGGTATCATCAAATTATATGAACAGGCTTTGGGAGGATGTCACCAGCTCCTGTGCTTTTGCTCCACTGCGGCAAACAAAGCCGATTTCACGGGAGGGGAATATAAGTCCCAGCGGTACCTCAACAAGGGCACCCTCATCCAGCTCTTTTTGCACAAATTCCTTGATCACGCATGCGATTCCAAGACCTACCTGGGCAAACTGGATCAGAAGATCCATAGATGAAACCTCCAGAATATGTCCAAGCTGAAGCTGATGGTCGTGAAGCATGATATTTACAGACTGCCTTGTAATATTCTGTTCATCAAGAAGCATGAAGGTTGCAGTATGGGACAGAGGCTCCAAAGGGAAAAGCCTGTGCTGATTTTCCAGATATTGCTTTGTGGCTACAAAGGTATCCTGAATCTGCAGCAGAGGAAGAAATTCATATCCAGATAATTTTCCCGGACGCCCAATAAGACCAATATCGATTCTGTCTTCTTCCAGAAGGCGCAGTGTCTGGTAAGTAGACTGACAGGAAATAGTAATGCGCATCTGCGGATTTGCAGAAATAAAATTTTTTAGCCTTGGCATCAGCACATATTTACACAGTGTGGTGCTGGCACCAATACGCAGTCTTGGAATTTCCCTGGAACGATTGTGCAAAATGGAGTCTTCTCCTTCCGAAAGAAGCTCGAAGGCTGCTTTTACTTTTTCATACAGAAGCTGTCCGTCCGGAGTGAGAGTGACACCTCTGGAGCTGCGCTTAAAAAGAATAGTGTCCAGATTATCTTCTAATTTTTTGATGGCGCGGCTGATAGCCGGCTGGCTGATGTATAGCTCTTTGGCAGCCTGGGAAATATTTCCTGTGCGGCTGACTATATAGAAAATATGATAAAGCGATAGATTTTCCTGCATATGTGATTCTCCCTTTTTTATTCATATTAATATAACTACTGGTTATAATAAATATGATTAATATGTATTGTTATTATAACAGAGAATGTGCTAAAATAGCAACATACAGTGATAAAGAAGGGAAGAATCACCTCGCGGTATATATTTGCTGAAAAATACCATGATGTTGGGGTCAAAAGGCTTTTTGACCTTTTGACCCTGGTATCATACCATTATACAATAACTAGGAGGAATATAAAAATGGGAATGACAATGACTCAGAAGATCCTGGCGGCTCATGCAGGCTTGGATCATGTAGAAGCAGGACAGCTTATAGAGGCACAGCTTGACCTTGTTCTTGGAAATGATATTACTTCTCCGGTTGCAATCCATGAGATGGATAAGATGACCGTAGATACTGTATTTGATAAAGATAAAATTGCACTTGTTATGGATCATTTTATTCCAAATAAAGATATCAAGTCTGCAGAACACTGCAAATGTGTCCGTGAATTTGCCTGTCGTCACGATATTACCAATTATTTTGATGTAGGACAGATGGGAATCGAGCATGCCCTTCTTCCGGAGAAAGGCCTGACGGTAGCTGGCGATGTGATCATCGGAGCAGACTCCCATACCTGTACATACGGAGCTCTCGGAGCATTTTCCACAGGTGTTGGAAGTACTGATATGGCAGCTGGAATGGCTACCGGTAAAGCATGGTTCAAGGTTCCGTCCGCAATCAAATTCAATATTGTGGGCAAACCTAAGAAATGGGTAAGCGGTAAGGATGTGATCCTTCATATTATCGGAATGATCGGTGTAGACGGAGCCCTTTACAAATCTATGGAGTTCGTAGGCGAGGGCATTAAGAACCTGTCTATGGATGACCGTTTCACAATTGCCAACATGGCTATCGAGGCAGGCGGAAAGAACGGAATTTTTCCGGTTGACGACCTTGCCATTGAATACATGAAAGAGCATTCCAAACGTCCGTTTTCTGCATATGAAGCAGATGAGGATGCTGTTTATGAGGCTGAGTATACCATCGACCTCAGTACACTTGAGCCGACAGTTGCGTTCCCGCATTTACCGGAGAATACCAAGACCATTTCCGAGATCAAAGAGCCGGTTGTTGTGGATCAGTCTGTGATTGGTTCCTGTACAAACGGCCGTATTGATGACCTTCGTGTTGCCGCAGAGATTCTGAAGGGACGCAAAGTGAAGAAAGGACTTCGCTGCATCGTGATCCCGGCTACTCAGGCTATTTACCTGCAGGCAATGGAAGAGGGTCTTCTGAAGATCTTTATTGAGGCTGGCGCAGTGGTAAGCACACCGACCTGCGGACCGTGTCTTGGCGGATACATGGGAATTCTTGCGGCAGGAGAGCGCTGCATTTCCACTACCAACCGTAACTTTGTAGGCCGCATGGGACATGTGGATTCTGAAGTTTATCTTGCAAGCCCGGCAGTAGCCGCTGCAAGTGCTGTAACCGGATATATTTGTGCACCGGAAGAATTAGGATTATAAGGAGGAGTACCCATCATGCAGGCAAAAGGCAGAGTATTTAAATATGGAGACAATGTAGATACAGACGTTATTATCCCGGCCCGTTATCTGAATTCCTCAGATCCGGCTGAACTGGCAACCCATTGTATGGAAGACATCGACAACACTTTCGTGAAGAGAGTGCAGAAGGGTGACATTATCGTAGCAAGCAAGAATTTTGGCTGTGGCTCCTCCCGTGAGCATGCGCCTATCGCTATCAAGGCAGCTGGTGTAAGCTGTGTAATCGCTGAGACATTTGCCAGAATTTTTTACCGAAATGCCATCAATATCGGACTTCCGATCATCGAGTGCCCGGAAGCGAGCAAGGGAATTGATGACGGAGATCAGGTGGAAGTGGATTTCGACTCTGGTATGATCTACAATCGTACCAAAGGAACCCAGTTCAAGGGTCAGGCCTTCCCGGAATTTATGCAGAAGATTATTAAGGCAGAGGGACTTGTAAATTATATTAATGCACAGCACTAATATTTTTGTCAACAGGCAAAGTAAAATATCCTGTTAAGGGGCAAATTCCACAGCCTCACATATTGACCTTGTACCTAGTTTTACTAGGCGCAAGGTCTTTTTGATTATAAGGAGAAAAATGGCGGAAACGAAAAAAGCAATAATCGCAAATATAGAAGAAATTTACAAATTCGCAGCCAAAATAAAAACAATGCCAGAGTGCCAAAAATTGACCTCAGAAGAAAAATTAAAAATAATTTTCTCGTACCCATTTAAGATTGAAATAATTTAAGTGGTTCGAGTTTTTGGTGAAGGAAAATAATAGGAAAAACGATTCTCCCTGGACAAAACATAAACGGCGAAAACAAAAAAAGAGAGGATCAACCAATGAAAGAAAATAAGAAATTAGAAACAAGTAACACAGAAGTCGTGGCAGAACCACCCATCCAAATAATCGACAACCGAAGAGAAATAGACGATTTATCAGATGCCGAATTAAAAGAACTGGAAAAAGAGCTTGAGCAATATGATAAAGACATGTGGCGGCATTTAGATTGCCTCCAAAAGTATAAACACATAGGCGAGGAAATCCCAAAGGATGTGCCGTTTACGGAGTATTTCGGTTACATCATACGGAATTTCCGCAACCCTAAACCAAGAAAAGAGTGGACAGTCAGGGATTATAAAGTAGATGCTGCGAAGAAAGCAAGAAAGATGGCGGCATTTACAATCAAAGACCACGGCTATAAAGAGCCATTAACAGACAGACAAAAACGTGTTGTGGAGCGAATCCGAAACGGCACAGATTTCCATGTTTTTAACTCAATGGAGGAAATTAGGAAACGTTTTAAATAGCTCTATATAAGGGGATAAAATATAATATTCAGCCTGTTACCCCAGTTACTTTTTACCCAATCGGTAGTGACAGTATTATGTGATAGATAATCCTTACATTTAGAAATGGCATTGGCTATAGCTGCAGTGTCCCCTTTGTAATCTCCAAGATCCAGTGAATATGAATCTAATGCGGCAATAAGTACTGAATTAGCGTCCATAATAAACCTCCTGTAATGGTATAAGAATTAGTGGCAGTACCCTAATTATACCGCAAACCGGGCAAAATCGATAGTAAATTATACCAATACAGGAGGCGGATAAAAATTACTTTTCTAATCAATGGGAATGATGTTATAATAGAGTAGACTAAAATAAATAATTGCATTCAATATAAGGGGGGATTATCCAATGCCTGAGATTAGTTTATTTTATGGAATACGCATTACGATGGATTGGAACGATCACAATCCGCCACATTTTCATGCACAATACGGAAATAATAAAGCTGTGGTATTGATAGAAGATGGAGTAATCAGTGAAGGTTATTTACCCAGCCGTCAGCTGAAATTTGTTCTGGCATGGACGGAAATCCATAAAGACGAATTAATGCAGAACTGGGAATTGTCAAAGGATGGCAAGCCATTAAACAGAATAAATCCGTTAATCTAAAAGGGGTGAATGGAATGGGTGATAATAAACTTGATCAACGATTCTATCCAGAAGTTTACCAGGCAGTGGCAGGAGAAAACTATACAGTCTATGCCTATATGAATGATGGAAGCGTAAGAGAATTTGATGTTAAGCCGCTGATCAAGCAAGGCGGTATTTTCAAGAAGATCGAGGATGAAACAGTATTTAAAAATACACTGACCGTATTGAATGGGACAGTTGCGTGGGACATAGCTGGAAAGCGGAATGAGTATGAGTGTATTGATATTGATCCCATGACAATTTTTGAATGTCCAATCGTCCCGGATATTCCTGAAATGTAGAAACTTCAATACAATAAAACAGACACAAATAAATATTTATGTTATCAAAAACGAAAAGGGATGTGGAAATCGTGGAAATACATTTACAGATGCGCCGCGTTTTGTTATGGAGGTTTTGTCACCATCAACAGAAAATTATGACCGAACAGAGAAAATGCAGTTGTATTGTGAGCAGGAGATTGAAGAATATTGGATTGTTGACTGGCGTAAAAGAACAGTTGAAATTTATGAGCTGGACTATGAGGGAGAGACTCCAAAATACTACCTTTTAAAAACGATTACGGAAGAAAACAAAGACGAGTTACAATTATTACATTTTCCCAAGATAAAGATTACTTTTGACGAATTATTTGATGAAATTGATTAGTGACTTGTAACAAAGGCAGCTGCAAATATGGTAGGCGGAATTGCCACAGCCATTTAAGCTGCCAATAGCAGTTTATTGACATGGCAGAATGATGGAGGTGATTGGAAAGGGATTGACGGAAAAGAATTTCAGGAATTAAGAAACAGATATATGGAGCGAAAAAATGCGGCTTTTGACTGAATAAAATTGTAGTTTTATTGATTTTGAAATTCTCCTTGATAATTGAATTGATGCATGGTTGGAGGATGGGCGTTTTGCCCCTTTTTGAGAATGTGGCGGTTTGTCCCATGACATCAACTATAAAACGTGAAGTTCCAGGAATGGGCTTCACGTTTTATGTAAAAATATTTAATGTTTTGAAAAAAATAGTTGCAATCTTATTTGGAATTTGATATACTATTAATCGTTTCGGGGTATGGCGTAGCTTGGTAGCGCGCACGGCTGGGGGCCGTGAGGTCGCAGGTTCAAATCCTGTTGCCCCGATTAGAAGCAGAGATGTAAGAACTTGGAGCAGTTGACTTCAGGTTCTTTTTTATTTTCTAAAATTACATAAAACAAAAATGCTGTCAGTAGATCGTAACGAAAAATTACTAAAAATGTCGAAAATTCTCGAGAAAAATTAAAATTTCTATTTCTTTGCGGTAAAATATGGTTCGTATACATATTTTACAGGAGAGGAATGGAAAAAGTGGTTTGTGGGTCTGGCTGCGCTGCTTACGGTTCTGTTTTTCATGCCAACAGCAACACCGCAGGCAGCCACCAAGAACACGACCACCTGGAAAGTCAAGGTAAATGAGAAATATAGCGGAACCCTGACTTTGGATGGAACACAATGGTATCTTAACTGCAGTAAAGTGAATTTCAAGAGACTCAATTATTTGAGACGAATTGTTCATCTGCAGACTCCGAAGGGATGTAAAATCACCACTGGATACTATTACTTTAATACCCAGGGAAGGCTTGACAGAAGAACCTTTCATGACCTGGATACCAGAATTGGCAGCACACGTTTCAAGGGAACTTACTGTTTCGGGGAAGTGAATGGAAGACTTCATCAGCAGTACGGATGGTATCGGGTCGGCGGTGTGAACTACGGAATTGGACCAACTGGAAAACTACCTTGGCACCCTGAAGAAAAACGTTCAGTCCGTACTGAACAGCTACGGCAGCGGCTGGTCTGTCTATGTAAAAGACTTAAAGACCAACACTTCATTCACCATCAACGACACCAGCATGTACCCGGCCAGCATCATCAAGCTGTTTGTCATGGAAGCTACCTACGCCAGCGTCAGGGAAAAAAGAATCGCCCTGACTGCCAACGTAAAGACCCTGCTTCGTGAGATGATCACCAAAAGCGACAACACCAGCTACAATTCCCTGATCCGTGTGATCGGAAAGGGAAATTTCTCTGCAGGCTGCAGCTACATTAACAATTACATCAAGCAGAAAGGCCACACAGGAACAGGCGTACACCACTACCTGAATGGCTGACAACCGGCCGCTTAAATTTCTCATTGACAAAATGCGGCAAAAATGTTAATGTATTAACCACAGGATAATAAGAGAAATGCTTTGATAAGGAATAGTATACAGGAACCAGAGCGCAGAGAGCTGTCGGTCGGTGTAAGACAGCGGAAGGAATCTGTAGAACTCGCCTTGGAGCAGCTGCTTGAAATTGCCCGTACATATTTCGGTTGTCGGCAAGAGTAGACGCAGACGGCTTCCACCGTTACCAGGAGAGGATATAAGGAGTGATCCCGTATCCGTTGAGTGTATGATTTTTCATGAAATAAGAGTGGTACCGCGTAGGACATAATGTCTTCCGTCTCTTGCACAGATATGTGCGGGGCGGAAGACTTTTTTGTTTACAGAAACTGCTTTCCTGTAAGACGAGAATATTTTTCCCAAGTAAGCAGATTATATTTGACATTCACGAAAAATCCGCAAAAGCCAGATCTTAAATTTACAATATGGAGGAACAGAAAAATGATGAACGCAAGCAAGTACAAAAGACAGTATTACCTTCCACCGGAAACCTGCATGGACTGGGCAAAGAAGGACTACATTGACAAAGCACCAACATGGTGTTCCGTAGACCTTCGTGACGGCAACCAGGCACTTGTAATCCCAATGAGCCTGGAGCAGAAGGTTGAGTTTTTTAAACTTCTTGTAAAAATTGGCTTCAAAGAAATCGAGGTTGGTTTCCCGGCAGCTTCCGAGACAGAGTATACCTTCCTTCGTACCCTGATCGACCGCGACCTGATCCCGGAGGATGTTACCATCCAGGTACTGACTCAGGCCAGAGAGCACATCATCCGCAAGACCTTTGAGGCAGTCAAAGGTGCTCCAAAAGCCATTGTCCACGTATACAACTCCACATCTGTTGCACAGCGTGAACAGGTATTCAAAAAATCCAAAGAAGAAATCTTAAAGATCGCTGTAGACGGTGCCAAATTATTAAAAGAGCTGGCTGAGCAGACAGAAGGAAACTTCCAGTTTGAGTACAGCCCGGAGAGCTTCACCGGAACCGAGCCGGAATATGCTCTCGAAGTGTGCAACGCAGTCATCGATGTATGGCAGCCGACCCCGGAGAACAAATGCATCATCAACCTTCCGGTAACCGTAGAGCATTCCATGCCTCATGTATACGCAAGCCAGGTTGAGTACATGTGCAAGCATATGCTGCACCGTGAGAACGTGATCGTATCCCTGCATCCGCACAACGACAGAGGCTGCGGCGTAGCAGATTCCGAGATGGGAATCTTAGCAGGCGCAGACCGTATTGAGGGAACCTTATTTGGAAACGGCGAGCGTACCGGTAACGTTGATATTGTAACCCTTGGCATGAACATGTATTCCCAGGGCGTTGATCCGAAGCTTGACTTCTCCGACATGCCGCATATCTGCGAGGTATACGAGCACTGCACGGGAATGTCAGTAGGAGAGAGAAGCCCATACAGCGGCGCTCTTGTATTTGCAGCCTTCTCCGGCTCCCATCAGGATGCCATCGCAAAAGGCATGCACTGGATCGAGGAAAAAGACCCGAACCGCTGGACCGTTCCTTATCTGCCGATCGACCCGACCGATGTTGGCCGCAACTACGATGCAGACGTTATCCGTATCAACAGCCAGTCCGGTAAAGGCGGCGTAGGCTACATCCTGGAGACCAAATACGGCCTGAACCTTCCTCCGAAAATGCGTGAGGCAATGGGCTACACAGCCAAAGGTGTTTCCGATCACCTTCACAAAGAGCTTCACCCGGATGAGATTTTTGACCTGTTTAAGAAAACCTTCGAGAACGTGGCACAGCCGTACAGCATCAACGAGGTTCATTTCCAGCAGAAAGAGGTTGGAATCACAACTAAGGTTACCTCCACATTTAACGGCAGGACCATTACAACAGAAGCCACTGGAAACGGCCGTCTTGACGCGGTAAGCAACGCACTGAAGAAAGCATACGAGCTGAAATATACCCTGGAAGTATATCAGGAGCATGCCTTAGAGCGCAGCTCCAGTTCCAAGGCCATTGCCTATGTTGGAATCAAGAAGCCAGACGGCACCATGGCATGGGGCGCAGGCGTAGACCCGGATATCATCCGTGCCTCCATTGACGCACTTGTAACAGCCATCAACAATCGCTGAAAATATTGACGGACGCTGTCGTATTATTATAATAAGAAGAAAAGCTATCGCAGATTTTCCCGAAAAAGGAAGCTGCGGTGGCTTTTTTTGTCCGAATAATACGATGGAAAAGCGTTGACCAGAAAGAAAATCACAGGGTATAATACATTTGTAATAAAAAAACCTTGACATTTTAGCCTTTATTAAATATAATTTTCTCATACATTACAAAAATGTTACGAAATAAATAATTAAAGAAATCAAAACATAACAAAAGTGCAAGGAAAGAAGAATATGAAATTAAAAAGAAGTTTACATGATGTAACAACTGATGAGGATAATAAGATTCCTTTGGAAAAGCCGGATCATTCTCCCATACATAATTTTGTAGCTCTTAGTGCCTGTGCCGCGTTGGCGATGATTTTGGCAGTTGGATCAAAGGCAGCAGGGTCCGGGGAACGAAGCCAGGTATACGCAGCTTCGGATGCAGAGAACGAGACCGAGCTTGCCGGGATCGTTTCGGGAACTTTGGAGTATACCCTGCCTACAGGAATTGCAGGTATGGTGACAAGTGTTGCAGATACCCCTCTGGCCGGATCTGCTGTAACACGGATCGGAACCTCCTGTGAGAACGTAATGGTAGGTCAGCGTGTGAAAAAGGTAACAGGAAATGCGGACGAGCTGGATGTAGGAGATTCCATGGCGGACACCGTGGACAGCTTTGACGCAGCCGTGTCTGTTTCCTCAAGTGCCAAGATGATGTCCGATTCGGACTACGACAATCTGCTCCATATTGTGGAGGCAGAGGCAGGAACCGAGGATATTAAGGGCAAGGTACTGATTGCCAATGTAATTATGAACCGTGTGGCAAACAAGGAATTTCCTAATACGGTTACGGATGTGATCATGGACCGGAAAAACGGAGTGCCCCAGTTTTCCCCCATCTATGACGGCAGGTTCTATGAGGTAACGGTCACAGATGAGACGAAAGAGGCGGTAAAGCAGGCCCTGGAGGGCGTGGACTACTCCCAGGGAGCTTTGTTCTTTATACAGCGCTCCGCAGCGGAGAAACAGAACGTGGTCTGGTTTGATAAAGACCTTAAGAAGCTGTTTAAGTACGGCGTTCACGAATTTTACACCTATCCAGACGAGAATGATTCGGGAAAAGACGGGATCAAGGACTCCGGGGAAGAAGCCGATGTTCAGCTGGCGAAAAAATAATATTCTGGAAAAACGGGAAGCCATACCGGGCACATCTGCCGCCTGGGTGGCTTTTTAAAATTTCCTATTGATTTAGCACGGTGAAGTATGTATAATACCTGTAAGGTCAAAATGATAGAAAAAATAAGAGAATTTTGTACCAGAACAGGAGAAATGCGTTAGCCCTGTGACAATAAAGGAAAGGCAGGAATGACAACATGCAGGTAATGTACCAGAGCACCAGAGGAAAAGGGGAGCCGGTAACCGCTTCCCAGGCTATTTTGAAGGGACTTTCTGAAGATGGAGGTCTGTTTGTACCCACAAGCATTCCATCCCTTGATGTTTCTATGGAAGAGCTTTCCCAGATGTCTTATCAGGAGACAGCATATCAGGTAATGAGCCGTCTTCTTACAGATTTTACAGAGGAAGAATTAAGAACCTGTATTAACAGTGCATATGATAAGAAATTTGATACAGATGTGATCGCACCTCTTAAGGAAGCAGACGGTGCATATTTCCTGGAGCTGTTCCACGGACCGACCATTGCGTTCAAGGATATGGCACTGTCTATTCTGCCATACCTGATGACCACCGCTGCGAAGAAGAACAACGTGAAAAATGAGATCGTCATTCTTACAGCGACCTCAGGAGATACCGGCAAGGCTGCACTGGCTGGTTTTGCGGATGTTCCGGGCACAAGAATTATTGTATTTTACCCGAAGCACGGCGTAAGCCCCATCCAGGAGAAGCAGATGGTGACCCAGAAGGGCACCAATACTTACGTAGTCGGCATCACAGGCAACTTTGACGATGCCCAGACAGCAGTGAAGAAAATGTTCAATGACAAGGAGATGGCAGCAGAGCTTGCCGATGCAGGCTTCCAGTTTTCTTCCGCCAACTCCATTAATATCGGACGTCTTGTTCCGCAGATCGTATATTATGTATACGCTTATGCCACACTGGTCCGCCAGGGCAAGATCCAGGCCGGCCAGGAGATCAACGTGGTAGTACCTACAGGAAACTTCGGAAACATTCTGGCAGCATTCTATGCGAAACAGATGGGACTTCCGGTGAAGAAGCTGATCTGTGCATCCAATGAGAACAAGGTATTGTTTGACTTCTTCTCCACTGGTACTTATAACCGCAAGAGAGATTTCATCCTTACCAGCTCTCCGTCTATGGACATTCTGATTTCCAGCAACTTGGAGCGTCTGATCTACCGTATTACAGGCGAGAATCCGGATACCTGCGCGCAGCTGATGGAAGCACTGTCAAAAGGCGGCGAGTACACCATTACACCTGAGATGAAAGCACAGCTTGCAGACTTCTACGGCAACTTCTGTACAGAAGAGGAGACAAAGGATGCCATCCGTGAGGTTTATAAGGCCAGTGATTATGTCATTGATACGCATACTGCAGTTGCGGCAGGCGTATATAAGAAATATGTGGCAGATACAAAGGACGATGTTCCGGCAGTGATCGCTTCCACAGCAAGCCCGTACAAATTTACAAGAAGCGTTATGGATGCTATTTCAGAGGGACATGAGAATCTGGATGACTTCGGACTTGCAGACGCCCTGGAGAAGCTCTCTGGCGTAGCAGTGCCGAAAGCTGTCAACGATATCCGTACCGCACCGGTTCTTCATGACCGCGTAGTGGATGCAGAGGATATGCCGAAGACCGTGAAGGATATTCTCGGAATCAAATAAAGGAAATGTCTGCTGAAAAATCTGCATTTTATGTTGAAAAACGGCATATACTAGAGTATAATAACTTTTAGAAAAAAAGAATCCTGGGATGTGCGAGGCCCCTTTTATTTTTGAACCTACATTGACATCAAGGGAATCCAAGATCGCAGTGCGGATGTCAGACCTCTCGTTGTGGTAGGCAGAAGTCCTGTTGAGGATACCCACCTAGCGGCAAGCTAGGCGTCAAAAGAAAGGGAACGGCATTCTGGGATTTTTTAGAATCAGGAGGCAGGTAACATGGGTGTTACAGCAAAGAAATTTGGGGAATTAACCTCCGGCGAGGAGATTACTCTCTATCATCTTGAGAATCAGTCAGGCGCTTATGCAGAGGTTATGGATTACGGTGCCATCCTTGTGAAGGTGGTTGTTCCGGATAAGGACGGCAGGCTTATAGATGTAGTGCTTGGCTATGATGACGTTCAGCAGTATGAGGTGAACGGATGCTTTTTCGGAGCCATTATCGGAAGAAGCGGCAACCGTATCGGAGGCGCGAAATTTTCCCTTTATGGACAGGAATATCAGTTAGGAAAGAATGAGAATGACAACAATCTTCACAGCGGTCCCAATGGCTTCGAGAAGAAGATCTGGACTGTGAAGAATACCGATCAGGATAAAAATGCAGTTACTTTTTTCAGGATCAGCCCGGACGGGGAGAACGGATTTCCGGGAGAGTTTGAGGTTTCCGTTACTTATGAGCTGACTGAGGACAATGCCATCCAGATTTATTACGGCGGCATCAGCGACAAGGCAACCGTGGCCAACATGACCAACCACTCTTACTTTAACCTTGCAGGAGAGGGCAGCGGCAAGGTTCTGGATACATATGTTACCATTCATGCCAAGGATTACACTCCGGTGGATGAATTTTCCATTCCTACAGGTGAGTATGCGTCGGTAGAGGGCACTCCAATGGACTTTAACAAGGCTAAGAAGATTGGTGACGAGATTGACGCCGATTTCCAGCAGCTGAAGTTTACTGGCGGCTACGACCACAACTATGTGACCGACAATTACGCCAAGGGCAGCAGAAGAGTGATCGCATCTGCTTATAATGAGGCATCCGGTATTACGATGGATGTAATTTCTGATTGTCCGTGCGTGCAGTTCTATGCAGGCAATTTCGTCATTGATGAGAAAGGCAAGAACGGACATGTTTACAACAAGCGTGAGGGCTTCTGTCTGGAGACACAGGTGGAGCCAAACGCAGTGAATGTGGAGACCTTCCATTCTCCTGTACTGGAAGTCGGAGAGAAATACCAGTCCTTTACTGCATATAAGTTTGGCGTGCGCAAATAAAAGGACAGGCTGCCTGTGGCAATATTCCCATATATAAGGACATGTTTGTCTGGTCTTCTTCATATATTTACTGTATGAAGAAGACCAGATTTTTTTATGAAATTAATTATTTTCTCATTGTGCTGTTGGGGTGGCTGCTGCTGTTTCATAAGGCGGCGGAGGTGAACCGCGCCAGGGAAAAAGAAGGCTGGAAAACCTGGACAGGATGTGTGCTGGGAATTGCCGGGGCGGGAGGGATTGAGAGCGGAATGACGGTTGGTATGCAGAATACTGGAAGCGCTGAGGCAACGGAGAACGATGACCTTCCAGAAATTGCTGAATCTGGGGATGAGAGACTTTCTACGCTGTCAGGAAAAATCCGTGTGCTTCTCATGGATTCAGGCTATCAATCTTATTATCATTCCTCTGTGACTTTGAATTTAAACGGAGCAGATTATGAGTATACTCCAGATTCCCCCGAACTTTCCCAGGGCGAACTTGTCCTGGGCGGCGGAGAAGCGGGAATCACCATCACTTCCATAGAAAGACAGGAGAGTCCGCCGGTTTACTACGGAACCCTGGAAATTCAAAATACGCCCCAGGGCTTGCTCCTGATCAATGAACTTCCCCTGGAAACCTACCTGGAAGGCGTGGTTCCAAGCGAGATGCCGGCCTCCTACGAAAGCCAGGCCCTGATGGCACAGGCAGTATGTGCCAGAACCTATGCTGTATGCCAGATGGAAGAGGGCAGCCTTCAGGAAGAATACGGGGCAGATGTGGATGACAGCGTGAATTTCCAGGTCTATGGCAACATTGCGCCCACAGACAAAACCAGCCAGGCAGTAAGAGAAACCAGCGGCCAGATCATGTGCCAGGACGGAAAGCCAGTAACTGCCTATTATTTTTCCACCTCATCCGGCAGAACCAGCACGGACGAAATCTGGGGCGGGACGTCATCCTCCTATCTGAAAAGCGTGGAATGCGAGTTTGATCAGAACGCTCCCTGGAGTAGCTGGAAGGTGACAATTCCCTGGACGGTTCTGGAAGAGAGAACCAGGAATCTGACCGGCAGTGAAAGCCTGGAATCCATACAGGTGGTGAAAAAAAGTGAAAGCGGTGCCGTAACCGGGCTTCAGATCACCACAGAAAAGGAGGCGGTGCAGTTAGAAGGGGAATACGAAATCCGGGAATTTTTGTCCCCGCAGGGCCAGACCATCACGGAAAAAGATGGAAGCACCGTGACTGGGGGAAGCCTTCTGCCAAGCTCTTATTTTCAGTTGAAGGCAAATAAAGGCGGCTGCGTGGAAATCACAGGCGGCGGTTTCGGGCATGGCGTGGGAATGAGCCAGACGGCAGCCAATGAGATGGCAAAAGAAGGTTACAGCTGGCAGGAAATCCTGGAATATTTTTTCCGGGACATTACCTTGGACAGGTATGAATAAATTTTCCGATGGCAGGCAATATCCAGGCAGACCGTAGACAGAAATCCCATTTCATGGTATGATACAAAAAAATTGCGCGATAGACTGGCAGGGGTACTTAAATGCAGCAGATGTTTAATGTTTGCTATATCAGGTCCTGCACCGCCTATCGCAGTAACAGCAGGAGCAATTGTATGGATAAGAAGAAAGAAAAACAGAGCGTTGTCCAGCTGATCCGTGGGTTCATGCAGCGGGCAAACGGGGATCATGTGGGCGCATATGCAGCCCAGGCTGCGTACTTTCTGATCATGTCGTTCATTCCGTTTATTCTGTTTCTTACAACTATGATCCGTTACACGCCTTTGACGTACAACATGGTCAGCGAGGCCATCCGGGCATTTGTGCCCCATAATATACAGAATTTTGTGCTTACCATTGTATCTGAGGTTTATGGAAGAAGCACGGCAGTGGTGCCTATTTCCGCTATCATGGCACTGTGGTCTGCGGGGAAAGCCATGCAGTCCCTTACCAATGGGCTGAACACCATTTACCATGTAAAGGAGACCCGTAACTGGCTGATGACCCGGCTGTATGCAGTGGTATATACTTTTATGTTCAGCGTTGCCATCATTGCCAGCCTCCTTCTTCTGGTACTGGGAAACCAGATCCAGGCCATGGCGCTGAAATACATTCCTTTTGTGGGAAAAATCATCGGCAAGGTGATCGGAGCCAGGACAGCCCTTGTGTTTGCCGGCCTGTTTCTGATCTTCCTGATTCTGTATAAAATGCTTCCCAACCGCAAGGCAACCTTCAAAAGCCAGGTGCCGGGAGCGGTGCTGATCGCAGCGGGATGGTCCTTGTTTTCCTATTTCTTTTCCCTGTATTTCGAGCTGTTTCCAGGCTTCAGCAATATGTACGGAAGCCTGACGGCACTGATCATGGTAATGCTGTGGCTGTACATCTGCATGAACCTGCTTTTGTACGGTGCGGAGATCAATTCTTACTTTGAGAAACAGTTCCGGCTGGCCCAGGCATCTGTGCGGGAAATGTTAAGCCGGGAGCACGAGGAAGCGGAAAAAGAAATCGAAAAAGAGAAAAGAAAGCTTCTGGAGAAAGTGCCGGAGAAGAAAACACAATCCTCCGAAGCCAAAAAGAAAGAAAAAGAAAGCCCTTGACAGATTTGCTTTCCTGTGGCATAGTAATAAAAGAGAAAAAGCCAGGAAGGTGTTTTTAGGAAATTATTTTCTTCCAGAGAGAGGAAGTCATCGGCTGTAAGCTTCCTTAAGTTCAGATAGTTTCTGAGTTTCGCACCGGAGCCGCGTTTCTGAAAGATTCAGTAGGAAGCGACGTGATGCTGCGCGTTAAGCGGCGAGAGAGCCTGTATACACAGGAATCAGGGTGGTACCGCGGATATGCTTCGTCCCTTTAGCTGGGGACGGAGCTTTTTTATTGTAAAAGTCTGGGCAGCAGCTGTGCCTGCGTGAAAGCTTGCTTGCACGCAGGCACAGATATTGCCCAGGCTACCCCATATGAACAAGTAGGCCGATAGGCCGGATTGTGAATATGGGGTGGATTGCGGGAGCGCGAAGCGCGGAGCAATCCACTTTTACAATAGGAAATATCGGCTATGCCGAGATTTCCTTTCCTTCCACTCTTCTGGCAGATCATAAGAATAAAGGAGAAATGAACCATGGATATGAAAGAGAGACTTCAGGAACTGGCTGAGAACGCCAGAATCCGGATCGAGGAATCCGAAGGCCTGGACAAGTTAAACGATGTGCGCGTTGCATATCTTGGAAAAAAAGGTGAACTGACCGCAATCTTAAAAGGAATGAAGGACGTATCACCGGAAGAAAGACCGAAAGTAGGACAGCTTGTAAATGAGACAAGAGCCAAGATCGAGGGTCTTCTGGAAGAATCCAGACAGAAATTAGAGGAAGCAGTCAGAGAAGAGAAAATGAAAGCCGAGGTCATCGACGTAACTCTTCCTGCAAAGAAATCCAGAATCGGTCATCGTCATCCCAACAGCATCGCCCTGGAAGAGGTAGAGCGTATTTTCATCGGAATGGGCTATGAGATTGTAGAAGGACCGGAAGTGGAGTATGCAGACTACAACTTCACCAAACTGAACATCCCGGAGAACCATCCGGCAAGAGACGAGCAGGATACTTTCTTTATCAATGACTCCATCCTTCTTCGTTCCCAGACTTCCCCGGTACAGGCCCGTACCATGGAGAAAGGCAAGCTGCCAATCCGTATGATCGCACCTGGCCGTGTATTCCGTTCTGATGAGGTGGATGCAACCCATTCTCCATCCTTCCATCAGATCGAGGGACTTGTCATTGACAAGAACATTACCTTTGCAGATCTGAAAGGAACTCTGGAAGTATTTGCCAAAGAGCTTTTCGGACCTGAGACAAAAACCAAATTCAGACCGCACCACTTCCCATTCACAGAGCCAAGTGCAGAGGTTGACGTTTCCTGCTTCAAGTGCGGCGGAAAAGGCTGCCGTTTCTGTAAAGGCTCCGGCTGGATTGAAATCCTTGGCTGCGGAACTGTTCATCCCAACGTACTTCGCATGTGCGGCATTGACCCGGATGAGTACACAGGCTTTGCATTCGGTGTAGGTCTTGAGCGTATTGCCCTTCTGAAATATGAGATCGATGACATGCGCCTGCTTTATGAGAACGATATCCGTTTCCTGAAACAGTTCTAGAGCATGTTTGAAAAAGGCTCTAATAAATAAAAAGTGAGAAGAGGATTAAATAAATGAATACTTCATTATCTTGGATGAAAATGTATGTGCCGGATCTTGATGTAACCGCACAGGAATATACAGATGCAATGACCCTGTCAGGTACAAAGGTAGAGGGATTTACCAAGCTTGACGCAGACCTTGACAAAATCGTCATCGGACAGATCAAGAAGATCGAGAAGCACCCGGATGCTGATAAGCTGATCATCTGCCAGGTAAATATCGGCAGCGAGACCATTCAGATCGTAACCGGTGCACCAAATGTTAAAGAAGGAGACAAGGTTCCGGTTGTTCTGGACGGCGGACGTGTAGCTGGCGGCCATGACGGCAAAATGACACCTGGCGGAATCAAGATCAAAGCCGGCAAGCTTCGCGGAGTTCCGTCAAACGGTATGATGTGCTCCATTGAAGAGCTTGGAAGCAACCGCGACATGTATCCGGAAGCTCCGGAATACGGAATCTATATTTTCCCGGAAGATGCAGTTGTGGGCGAGAGTGCGATCAAGGCACTTGGACTTGACGACATTGTATTTGAATATGAGATTACTTCCAACCGTGTAGACTGCTACGGCGTTCTTGGAATCGCAAGAGAAGCAGCCGCTACCTTCGGCAAGAAATTCTGCCCGCCGGAAGTAAAGGTGACAGGAAACGATGAGAAAGCATCCGACTACGTGAAAGTAACTGTAGAGAAACCGGAGCTTTGCCCGCGTTACTGTGCAAGAGTGGTAAAAAATGTAAAGATCGGACCGTCCCCGAAATGGATGCAGCGCTGCCTGGCTTCCAACGGAATCCGCCCGATCAACAACCTGGTTGATATTACAAACTATGTAATGGAAGAGTTCGGACAGCCAATGCACGCTTACGACCTTGACACCATTGCAAACCATGAGATCGTTGTCCGCTGTGCTGGCGAGGGCGAGAAATTCGTCACTCTTGACGGCCAGGAGCGTACCATGGATGAGAACGTGCTGATGATCTGCGACGGCGAGAAGCCGGTTGGAATCGCTGGTATCATGGGCGGCGAGAACTCCATGATCACAGACAATGTGCACACCGTTCTTTTCGAGGCAGCATGCTTCGACGGAACCAACATCAGACTTTCCTCCAAGAGAATCGGACTTCGTACAGATGCTTCCGGTAAATTCGAGAAAGGCCTTGATCCAAACAATGCAAAAGCCGCAATCGACAGAGCCTGCCAGCTGATGGAAGAGCTTGGCGCCGGCGAGGTTGTTGGAGGAATGGTTGACATCTGCAGCAAAGTAAGTGAGCCATCCCGTGTGAAATTTGAGCCAGACCGCATCAACGGACTTCTTGGAACCAATCTTTCCAAAGAAGAGATGCTTGGCTATCTTGCAAAAATTGAGCTTGCCTATGATGAGGAAACAAATGAGATCGTAGCACCTACCTTCCGTCAGGATATCCACTGCATGGCAGATGTTGCTGAGGAGGTTGCACGTTTCTACGGATATGACAAGATCCCGACTACTTTACCGTCCGGTGAAGCTACCACAGGAAAAATGCCATTTAAGCTTCGCATTGAGAACATTGCAAGAGATATCGCAGAGTACTGCGGATTTTCCGAAGGCATGACCTACTCCTTCGAAAGCCCGAAGGTATTTGACAAGTTAAGAATCCCGGAGGATGATATGCTCCGCCAGGTGATCACCATCAGCAATCCGCTTGGTGAGGACTACAGCATCATGCGTACCAGCACCCTGAACGGAATGCTTTCTTCCCTTGCAACCAACTACAACAGAAGAAACAAAGACGTTCGCCTGTACGAGCTTGGAAATGTTTATCTGCCAAAGGCTCTGCCGCTTACAGAACTGCCGGATGAGAGAACCATGTTCACACTTGGAATGTACGGAAACGGTGATTTCTTTGACATGAAGGGTGTTTGCGAGGAATTCTTTGAAAAGATCGGCATGAAGAAGAAAATGGAATATGATCCTGCAAGCAAGAAGGCGTTCCTTCATCCTGGAAGACAGGCCAACATGATCTATGAAGGCACTGTTGTGGGATACCTTGGAGAGGTTCATCCGCTGGTTGCTGACAATTACGGAATCGGCGACCGTGCATATATTGCAATGATTGATATTAAGAGCGTTCTGGAGTTTGCAAACTTCAACCACAAGTTCACTGGAATTGCCAAATATCCGGCTGTAACCCGTGACATCAGTATGCTGGTTCCGAAGCACGTTCTTGCAGGACAGATCGAGGATATTCTGGTACAGCGCGGCGGAAAGATCCTGGAGAGCTATCAGCTGTTTGATATCTACGAAGGAAGCCAGATCAGAGGCGGCTACAAGTCTATGGCTTATGCCCTTGTATTCCGTGATCATGACAAGACTCTGGAGGAGAGCGAGATTTCTGCAGCAATGAAGAAAATCTTAAATGGTCTGGAAGGACTTGGAATCGAGTTGAGAAGCTGATGCTTTTATATGTGATAAGACATGGGCTGACTCCCTGGAATCATCTGCATAAGGCCCAGGGGGCAGCGGATATTCCTCTTGCACAGGAGGGAATCGACCTTGCGAAAAAGACGGGAGAGGTGTTGCGGGATGTGGATTTTGACATCTGTTTTACCAGCCCTCTTACCCGGGCAAGACAGACAGCGGCTCTGGTACTTGGGGGCAGGGATGTTCCAACGATACCGGATGCGCGGATCCAGGAGATTAATTTCGGAGATCTGGAAGGCCATGTGATGCGAAAAGGCGATGCCATGGAGTCAGACTGCGGAGAATTTGATCTGTTTTTCAAGGATCCTCTGAAATTCCCACGTCCCAACAATGGGGAAAATATTCAGGATGTGCTGAAGCGGACCAGGGATTTCTGGGTGGAGAAAACCACGGATCCTTCTCTGGCAGATAAGACCGTGCTTGTATCTTCCCACGGATGTGCAGTGCGGGCGCTGCTTCAGAATCTGTATCAGGATCCGGAGCATTTCTGGCATGGATGCGTGCCGCCCAACTGCAGCATCAATTTAGTAGAAGTAAAAGATGGCAAAGCCAGATTCCTGGAGGAAGATAAGGTTTACGCCTGAAAATATGTGATATGTTATAATACCCTTGTCTATGTGAAAAGACAGTCAAACAGGCCTTTTTACCGGACAGGGGTATTTTTTTAGCCTGGTATTTTTTATAGTAATGCAAATTATGCCTGGCGACTTGTTATTATTAGAAAATTGTGATATTATAATAAAAATATACTATAATTCACAATATATGATGATATCAGGGGCAAAAGGTCAAAAAGCCGTTCATGCTTGCGTGATAAGGCTTTTGAACTTGGGACCCGCCGAACATGAGGAAGTAGCGATTTACGTAGTAAATCAGCGGATTCCGAATGTTCGAGAATTGCGGGAGCTGCTTTGCAGCGGAGCAATTCGTGGATATCAAGTTAGGGGCAAAAGACCTTTTGACCCTAACATCAAAATTAAACATGGGGAGGCAGACAATGAAGAAAAAAATAACACATTCTGTATTGTTTGTTGCGGTCCTTGCAGGTACCACTGCGCTGACATTATACGCAGGCAGAGGAAATGTATCATCCACCATTTACAATTTCGTATTCCTGGCGGTGATCGCAGTACTGTACATGATCGCAATGTTCGGCGGAATGTTCCGCATGAACAATCTTGGCTCTGCATTTCACAGGGCAGTAGAAGAACTGAACAGCATGTTCAAGACTCCGGGCAAGACCGACCCGAAGAATCTCACTTACTTAGGAGAACTGTTTGATGATAAATATCTGGATCAGAAGATGGACAGCTTCACAGACAGCATCAACAACAGTAAGGAAGGTCTTGGAGATATCGAGGAGTTTATCAATGAGGATGAGCTGGATATCCACATCCACAAGAAGCTTCTGGAAATGGTGCCGGATATTTTCACCAGCATCGGTATTCTGGGAACCTTCCTTGGTCTGGTATGGGGACTTCGTGATTTCCAGCCTACAGACTACAGCGCCATGACTTCCTCTGTGGCAGCGCTGGTAGAAGGTATTAAGGTAGCGTTCCTTACCTCTATTTATGGTATTTCTTTTTCCATTGTATATACCTTTGGCATGAAAGGAGAGTATTCTTCCATGACAGAGGAACTGCAGGCATTCCTTGAGAAATTCCACTCCTGTGTAATGCCTACTGCGGAGAATGAATCCAGGAACCTGCTTCTTGCAAGCCAGAAGCTGCAGACAAGTGCCATGAAGCAGATGGCAGAGCAATTTTCCGTTCAGATGGCAGACAGCTTTGAAAAGGTCATTACCCCTACCTTCCAGAAGATGAACGATTCTCTGGATATGCTGGTGGCTTCTGTGACCAGATGCCAGGAGGATGCCATCCGGGATATTTCCGATGAGTTTTTGAAGCAGATGAACAATTCCTTCCATCTGCAGTTCCGTGATTTCAACCTGGCTCTTGACCAGCTGAAGAAGGCCCAGAAAGAGAACACAGCTTATACGTCTGCCATGTACCAGACCATGAGCCAGAAGCTTTCTGAGACCTATGAGAAGCAGGACAAGGCCATCACCGATATGGTGAAGGAGATGGGCGGCATGCAGACTAGGTATATGTCCACTGCCAACCGTATTCTTTCCGAGAATCAGGAGATCCAGAAGATGCAGCAGCAGGATTACCAGCATGTTGTGGATTACCTGAAGGATGCTGAGAAATCCGCTGCCAAGTTCTGGGTTGCATGTAACCAGGCAATGCAGAAATATGTGGAGACAGCAGCTGCTTCTATTGAGAAGGTGTCTTCTGCAGGCCAGGAAGGTGCAGATCTGATTCAGGCCAATAAGAAGATGGCAGAGAGCTTCACTGCACAGATGGAGGATTTTGCCCAGTATCAGCGGCTTTCCTATAAGACTATGGAGCAGGTAAGACGTCTCCTTAGCGAGGTTTCTGCAGCCAACACAAGAGATGTATCTCTGATCGCAAGCGGAAGAAATGATTCCATGGACAAGCTTGCGGACCTGATCGCAGAGCAGAATGAGAGACAGCAGGCTCTTTTGGAAGAGATCAACAAGAACATGAAGGAGCTTTCCAAAGCTGCACAGAAAGGGAAATTCGGCTTATTCAGATAAGAGGAGAGAAACATGCGCAAAAAAAGAAAATCAGGAGAGGACGGCTTTAATGTATGGCGCTCCTACTCCGATGTTATGGCCGGTGTTCTGCTTCTTTTCATACTGATCATGTCATTGACGCTTTTTCAGGCTCAGAAGAGCTACGACGAGAGTATTCAGGAGAGAGATGAGAAGCTGGCCCTTCAGGCAGAGTATACAGCAGATCTTCTTGCCAAGCAGAATACCATTGAGGAACAGGAAGGCACCATTAAGACCAAGGATGAGAAGCTCACGGCCCTTGCCCAGACACTGGCAGAGCAGGAAGCCAAGCTGAAAGAGCAGCAGGCGCTTCTGGATCAGCAGCAGACCGATCTGGATGAGAAGACCACACTGCTCAGCGAACAGCAGACCAAGATCGATAACATTATCGGTGTCAAGGCTGAGGTTGTAGAGGCGCTCAAGAAAGAGTTCCAGAACAACAATATCAACGTAAATCTGGATTCCCAGACAGGAGCGCTGACACTGGATGCAAGTGTTCTGTTCGATGTCAATGAGTCAGAGCTTACGGATGCAGGTAAGGAAGCCCTTCGAAATGTACTTCCCATTTACTGCAAGGTTCTGATGGAGGATACATATAAGAGTTATCTTGCGGAGATCATCATTGACGGTTATACGGATACAGATGGTGATTATGCGTACAACCTGGAACTGTCACAGAGACGTTCCCTTGCAGTGGCACAGTATCTTCTGGACATCCAGGGAGAATTCCTGACTGCAGACCAGAGTCTGGATCTGCAGGATTACCTTACCGTAAACGGACATTCCATGGCGAACCCTATTCTGGATGCCAATGGAAACGTAGATAAGGAAGCGTCCCGCCGTGTTGAGGTTAAGTTCCGCTTGAAGGATGACGAGATGATCGATGAGCTGAGCAAGATCATGTCCGGAAGCGAGGACACCGCGGGAAGTACAGATGGGGCTGCGGATGCAGGAACGGACAGCGGTAATTAATAATTCGGCTGAAATTTATGAAATATAAAAGAGAGTATCTTTACCATTTTCCTTTTGGGGAAGGTAAGAAGATACTCTCTTTTTATGATAGTTGTGTTTTATCCCAGCCTGGAAAGGGCTTCCTCGGACACGATTTTCTTGCGGACGCAGAGGAAAATAGTGAAGGCTGTGGTTGCCGCGGTGATATCGGAAATTGGTTCTGCGTAATAAATTCCCATAACACCAAAGAATTTCGGAAGAATCAGTGCCAGCGGAATCAGTAGGATCACCTTACGAAGCAGGGCAATGAAAAGGGAAATTTTCGCCTGTCCAAGTCCCATGAAAGTAGTCTGGCAGCCCATCTGAATACCAAAGATGGCAATTCCCGCCATGAAGATTGGCATTACTTTTTTCACCAGTGCAAGCAGTTCAGGGTCAGAGGTAAAGATTCCGGCGAACATACCCGGGCAAAATACGGTCAGAAGACAGAAAATAGTGGAAACCGCAAAGGTAAAACTGATGGTAAGACGATAGGTCTTTTTCACACGGTCAAACTTACGGGCACCGAAGTTATAGCTGATAATCGGCTGTACGCCCTGGGTAAAGCCCTGGATGGGAACTACCGCAAGCTGCATTACGCTTTGCAGGATGGTCATGGATCCTACATAAAGGTCTCCGCCGTAAATGGAAAGTCCGCGGTTTAATACAATGTTGATGGCGCTTTCTGTTGCCTGCATGATGAAAGGAGAAATTCCAAGTGCCATAATATTTTTCAGAATGGAAAAGTCAATGGCAAGGTTTTTCCTGCGGATGCGGATGGCGGATTTCTCAGAGAGAAGAAACTTTACTACCCACACTGCGCTCACTGCCTGGGAAATAATCGTGGCAAGGGCAGCGCCCTGTACATTCATATTCAATACAAAAATGAAAATGGGATCAAGGATGATGTTGATCACGGCTCCAATCAGTACGGAAAGCATGGCAGTCCGCGCCTGTCCCTGGGAGGAAATAAACATGTTCAGTCCCAGAGCAAACTGTACGAAAATCGTTCCCATGAGATAAATGGTGATGTAATTTACCGCATAGGTGATGGTCTGGTCACTTGCCCCGAACAAAAACAGAAGGGGACGCTTAAAAATCATGAA
Source organism: Blautia segnis (assembly GCF_014287535.1). Taxonomy (NCBI): domain Bacteria; kingdom Bacillati; phylum Bacillota; class Clostridia; order Lachnospirales; family Lachnospiraceae; genus Blautia; species Blautia segnis. Next base: position 123,774 of record NZ_JACOOT010000039.1, on the reverse strand, counting down.
AATAATTGTCAGGGAAATGGAGAAAATAAGAAGGACGCTGACACCATTTCCCAGGATTTTTTCCGCACGTTCTTTGTCACCTTTTCCAAGGGCAATGGAAGCCAGGGGAGCACCTCCTGCACCGATAAATGCGCTGAATGCGGAGATCAGCATAATGATGGGGAAGGTAAGTCCTACTCCTGTCAGTGCGATTGGTCCAACTTTGGGGATATGCCCAATGTACATTCTGTCAATAATGTTATAAAGAACATTGATCAGCTGGGCAATTACAGAAGGAATTGCAAGGCTAGCCATAAGACGGGGCAAGGGCATTGTGCCAAGTTTCTGTTCTTTTGTCTGTTCCATGGAATACCTCTTTTCTAAAACTCAGCCTCCGGGCAGCAACGGACTTCGGGCAAAATATACCGCAAAGCGGGGGTGTGCAGATTGCGGGATTGATTTTGGGGGCACGCTCTAAACTGTGTATCTGCCAGGTGCTGAGAAGTAATTTGTAAGGATCGCAGGACTGCCTGAATATGCAGTAACCCGCAAGGAGTAAGTATAACATAGGGACGAATATTAGGCAAGAATGATTCCGTGCCATTGGAGCGGCATACGAAAATGTTTTGGATGGATTGATGATAGAAATTACCAATAAGCAGTATGGGAATTCAGAGGGAAATGTGATATGATATTACGAGTTAGGATATTCTAACTAAATGAGGCTGCTTTTGACCGGACATAAAAAGGGCAGGAATGGTACCTGGCCGCGTGGATGCGGCAGAGATCTGGTACAGAACCTTTTTTCCGGCATAAGCTATTGTAGAATATAAAGGAGTTTTGTGCGTATGAATGTATTCTGGGGACTGATGATCCCTTTTTTTGGAACGACCCTGGGGGCGGCCTGTGTTTTCTTTATGAAAAAGGAACTGAATCCGCTGGTGCAAAAAGGGTTTCTTGGTTTTGCGGCGGGCGTGATGGTGGCGGCTTCGGTATGGTCCCTTTTGATTCCGGCAATGGATATGAATGCTAGGATGGGACGGTTGGCTTTTATTCCTGCGGCAGTTGGATTTTTGATTGGAATTGGATTTTTGCTTTTTATGGACCGCACAGTGCCTCATCTTCATCTGGACAGTGAGGAAAACGAAGGACCAAAATGCAATTTAAAAAAAACAACAATGCTTGTACTTGCGGTGACATTGCATAATATTCCGGAGGGGCTGTCGGCAGGAGCTGTGTTTGCGGGAGCTTTGTCCGGAAATGAGACGGTGACCATGGCGGGCGCATTTGCCCTGGCCATTGGAATTGCCATACAGAATTTTCCGGAGGGCGCCATTATTTCCATGCCCCTTCGCGGCAACGGAATGAGCCGGAGAAAATCCTTTGTTTATGGAACTGCATCCGGTGCGGTGGAGCCTATCGCGGGCGGTCTGACCCTTCTGCTTGCGAAGTACATTACTCCGGTGCTTCCCTATCTGCTGGCTTTTGCGGCAGGTGCCATGATCTACGTGGTAGTGGAAGAGCTGATTCCCGAAGCCAGCGAAGGGGAACACAGCAACATCGGAACCCTGGCGTTCGCAGGCGGGTTTGTGCTGATGATGGTGCTGGATGTGGCACTTGGATAGCTTTCATATATGGTGATGCCGCCGGTAGGCGACATGTCCGTTTTGTGAATAAAGTTCACAGAAAATCCGAAAATTGCGGTGCGAAACCATGCAAAGCATGATTTCATATTGGAAATACTGTTGCAATTTGCATATTTCAAGTATAAAATAGACACCAGAGAAAATTTTTACAAAAGAAAACAGACTGCCGGATCTGGCAGCCAGGATTTGAAGGAGAGAGTAAAATGTCAACAAAAATCGGACGAAATGATCCCTGCTGGTGCGGCAGCGGAAAGAAATACAAAAAATGTCATGAGGCTTTTGATGCGAAGGTGGAGATGCTCAGACAGAAAGGCTATCCGGTCCTGGACCACAAGCTGATCAAGACTCCGGAGCAGATCGAGAAGATCAAGGAGAGCTGCAAGATCAACGTTGCAGTTCTTGACTACGTGGCAGAACACATCAAAGCCGGCGTTTCCACAGAGGAGATCGACCGCTGGGTTCATGAGGAGACCGTACGCCACGGCGGAATCCCGGCCCCGCTGAATTATGAAGGTTTTCCAAAGAGCGTTTGCACCTCCATTAATGAGGTAGTGTGCCACGGCATTCCTTCCGAGGATGAGATTTTGAAGGATGGCGATATTGTAAACGTAGATGTTTCTACTATTTATAATGGATATTTCTCCGATTCTTCCCGTATGTTCTGCATCGGAAACGTAAGCCCGGAGAAGGAGAAGCTGGTCCGCGTTACCAAGGAATGCGTGGAAATCGGTATTTCCAAGGTAAAACCATGGGAGCCAATCGGTAACATGGGACATGCGGTGCATATGCATGCTCTTGAGAATGGCTACACCATCGTTAAAGAAATCGGCGGCCACGGCGTAGGCCTTGAATTCCACGAAGATCCATGGGTAAGCTACACCTCCGAGGAGAACAGCGGCGTGATCATGGAGCCTGGCATGATGTTCACCATTGAGCCTATGGTAAACATGGGAAGCGACGAGGTTTATACCGACGAGGAAGACGACTGGACCGTCCGTACCGAAGACGGCCTGCCCTCCGCCCAGTGGGAAGTAACCGTCCTGGTAACCGAAGACGGCTGCGAGGTCATCTGCTGGTAAGGTTTTACTGAAAGGGAAAGGCATCTACAGAAAGTTTCATAAAACAATAAGCCGTGTGTACAGGTGAAATTCTTTACTTGTATACATGGCTTTTTTTAGAAAGGCTCTTGAAAAAGTTTAGAGCAAATGGTACTATAATTTCAAAGCATATTTCTATAAGTCTAGGCATTCTTGCCATCTGTTATTCTAAATCATCACTTCAGAAATCCATGCTTTTAATTTCAATCAAAAAACAGGGCAGGGGTTTGAGGTGTAAAATAGCAGTGCGGCATATTCCCATACTCCTGGAGGAACAGGAGGTATAAGCCTATGGCAAAAAGAAAGAATAACGCTGGTACTGTAAAGAAAAAGCAGATTACAGAAAAGAATCTGAAAGCAAACAGAAACTATAAAGATACCGTATTTCGAATGCTTTTTTCTGACAGGAAGAATTTGCTGTCATTGTATAATGCAGTAAATGGGACTTCCTACAAAAATCCGGAAAAATTGGAAATCGTGACACTGGAAAATGCAATTTATATGGGGATGAAGAATGATCTTGCGTTTATCATTGCTACGAATCTATTTTTGTATGAACACCAGTCTACATATAATCCAAACATGCCGTTAAGGGATTTGTTTTATATTTCCAGTGAGTATCAAAAGCTGGTTGACCATAAGTCTTTATATTCTTCTGTATTGCAGAAAATACCGGCTCCGAATTTTATTGTGTTCTACAATGGAACAGAGAAAAAAGAAGACCGATGGGAAAATGCATTGTCAGATGCGTATGAAACGCCAGATAAAGAACCAAGGCTTGAATTAAAGGTACTGACATTAAATATGAATGAAGGGCATAACAAAGAACTGATGGAGCAGTGCCAGACACTGAGAGAATATGCAAAATACTTTGCATTGGTAAGAAAATACAAGAAAGAAATGAAACTGGATGCAGCTGTCAAATGTGCAGTGGACGAATGCATTCAAAGTGGGATCCTTGCAGAATTCCTGAAGAAAAATAGAGCAGAGGTGATTGCTGTGAGTATATTTGAATACGACAAAGAGGAAGAGGAGAAAAAGCTCCGTAAGGCAGAATATGAGGCCGGGTACGATGATGGAAAGAAATTAGGTATTACAGAGGGTGAAATACGTAAGGCAAAAGAAACGGCAATAGAACTGACAAAAGTGGGGATGGCGAAATCGCAGATAGCGGCTATCCTTAAAGTGAATGAGAATATGCTTCGACAATGGCTTGAAAAATAATGGCTATTTGTAAAGAATGCGAAAAAACTTCAGAAAACCTGGTGAGAAACAAAATTTGCAAAAATAATGGTTGCAATACGGGAACAACTATAGTATAATCACTTATGTTGTGAAAAAAGATGGTCCGCTGTTACCGTGATGGGTATTAAGAACATCCAGAGAATAAGGAGAGAATAACATGAACGAAATTATTAAAAACATCGAAGCAGAGCAGCTGAAAAAAGAAGTACCGCAGTTCAACGTAGGAGATACCGTAAGAGTACACGCTCTTATCAAAGAGGGTAACCGTGAGCGTATCCAGATCTTCGAGGGAACTGTATTAAAGAAACAGGGCGGAAGCACCCGTGAGACTTTCACAGTAAGAAAAGCATCCAACGGTGTTGGCGTTGAGAAGACATGGCCGCTTCATTCCCCACACGTAAAAGAGGTTGAGGTTATTCGTCGTGGTAAAGTACGTCGTGCAAAACTTAACTACTTAAGAGACCGTGTAGGTAAAGCAGCTAAGGTTAAAGAGCTGGTTAGATAATTTTGGACGTATTCAATCGTGAATGAAATTTGCTGCACAGATGGCGATCACTGTCTGTGCAGCATTTTTTTCTTTTTCTTTACCGGAAACTGTGTTAGAATGAAATCGTGTATCTAATGTAGCAGCAAGTGGTATAAATTTTGCAACCTGGTACAATAGCGCTGGAATATTCGCGGTATCAGTATGTAAACGGAGTAATTATGAGCGAAAGAAGAAACAAGAAAGAGACGGAGCAGCTTTTTAATATGCCGGAGATCACACGGATGGAGAAGAAAGCCCTGTCCAGTGCCAGAGAGAAGTTAGAAGACAGTAAGTTAAGAAAGGTGCTGATCTGGGTATTTGAGATCGTGGTCACCCTTATTTTTGCGGTGCTCACCTCCATGATGCTGTTTCAGTCCGTAACCATGCAGGAAAGCTCCATGGAGCCTACACTGGCCGTTGGCAGCCAGTATTTTGTAAATAAACTTGCCTATAAGACTTCCTCACCGAAGCGGGGCGACATCATTGTTTTTCGCACCAACGGAAGCGACGATGCGGCACTTCATGTCCGCCGGGTAATCGGACTTCCAGGTGAGACGATCCAGATTGTCAACGGACGGATCCTGATTAATGGAGAGGCCTACAAAGAAGGCAAGGATTTTCCGTCCATCAACAATCCGGGAATGGCAGCCAATGCCATTACTCTGGAAGCAGGAGAGTACTTTGTTCTAGGAGACAACCGAAACAACAGCGAGGACAGCCGTTACGCTGACATCGGCAAGGTAAATAAGAAATACATAACCGGCAAGCTGTGGTTCCAGATTTCCCCAAGAAAAGAGATCGGCCTGCTGGATCAATAGTAGAGCGCAGGGCCTGCCTGGAAAGGGCTCTGTTTCTAACTTACTTGAAAAATTTTGCAGAACAATAAAGCGAGGTAAATATGAACGTACAGTGGTATCCTGGTCATATGACCAAGGCAAAAAGACAGATGCAGGAGGATATCAAGCTGATCGACCTGATCATTGAGCTTGTGGACTCCAGAGTTCCCCTTGCAAGCCGCAATCCGGACATTGACGAGCTTGGCAGAAACAAAGCCAGACTGATCCTTCTGAATAAATCTGATCTTGGCGATGAACGCCAGAATGAAGCCTGGAAGGCCTATTTCCAGGCGAAAGGATTCTATGTGGTGAAGGTGGATTCCAGAAGCGGCGCCGGAATGAAAGCCATTCAGGCTGCCATCCAGGAAGCCTGCAAGGAGAAAACAGAGCGGGACAGAAGAAGAGGAATCAAGAACCGTCCCATCCGCGCCATGGTAGTGGGAATCCCCAACGTTGGCAAATCCACTTTTATCAATACTTTTGCAGGAAGAGCCTGCGCCAAAACAGGCAACAAGCCTGGCGTGACTAAGGGCAAGCAGTGGATTCGCCTGAACAAGAATGTGGAGCTTCTTGACACTCCTGGAATCCTGTGGCCCAAATTTGAGGATGAGGAAGTGGGAATGCGTCTTGCGTACATTGGTTCCATCAAGGATGATATTCTGAACCTGGAAGAGCTTTCCCTGACCCTGATCGATTTTCTCAGGGAAAAATATGCAGGAGCGCTGGAAAAACGCTATCAGATTGCAGAAGAGGGAACCGCTGTACAGGTGTTAGAGGCAATTGCCAGATCCAGAGGCTGCCTGAAAAAAGGCGAGGAGCTTGACTATGCCAAGGCTTCTTTGATCCTTTTTGATGATTTCCGTTCCGGCAAAATTGGAAGAATTACCTTGGAATGGGTGCCCCAAGAGGAAAAATAACATGCAGAAAATTGGAGAAATCAAGGCAGAGCTTCAGGTACTGCAGCCGGAAGAGTACGATGCCTTTTTTGAAAAATACAAGGATGATACCAGAAACGGTGTCAGAAAGCTTCTGGAACAGCTTCATAAGAAGGAGGCTGCTTACCAGAAGGAGCTTGCCCGCACGGAAGCGATGAAGGTCTATGAGCATAAATATGAAGACCTGGGTTATATCTGCGGCATTGACGAGGTGGGAAGAGGTCCTCTTGCCGGTCCGGTGGTTGCAGGTGCGGTAATTTTGCCAAAGGACTGCAAGATTTTGTATCTTAATGATTCCAAGCAGTTAAGTGCAAAGAAAAGAGAAGAGCTGTATGATGTGATCATGGAGAATGCGGTGGCAGTGGGAATTGGAATGGCAAGTCCCCAGCGGATTGATGAGATCAATATTCTTCAGGCTACCTATGAGGCTATGCGGGAAGCTATCAGTAAGCTGGATCCGGTGCCACAGATTCTTTTAAATGATGCGGTGACCATTCCCCAGGTGACTATCCCACAGGTGCCGATTATAAAGGGAGATGCCAAGAGTGTGTCCATTGCTGCGGCAAGCATTGTGGCGAAGGTAACAAGAGACCGGATGATGGTAGAATACGACAAGACCATGCCGGAGTATGGCTTTGCATCTAACAAGGGGTACGGCGCGGCTGCGCATATTGAAGCGCTGAAGAAATACGGGCCAAGCCCCATACATAGGGCAACGTTTATTAAGAACTTTGTGTAGAAAATATTTCGAAAGTACATAAGATACCGACACAAAATAATTTGGAGTTTTCGTGGAGATCAATAAGAGAAGTGTTGGCACCTTTTATGAGAATCTGGCTGCCAGGTATTTGGAAAAACAGAATGTTATGATCCTGGAGCGGAATTACCGTAACAAGCGAGGCGAGATTGATCTGATCGGGCTGGACCCGGATGGATGGCTCATCTTCGTGGAAGTGAAGTACAGAAGCTCGGAGTACTCCGGCAATCCTCTGGCAGCAGTCGATGAGCGCAAGCAATGGATCATCTCCAAGGTAGCTGCCGGATATTTAATGACTCATTACAGAAGTCTGGATGTAAAATGCAGGTTTGACGTAGTGGGAATCGAGGGCAGTGAGATCAGGTGGATAAAGAATGCCTTTGAATTTCGATAAGCGCAGTACCAGAACTGGCAGACTGTTTTAAGAAGATTAGAGCCTGTCTGCCCGATGAATATGCAGATGCTTGTTAGAGTTCATATACTGAAACATAAGGAGAACATTATGGATATCAAATGGCACAGCAGTGATGAGACACACATGCAGGTGAGAGAGAAGAATGGTGTTACCTTTCTCGCTTACCCTGCATTTGAGAACCTCCCGGAGATCATTCACTGCTTCAGCACAAGGCTGGGCGGTGTAAGTGAGGGGATTTTTTCCTCTATGAATTTAAGCTTCACCCGAGGCGATAATGAGAATGCGGTAAAAGAAAATTACAGAAGACTGGGTGCAGCCGTAGTCTTTGCCCCGGAGGATGTTGTGTCATCGGATCAGACTCACACCACGAATGTGCGCCTGGTAGGGGCAGAAGACAGAGGAAACGGCATCACCCGTCCGAGAACCTTCCATGATACAGATGGAATGATCACCAACGTCCCGGGTGTGGTGCTGGCCACCTACTATGCAGACTGTGTGCCCCTGTATTTCGTAGACCCGGTTCATCATGCCATTGGCCTGTCCCATTCCGGCTGGCGCGGAACCGTGGGCAAAATCGGAAAAGTAACCATAGAGAAAATGCACCAGGAATTCGGCTCCGATCCTGCAGAACTTCTTACCGCCATCGGCCCGTCCATCTGCCAGGACTGCTATGAAGTAAGCGAAGATGTGATCCTTGAGTTTCAGAATGCTTTTAATGAAAAATACTGGAATCGTCTTTTTTACAAAAAAGACAATGGAAAGTATCAGCTGAATCTCTGGGAAGCCAACCGCATTATTTTCCTGGAAGCAGGAATCCAGGAGGAACACATTTCCATGCCTGGAATCTGCACCTGCTGCAATCCGGATTTTCTCTTTTCCCATCGTGCCTCCCACGGCAAACGCGGCAACCTGGCTGCCTTCCTTGGAATTCGCAGGAAAGAAAAAGAATAATACCAGGAAAATGATTAAAAAAAATAGGATAGAAGACCAGAGCCATCAGCTCCGTCCTCTATCCTTTTTTTGATCCTTATTTTTGGTTTACCCGTTTCATCAGATCCATGATCTTCTCGTTGCTGGAACGAACCTTCTCAACGGAAACGTCATGGTTGATAATATCAATAATACTTGCAAGATACTTGCTCATATTTGCCTCTATATAGTAAGGTCTGGTCAGAAGCTCCGGGATACGGTAATTCAGGTTAGTAGTGATAACCTTGTCGATCCAGCCCTTCTCATAGTAAGCGTCAAATTTATCCATGCCCTCAGTAAACAGACCGTAAGTGGTGCAGATAAATACACGGTTTGCGTGGCGCTCCTTGATCTGTTTGGCAACATCAAGCATACTTTCACCGGAGGAGATCATATCGTCAATAATGACAACGTCCTTGCCCTCTACGGAGTCACCAAGAAACTCATGTGCTACAATCGGGTTCTTGCCGTTTACAACGGTGGAATAATCACGTCTCTTATAGAACATACCCATGTCTACGCCAAGGATATTGGAGAAGTACACCGCTCTTGACATAGCGCCCTCATCCGGGCTGATGATCATCAGGTGATCGTTGTCCACCTGGAAATTGTCTACATTCTTCACCAGAGCCTTCAAGAACTGATAGGTAGGGAAGAAGTTGTCAAATCCGTTCAGCGGAATGGAGTTCTGGACACGGGGATCATGGGCATCAAAGGTGATGATATTGGAAACGCCCATATCGCTTAATTCCCGAAGCGCAACTGCACAGTCAAGAGATTCCCTCTTCTTACGTCTGTGCTGACGGCCTTCATAAAGAAACGGCATGATAACGTTAATACGGTGAGCCTTACCGGTAGCTGCGGAGATGATTCTCTTAAGATCCTGGAAATGGTTGTCCGGAGACATATGGTTTACATGACCGCAGACAGTGTAAGTAGAGCTGTAGTTGGTAACGTCTACCATAATGTAAAGGTCTGTACCGCGGACAGATTCCTTAATGATTCCCTTGCCCTCACCAGTACCAAAACGGGGGCACTCACAGTCTACAAGGAAAGACTTCTCACTGTAGCCCTGGGGAATGTTGTTCAGACCTTTTTTTTCTACCAGTTCCTTACGGAATTTTACCAGTTTTCTGTCGACCTCCTCTGCAAGATCGCGGCAGCCTTCCAGCGCTGCGATACGGATTGGTGCGACAGGCATAGATTTCTCGAGCAATTCTATGTTCGGCATGATATTCCTCCTAAGTAGTATGCTAATTGTCGATTCAGTTTGCTGCATCAAAATAGGACAGCTGTCCTTCATTTGCAGACCTCTTCCTTATATTTATAACATTTGCCCTAAATGACGTCAAGGAATTTATTTATTTTTACTTCGAAAAAACGCGAATTTCATATTGAACCAGAAATTTTTAGTTGTGTTTTGGGAAAAAACTTGGTATATTAAGAATAATGGCTATCGTATGCGGTGCCATAGACAAATGCATTCAAAGGAAAAACAGGATGCATAACCGGCCGCTGTGCGCGGTGTGAGCAGTGACTTTGATTTCTTTGAAACGATGGAGAAAAATGTGAAAAAGCAAAAAAAACATGTGATTTCGACAGTGCAGGAGGGGAGTATTGCCCAGGAACTGGAAATTGTGCCTGGGGATGCCCTGCTTAGTGTAAACGGCCAGCCTGTTGAAGATATATTTGATTACCGCTATCTGATGAATGAGGAATATGTGGTACTGGAGGTAGAGAAAGCCAACGGAGAAATCTGGGAGCTTGAGGTAGAGAAGGAATACGAAGAAGACCTGGGCGTGGAATTTGCCAAGGACCTGATGGACGATTACCGCTCCTGCTCCAACCACTGCATTTTCTGCTTCATTGATCAGATGCCCCCGGGAATGAGAGATACCCTCTATTTCAAGGATGACGATTCCAGACTGTCTTTCATCCAGGGAAACTATGTAACATTGACAAACATGAGTGACCATGATATTGAGCGAATCATCCGCTATCATCTGGAACCCATCAATATTTCCTTCCAAACCATGAACCCGAAGCTTCGCTGCAAAATGCTTCATAACCGTTTTGCAGGGGATGCCCTGGAGAAGGTGCAGAAGCTTTACGATGCAGGCATCACCATGAACGGTCAGATCGTTTTGTGCAAGGGAATCAATGACGGGGAAGAGCTGGATGAAAGCATCCGCAAGCTTTCCGCCTATGCGCCTGTGATCCAGAGCGTTTCCGTAGTTCCGGCAGGGCTTACCAAGTTCCGCAAGGGACTGTATCCCCTGGAACTTTTTAACAAAGAGGATGCCTGCCAGGTGCTGGATCAGATCCATGGCTGGCAGCAAAAGATGATGGAGAAATTTGGCATCCACTTTATCCATGCTTCTGATGAGTGGTATATTATGGCAGGAAGAGAACTTCCCCAGGAGGCTTCCTACGATGGCTATCTTCAGCTGGAAAACGGCGTGGGAATGCTGCGGCTGCTTGGAACAGAGATGCAGGACACACTGGCTGAGCTGGATGGAGATGACCGGAAGGTTCAGGCAGTCAGTGCCACAGGAGCCCTGGCGGCGCCTTATATTGTCCGCTATATGGGAATGATCCATGAGAAATTCCCAAATGTCAATGTAGAGGTGATCACCATACGGAATGAATTTTTCGGAGAGACCATTACCGTAGCCGGACTGATCACAGGCGGCGACCTGATGCGGCAGTTAAAGGGAAAGAACCTCGGGGAAAAGCTTCTGATCCCCTGCAGCATGCTGAAAAACGATGAGAATGTTTTTCTGGATGATGTAACGGTAGAGGAGCTTTCCAAAGAACTGAATGTAGAGATCGTAATTGTGGATGAAGGAGGCGCTGACCTTGTATCAGCCGTTCTTGATCCGCCCCAGCATAAGAAACAGAAAAGGAGACAAATGTATGAGCAAACCGGTAGTAGCAATAGTGGGCAGGCCTAATGTTGGAAAATCCACATTGTTTAACGCACTGGCAGGAGATAAAATTTCAATTGTAAAAGATACGCCAGGTGTAACAAGAGACAGAATCTATGCAGATGTGACATGGCTGGACAAGGAGTTCACCATGATCGATACAGGCGGTATTGAGCCGGACAGCAGCGACATCATTCTTTCCCAGATGAGAGAGCAGGCGCAGATCGCCATTGACACAGCAGACGTGATCATTTTCATCACAGACGTGCATCAGGGTCTTGTGGATTCCGATGCCAAGGTAGCAGACATGCTCCGCCGCAGCGGCAAGTCGGTTGTGCTTGTGGTAAATAAGGTGGACAGCGTCCAGAAATACATGATGGATGTTTATGAATTCTATAATCTTGGAATCGGAGAGCCATTTGCCATTTCTGCAGCCAACCGTCAGGGACTTGGAGATATGCTGGACGAAGTAACCAAGTATTTCCCAGAGGATACAGGCGAGGATGAGGATTCCGATATTCCGAAGATCGCCATTGTAGGAAAGCCGAACGTAGGTAAATCCTCCCTTGTAAATAAACTCCTTGGAGAGGACCGCGTAATCGTATCCGACATTGCCGGAACCACCCGTGATGCGGTTGATACCAAGGTTACCTGGAACGGCAAGGAATATATTTTTATCGACACTGCAGGACTTCGCCGCAAGGCTAAGGTGAAGGAAGAGATTGAGCGCTTCAGCGTGATCCGTACCGTAACCGCAGTAGAGCGGGCAGACCTTGTGGTTGTGATGATCGACGCTTCCGAGGGCGTTACCGAGCAGGATGCCAAGATCGCCGGAATTGCCCATGAGAAGGGTAAAGGCGTGATCATTGCGGTGAATAAATGGGATGCCATCGAGAAAAATGACAAGACCATTTACAAGCATACCAACCGCATTCGTGAGGTCCTTTCCTTTATGCCGTATGCAGAGATCGTATTTATTTCCGCCAAGACCGGCCTTCGAATTTCCAGAATGTTTGAGACTCTGGATGCAGTGATCGAGAACCAGACCATGCGTATCCAGACAGGCGTGCTCAACGAGATCCTTGCAGAAGCCGTTGCCATGCAGCAGCCGCCGTCAGACAAGGGCAAGCGCCTGAAGATTTTCTACATGACTCAGGTAGCAGTGAAGCCGCCTACATTCGTTATTTTCGTAAACGACAAGGAACTTATGCATTTCTCCTACACCAGATATCTGGAAAACAAGATCCGCGATGCATTTGATTTTGGCGGCACACCGCTGAGGTTTATTGTAAGAGAGCGCGGAGAGAAGGAATAATTATGGAACGGATTGCTTGCCTGTTTATCGGGTATTTGTTTGGAATGTTTCAGACATCCTATCTTATTGGAAAATACCATCACATGGATATCCGCCAGTACGGAAGCGGCAATGCGGGAACCACCAATGCCCTTCGTACCCTAGGCAAAAAGGCGGGAGCTATGACCCTGATCGGGGACATGTTAAAATGCGTGATCGCCATTCTGGTGGTGGACGCGGTTTTCAAAAATCAGTACGGGGATATTCTGCCCCTGCTTGGAATGTATACGGCAGCAGGCTGTGTCCTTGGACACAATTTCCCCATCTATCTGAAATTCAGAGGGGGAAAGGGAATTGCAGCTTCTGCCGGAATGCTCCTTGCCCTTGACTGGAGAGTGTTTCTGATCTGTGCTGTGATCTTTATCGGGCTTGTAGCGGTTACACGCTATGTTTCCCTGGGCTCCATGGCGGCTTATGTAGGTGCGCTGATCTGCTTTATTGCCTTTGGCGCAGCAGGAAGCTATGGCATGGATCCTTCCCATGTGGTGGAAATGAATGTGATCATGGCCCTTATGACAGCTCTTGCCATTTACCGGCACAGAGCCAATATTTCCCGTCTTATGAACGGCACTGAGAATAAGCTGGGAGCGAAGAAAAGATGAGGTGATGGATTTGGCAAAAATCAGTGTAATGGGGACCGGAAGCTGGGGAACAGCACTTGCAATACTGCTTTACAACAATGGCCATCAGGTTATGCTGTGGTCTGCACATCCGGAAAAGGCAGTCAGCCTGAATGAGACCCGCGAGGACAGTGGGAAGCTTCCCGGGGTGAAGATCCCGGAAGGAATCGTAATAACTTCCGATGACAAAGCGGCTCTTACAGATGTGGATGTGACAGTGTTTGCTTCTCCTTCTGCCTATATCCGTAAAGTAAGCAGACGCCTGGCACCTTATGTGCGCCAGAGGCAGATCATTGTAAATGTGGCAAAGGGTGTGGAAGAGAATACTCTGATGCCTGTGTGCGATATTATTAAAGAAGAGATTCCCCAGGCAGATGTGTGCGTGCTTTCCGGACCAAGCCATGCGGAGGAGGTAAGCCGGGGGCTTCCTACCACCTGCGTGGTCAGTGCCCGCAGGAAAGAAACAGCGGAATATCTCCAGGGACTTTTCATGAGTCCGGTTTTCCGTGTGTATACAACGCCGGATATGCTGGGCGTGGAGCTTGGCGGCGCACTGAAAAATGTCATTGCCCTGGCGGCCGGTACTGCCGACGGACTTGGATATGGTGACAATACTAAAGCAGCCCTGATCACCAGGGGAATTGCGGAGATGACAAGGCTTGGGGTGAAAATGGGCGCTAAGCTGGAGACTTTTGCAGGACTTTCCGGAATCGGAGACCTGATCGTTACCTGTGCCAGTGTGCACAGCCGAAACAGGCGCGCTGGCTATCTTATGGGAAAAGGGTATACCATGGAGCAGGCCATGAAGGAAGTGCAGATGGTTGTGGAAGGCGTGTATTCCGCCAAGGCAGCCAAAGCCCTTGCAGAGAAATATGATGTGGAGATGCCCATTGTCATGGAAGTGAACAAGCTTCTGTTTGAGAACAAGCCTGCATCTGAGGCGGTGAAAGATCTGATGCAGAGAGAGAAGCAGGGGGAAATTTCCTGGGAGTAAAAATGCTTCAGACGCACCCTTATGTATGCGGATGATTCTCACGGACAGTATAAGTAATTTAGAAAAATAAAAATGAAAGCCGGAAAATTTCCACTTTAGCAGTTGGAAATTTTCCGGTTTTTGTAGTTCTGCTTTGCATAATTAAAATTTAAGAGAACCAATTACTTGCCTGGGTGCGCAACATGCCATGTCAGAAAATAACATCCTTCAGATCATCCGGTACATGGGAAGTATGAAGATCCTCATTCAGGGTATCCATAATGGCGATATCCTCATCCTCAATATTGAAATCAAAAATATTGGCATTGGAAGCAATGCGGTCCGGGTTCACGGATTTGGGAATTACGGAAATTCCCTTCTGGATGGCCCAGCGAAGCCCGACCTGTGCAGGCGTGTGGGCGTATTTGGTGCCAAGGACGCACATTACATCATTGTCAAGGTAAGCCCCTCTTGCCAACGGGGCATAAGCTTGTACCTGAATGCCCTCGGACTGACAGTATTCGATCAGCTCCTTGGGATAGCACAGGGGGTGACATTCGATCTGGTTCACAGCGGGAACAATGCCGGAAACCTTCTTCAGCTCCTCCAAGTGATGGATCTGGAAATTGCTGACTCCGATGGACAATACCCGTCCGGTCTCCAGAAGCTTGGCCATCTCCAGCCAGGTGCCTGTGTAGCAGCCAGGAACTGGCCAGTGGATCAGGTAAAGATCCAGGTAATCCAGCTTCAGTCTCTCAAGGCTTCGGTAAAAAGCTCCGTCCACATCCCCGAGACGCTGTGCATTGTTCCAGATCTTGCTTGTGATGAAAAGATCCTTGCGGGGAACGCCGCATCTGGCAATGGCCTTGCCAACGCTTTCCTCGTTCTTGTAGGCGGATGCAGTGTCAATTAGGCGGTATCCTGCGTCCACTGCTGCATTTATGGCTGTCTCTGCTTCATTGTCTGCTGTCTTATATACTCCAAGCCCGAGAAGGGGCATTTCTCTGTCGTTATTCAGGAATACGGTTTCTCTCAAAGCTAATTCCTCCTTGCTGAAAAATAAACTTTAATCATTATATCATATAATCGGAAAAGAATCACCTGTTTTTTATTGAAATTTTACAAGAATCACACCTGTTTTGGGGAAGAAAGGGCAAAAACGGGCAGTTCGTTAATCTTTAAACGATTTCTTGTAAGAACTGGTAAAATTGTACAGAAATTAAAACATATATTTGTGTGATAAAGCGTTGAAATTTGGTAAAATTTTATAATTATATCCTTGCGTATTAATGAGAAAGGATGTATAATAAAAGAAAAATTGATAAATTTATGTCATTAGTCTGCATCTTTTTAGGTAGAAGAAAGGAACTGCGCTATGCATGAAGGAAGAGATAAGCGGAATCTCATTAAAGGGAATAGAATATCCTTTTATATGCTTACTCACGCTGACGGCGTGAGCTTTTTTCGTGCCCATTTTTATTGCTGAAAATGTGATAAGGCGGCTGTCTGGATTTAACCGGCAGCAGACTGTGGCGTAAACATCTGCCTGTCCATCAGGCGAAAGGAGTATTGCAATGCATTTGATCAAAGACGAAAACGGCAATTTGGTTCAGCATGGACATGAGCATACTCATGAGCACACACACGCTGACGGCGTGAGCCATACTCATGCTCATACCCACGAGGAATCTGAAGGCCATGACCATACACATACTGACGAGCAGAACTGCGGCACAGGCTGCGGCTCCTGCCAGGGAGGAGACTGTAAGAATGAGACAGTGGCACTCCTGACTTATATGCTGCAGCACAATGAGCATCACGCAGCCGAGCTTGACCAGATGGCAGACAACCTGGCCAAGATGGGAATGGATGCTGCTGCAAAGACCATTAAAGAAAGCGTTTCCGATTTCCAGAAGGGCAATATGCGTCTTGGGCTTGCCCTTACCCTTGTGAAAGAGGAAATGAAATAAGAATTTGACGTTACAGTGTGACACAAAGGAGGCATTAATATGTGTTTAGCAACTGTTTACAAAGAGAATGATGATTCTGTTATTTTCAAGAATGTGAGCCGCATTAATGTGGAAGGAGACAAGCTGATTCTTCGTGACATTATGGGTGACGAGAGAGTTGTAGAGGGTTCTATCCTTATGGTAGACCTTGCTAATAGTATTGTCAAAGTAAAATGCGACTGATTTTTTAGCGGATCTTCAGGCACTGGAGTGTGTTTGAATAATCGGTTCAACAGGCTCTGGCCTTTAGAATATAAAATTACTTAATACGTGGAGGTATGTAATTATGAAATTGTCAGAAGCTATGAGAGAAAAAATGCTTCTGTCCTTCGAGCTTTTCCCGCCGAAGACAGAGAAAGGAATGGAGAACCTTCCTGGAACAATCGATCATCTTATGAAGTACAAACCAGAGTACATCTCCTGTACATATGGTGCAGGCGGCGGAAATGTAGGTGCTAACAGAGAAGTTTGTCAGATGATCAAGAAAGCCGGAACTGTTCCGGTAACTCATTTCACAGTAATTAAGAATACCAAAGAGGGAATCAAGGAGCAGCTGGATCAGTACCTTGCAGAGGGCGTTGACCATATGCTTGCACTTCGCGGAGATATCCCCCTTGGTGAGACAACTACCTGTGGAGATTTCAACTATGCTACAGACCTTGTTAAATTCGTTCGTGACGAATTTGGCGATAAATTCGAGATCGCTGTTGCAGGATCACCGGAAGGACATATTGCATGCCGCAGCCTTGATGCTGACATCGCAGTTCTCAGACAGAAACAGGACAATGGTGCTGACTACATTATGACTCAGCTTTGCTGGGATATGGAGCAGTTCAAATACTGGCTGGATGCAATCCGTGAGGCTGGTGTTACAATGCCTGTAGATGTTGGAGTTATGCCAATCCTTGATATGTCTGCTACAATCAATATGGCGCTTTCCCGTAACGGCTGCGTAATGGATAGCGAGCTTTGCAGACTCATTTCCAGAAACTGGCTGTTCCCGAACCCATTTGCAGCAAAAGATGCAGACGGCAAGCCATTTGATATGTTCTATGATGACAAGATCAAGAGATTCAAGGAAGAGGGAATCGAGTACACAATCAAACAGATCGACGAGTACCGTGCTCTTGGCGTAGATGGTATCCATCTGTACGCACTGAACAAATGGAAAGATGTATCTGAGATCATCGACAGATCCGGACTTAGAACTTTAATCTAAGCTTTTATCTGACTACTTATAAATTTTTGGGAGGCAATTGATTATATTATGGCACATGTAATTGCTGTCGCAGGAAAAGGCGGCGTTGGAAAAACCACATTATGCGGAATGCTGATCCAGTATCTCTGCGAGAAGGGCAAAGGCCCGATCCTTGCTGTAGATGCTGATGCAAATTCTAATCTGAATGAAGTTCTTGGAGTGGAAGTGGAGACTACACTTGGTGATGTAAGGGAAGAAATTGCCCGTGCAGAGCTTGCAAGTGAGAATCCGATCCCTGCAGGAATGTCTAAGGCAGATTATGCAGAAAGACGCTTCGAAGACGCCCTGGTAGAAGATGATGATTTCGACCTTCTTGTTATGGGAAGAACTCAGGGGAAAGGCTGTTACTGCTTCGTGAACGGACTTCTTCAGACACAGCTTGCCAAATACCAGAATAATTATCCTTACATTGTAGTAGATAATGAGGCTGGTATGGAACATATCAGCCGAGGTGTGCTTCCGTCCATGCAGACAGCAATTCTGGTCAGTGACTGTTCCAGAAGAGGTGTTCAGGCCGTAGGCCGTATTGCAGAGCTTATCAAAGAATGCGATATGCATCCTGATAAAGTGGGCCTTATCATCAATCGCGCTCCGGGCGGAAAGCTGAATGACGGAATCAAAGAGGAAATCGAGAAGCAGGGACTCAACCTTCTGGGCGTTGTTCCCCAGGATGAGACTGTTTATGAATATGACTGTGAAGGGAAACCAACCGCCAGTCTGCCGGAGAATAATCCGGTGAAGATGGCTCTTCGTGAGATCGTTGACAAGCTTGGCTTATAATTGAAAAGCTTCCCCCTACCTGTATGCTCTGTGCAGCAGGGGAATGAGAAATGGACTGGTAATTCCGCAGTGAGCGGGAACGCTGCTGCGGAATTTTTCATCAGAACCATATCCCATGGGAGGGGATGGGTTCCGAATATCGGACGAAACATTTAGGTCTGCCCATGCAGACATCATCAAATACAAAAGTAACATATACTTAGAGGAGGTCAATAATGAGTGAATTCAAATTAACTACAGTGGAAGAATTCGAAGCTGCCACAGCCCGTCTTCTTGAGACTGGTGCAAAGGTAGGCGCTGATTCCTGGCAGATGCGTGTTAAGAATCAGACTCCACACTGTAAATTCGGTGAGCAGGGTGTATGCTGCCGAATCTGTTCAATGGGTCCGTGCCGTATTACACCTAAGGCACCGAGAGGTATCTGTGGATGCGATGTACATGGTATCGTAGGAAGAAACTTCCTTCGTTTCACAGCAGGCGGCGCAGCTACACACTCTGATCACGGACGTGAGATCTGTATCACACTTGGACATGCAAAAGAGGGCGGCGATTACCAGGTAAAAGATCCTGAGAAGCTGATCCGTATTGCGAAAGAGTGGGGCGTTGAGACAGAGGGTAAAGACATCTATGATCTGGCTCATGAAATGTCTGATCTTGCTCAGGAAGAGTACGGAAAGATCAGAGGCGTTTCCAGATGGCTGAAGAGAGCACCTCAGCATACACAGGATCTGTGGCATGCAGCTGGAATTGAGCCAAGAGCAATCGACCGTGAGGTTTCCTGTGCACTTCATATGACTCATATGGGTAACACAAGTAAACCGGAGGCTCTGATCCGTCAGGCACTTCGTAACGGTCTTTCCGATGGATGGGGCGGTTCCATGTGCGGAACTGAGTTCTCCGATGTTCTTTTCGGAACTCCGAAGCCAATTGATACCGAGGCTAACCTTGGTGTTATGAACGCTGAGAATGTAAACATCGTTGTTCATGGACATGACCCGAGTCTTTCTGAGATGATCTGTGAGTATGCAGACAGCAAAGAGATGATCGATTATGCGAAATCCATGGGCGCTAAGGGAATCACTGTTTCCGGTGTATGCTGTACCTCAAATGAGGTTGCTATGCGTCGGGGTATTCCGATGGCTGGTAACTTCTTACAGCAGGAGAATGTTGTACTGACAGGTGCCTGTGAGGCAATCGTAGTTGACGTTCAGTGTATTTTCCCGGCACTTGGACCTCTTTCCAAATGCTTCCATACAAAATTCATCACAACTTCTCCAATCTGCCAGATGCCAGATTCCGATTTCATTGAATTTGATGCAGGTACAGCAGGTGAGAAAGCAAAACAGATCGTAAAACTTGCATGTGAAAACTTCAAGAACAGAAAACCAGAGCTTGTACATATTCCGGATTTGAAACATAAAGCTACAGTTGGTTACTCTGTAGAAGCAATCGTTAAGACACTTGACGGCGTAACAAACTCTCAGGTAGACGAAACCGGTACCACCAAACCTCTCCTTGAGTGTATTACATCCGGTGTTATCCGTGGTGCTGTTGCTATGGTTGGATGTAACAACCCGAAGGTCAGACCTGACACAGCTCACATCGAACTTATGAAGAAGCTGATCGCAAACGATATCGTGATCATCGCTTCCGGATGTTCTGCTCAGGCAGCTGCTCGTGCAGGACTTATGGACAAAGCTGCAAAGGATCTTTGCGGTGCTGGTCTGAAACGTGTTTGCGAGCTTGCAGATATCCCGCCAGTATTACATATGGGATCCTGTGTGGATATCAGCCGTATGTTGATCCTTGCAGCTGAGCTTGCCAAGGATTCCGGACTGAATATTTCCCAGCTTCCAGTAGTAGGATGTGCTCCTGAATGGATGTCTGAGAAGGCAGTTTCCATTGGAAACTATGTAGTAGCAACTGGTCTTGATACATATCTTGGTGTAGACCCATATGTTTCCGGTTCTACAGAGGTTGCAAGCCTCCTTACAGAGGGTGTACGTGACTGGGTAGAAGCAGCATATACAGTTGAGAAAGATATTGATAAATTAGGCGATCTTATGATTGCGAGAATCGAAGAGAAACGTGACGCTCTCGGAATCTGATCCAAAGAAAGGCGCGATTAACTTATGAAAATAGCAGTAACCGGTAAAGGCGGAGTAGGAAAGACAACTTTTGCGGCAACACTTGCCAGATTATATGCAGATGAAGGGAAGAAGGTCCTTGCAGCGGATGTTGATCCGGACGCAAACCTGGGACTTGCCCTTGGGTTTGATGAGGAAACTCTTGATTCCATTATTCCAATTTCAAAAATGCGTAAGCTGGTGGAGGAGCGTACCGGAGCCAACAGTCAGAACCAGTTTTATACACTGAACCCAAAGGTGGACGATATTCCGGATACCTACGGAAAGGTCTGTAATGGCGTAAAGCTGCTTGTACTTGGAACCGTGGAGACAGGCGGCGGCGGATGTGTCTGCCCTGAGCATGTCATGTTAAAGAGAATCATCAGCAACCTTGTTGTACACAGGGATGATGTGGTGATTATGGATATGGAAGCCGGTCTGGAGCATCTGGGCCGGGGAACCACGGAAAGTATGGACGAATTTATTGTTGTGATCGAACCGGGCGCAAGAAGCGTACAGACCTACAAGAATGTAAAACGCCTTGCAAAGGATCTTGGAATCACCCAGGTCAAGGTGGTTGCAAACAAAGTCCGGAATGCTGAGGATGAAGAGTTCATCAGGGCAAAGATTCCGGCTGAAGATCTTCTTGGTATGATCCACTATAATGTTGAAGTTATGGACGCAGACCGCCAGGGCAAATCTCCCTACGATTTCAGTGAGACCGTAACATCCGAAATCAGAAAGATTAAAGAAAAGATAGACAATGAAAACAGTCTGTAAATAATAGGAGGTACTACAGTGACTTTATTTGATAGAGTATTCAGCGGAAATGACGCTGTTTATGGATTAACAGAGGGTGCTATTGATGCAGCCATCGCACAGCACGGCGAAGACAAAGCAGTAAGCTTCCCTGATACCGCTTACAGCCTTCCTTGCTACTATTCTGTAACAGGAACAAAGGTTACAACCTTAAAAGAGTTAAAAGAGGCTCTTGGCGTTGTAAAAACTCTTATGACAAGAGAGAAAAGACTGAACGACGCATTTATGTCCGGTATTGCTACCGCACTTTGCGCAGAGTTCATCGAAGTTCTGAAATATATCGACGGAGCAACACCATATGAGGAGCCATGCTATGGTCATCTTGCAGATGCTGTTATCCGTGAGCTTGGTGTACCGCTTGTAACAGGCGATATTCCTGGTGTAGCCGTTATCCTTGGATCTGCTCCTTCTGTAGAAGAGGGTGTTGCTCTTGTAAAGAGCTATCAGGCACAGGGTATTCTTGTAACACTGGTTGGCGGTATCATTGATCAGGTTAAGGAAGCCGGAATGAACACAGGAGCAAACGTACGTGTTATTCCTCTTGGAAAAGACGTTACCTCTGTTATCCACGTTGTATCCGTTGCACTTCGTGCAGCTCTTATCTTCGGTAATGTAACACCTGGAGATGCAGGCACACTTATGAAATACACAATGGATCGTGTTCCGGCATTTGTTAACGCATTCGGACCTCTGGATGACGTTGTAGTTGCATGCGGAGCTGGTGCTATCGCACTTGGCTTCCCGGTAATCACAAACGAGACAGAGAATATCTTCCGTGTACCAAAGAGCCTTATCGTTCAGGAGGATGTAAGCAAATTCAACGCTACTTCCCTTGAGGCTCGTGACATTAAGATCAAGATCACAAACATCGATATCCCGGTTGCATTTGCATCCGCATTCGAGGGCGAGATCATCCGTCGTAAAGACATGCAGGTTGAGTTCGATGGTTCCCGTGTAGACTGTGCAGAGCTTGTACATACCTGTGACGCTTCTGAGGTTGAGGATCACAAGATCACAGTTGTAGGACCGGAAGTTGACGAGATGGAAGAGGGAAGCAAGAACAGCATCGCATACGTTGTTAAGGTTGCAGGAAAGAACATGCAGCCAGACTTCGAGCCTGTAATCGAGCGTAAATTCCACAACTACATCAACTGCATCGAGGGTGTATACCACACAGGACAGAGAGATATGCAGCGTATCCGTATCAGCCATGCGGCATATGATGCAGGCTTCCGTATCAAACACATCGGTGAGGTTCTTTACTCACAGGTTAAGAACGAGTTCGACGCTGTTGTTGACAAATGCGAGGTTGTGATCTACACAGATCCTGCTGAGTGTACAAGAATCCGTCATGAGGTTGCTATCCCGATCTTCGAGAAACGTGATGACCGTCTTGCAAACCTGACTGATGAGTCTGTAGATGTATATTACAGCTGTATCCTTTGCCAGGCATTCTCCCCGTCTCATGTTTGTGTTGTTACACCTGAGAGACTTGGACTTTGCGGTGCCGTTTCATGGCTGGATGCGAAAGCTACCAACGAGCTTGACCCGAACGGACCTTGCCAGGTAATCACCAAAGAGCGTCCGATCAATGAGGAGCTTGGTTCTTACGAGGACGTTGATGAAGCAGTTCAGAAGTTCTCCCAGGGTGCTCTTGAGCACGTTACCCTGTACTCCATCATGCAGGATCCTATGACCTCCTGCGGATGCTTCGAGTGTATCTGCGGTATCGAGCCATTCTCCAACGGTGTAGTTATCGCAAACCGTGAGTATGCAGGCATGACACCTCTTGGAATGACCTTCTCTGAGATGGCTTCCATGACAGGTGGTGGAGTTCAGACTCCTGGATTCATGGGACATGGAAAACACTTCATCGCTTCCAAGAAATTCATGAAGGCTGAGGGCGGTATCGAGCGTATCGTATGGATGCCGAAGGAATTAAAGGAATTTATTGCGGACAGACTGAATGCAACAGCAAAAGAGCTTTATGGAATTGACAACTTTACAGATATGATCGGTGATGAGACTGTTGCTACAGATCCTGAGGCACTGGTAGAGTTCCTTACAGAGAAAGGACATCCGGCACTTGGACTTGATCCGATGATGTAATAGATTCAGTAAATCCTGCTGAGGGAAAATCATTTTCTGGGGTCTGCCGTCTGGCAGGCTCCGGGAAATTTGTTTCCAGGCAGGATACTGTTTGACAGCTTGATCGTTTCGCTGCGGAGGGCGAATACAATGGATTGTTTTATTGCGGAATGAAAGAATCCATGTCTGATAATTTATTTAGCAGCAAATCCACAAAAGGTGTTGAAGCCTGTGGTGGTTTGTGATAGAAGATTAACAGAAAAGGAGATGCAGAAAATTGTTAATTAACAGAATTTTCAGCGGAAATGATGCAGTATACGGTCTGACAGAAAAAGCCGTAAACGATGCTGTACAACAGCATGGTGCAGACAAAGCGGTGGGATTTCCCCATACTGCTTACTGCCTGCCATGCTATTATGCAGTAACTGGTGTTAAGATCAAGACACTTGGAGAACTGCAGGCAGCTCTTAGCGTCGTCAAATCTCTTATGACAAGAGAGCATGCACTGGAGGATGCTCTTATGTCAGGCGTAGCCACCGCTCTCTGCGCGGAATTTATTGAAGCATTGAAATATCTTGATGGGGCAGAGCCTTATCAGGAGCCATGCTATGGACATCTTCCGGACTCCATTATCCGTGAGCTTGGTGTACCGCTTGTAACAGGAGATATCCCCGGAGTAGCAGTTATTCTTGGCAGCGCACCTACTGCACAGGAAGGTGTTGACCTGATCAAGAGCTACCAGGCACAGGGTATTCTTGTAACACTGGTTGGCGGTATCATCGACCAGGCACAGGAGCTTGGCCTGAAGATGGGCTATAATTTAAGAATCGTTCCTTTGGGAAAAGACGTAACAAGTGTAATCCACGTTGTATCCGTTGCACTTCGTGCAGCACTGATCTTCGGTAACGTAACACCTGGTGATGCAGCAAGCCTTCTTACATACACCAAAGACAGGGTCCCGGCATTTGTAAATGCCTTCAAGCCTGTTGATGATGTAATTCTCGCAGCAGGTGCAGGTGCTATCAAGCTTGGCTTCCCGGTTATCTCCAATGAGGATGAGAACATTGCGGAAGTACCAGGCGCACTGATCGCATGCCCGAACGTTGCTGATTTTAACAAGGTTTCCCTGGAAGCCAGAGGAATCAAGATCAAGATTACAAAAGTGGATATTCCGGTTGCGTTTGCATCCGCTTTTGAGGGCGAGATCATTCGTCGTAAAGATATGCGTGTGGAATTTGACGGTTCCCGTGTGGACTGCGTAGAACTTGTGCAGACTAAGGAAATGAACGAGGTCGAAGATCACAAGATCACTGTCGTAGGTCCTGAGGTCGATAGCTTTGAGCCTGGAAGCAAGCACAGTCTTGCCTACGTGGTAGAAGTAGCAGGCAAGAAGATGCAGCCGGATTTTGAGCCGGTTATCGAGCGTAAATTCCACAATTATATAAACTGCATTGAAGGTGTATACCATACAGGACAAAGGGATATGTTCCGTATCCGTATCAGCAATGACGCATTTGCAGCAGGCTTCAGAGCCAGACATTTTGGCGAGGTTCTTTACACACAGGTAAAGAATGAGTTTGAGGCGGTTGTAGATAAGTGTCAGGTAACCGTTTACACGGACCCGGCTGAGTGTACCAGAATCCGTCACGAAGTAGCAATTCCTACTTTCGACAAACGTGATGCACGTCTGGAAACCCTTACCGATGAGTCTGTAGACGTTTATTACAGCTGTATCCTGTGTCAGGCATTTTCTCCGTCACATGTCTGCGTAGTAACACCGGAGAGACTTGGACTTTGCGGAGCCGTTTCATGGCTTGATGCAAAAGCCACAAATGAGCTGGATCCAAACGGCCCATGTCAGATCATCACCAAGGAGCGCCCGATTGATGTAAATCTGGGCTCTTACGAGGATGTTGATGAAGCAGTAAAGAAATATTCCCAGGGTGCTCTGGAGCATGTTACTCTGTACTCCATCATGCAGGATCCTATGACCTCCTGCGGATGCTTCGAGTGTATCTGCGGTATCGAGCCATTTTCCAATGGCGTGGTTATCGCAAACCGTGAGTATGCAGGCATGACACCTCTTGGAATGACGTTCTCCGAGATGGCTTCCATGACCGGAGGCGGTGTTCAGACACCAGGCTTTATGGGACATGGAAAACACTTTATTTCATCCAAGAAATTCATGAAGGCAGAGGGCGGAATTGAGCGTATCGTATGGATGCCGAAGGAATTAAAAGAGACCGTGGCGGAGCGTCTCAACAGAACTGCAAAAGAACTCTATGGCATTGACAACTTCACTGATATGGTCGGTGATGAGACAGTTGCCACAGATCCGGAAGTTCTTGTTGCATTTTTAACAGAACATAATCATCCTGCATTGTCAATGGATCCGATGATGTAGTATAATGGTTCTGTATACTTTTACAAAATTTTCAAGGAGGCTTTAAGAAATGCCATTTAATCAGAAACCACAGAAGTTCAACGCAAAGATCAACACTGTTACGGTTGGAACTGGTGATAAAGCGGTTACTATTGGAGGAAATTCCACATTTCCGTTCTATACATTTGATGCACCAACCGAGAACCGTCCGAAAATCGGTGTAGAAATCACTGATATGGGACTTGACGAATTTGCGCCGGGAATCAAAGCATATTATGAAGGATGCACCACTATGGCTGAGATCGCTAAGAAAGCAGCAGCTATGGAAGGTGGAGATTTTGTTGTACTCAATCTGGATGGCGGAGATCCAAACGGAGTAAACAAATCTACAGAAGAGCTTATTGCAGTAGTGAAAGAGGTTGCAGAAGCAATCGACTGTCCATTAGTAGTTGAAGGCTGCAAGAATGTGGAGAAGGATGCGGAACTTCTTCCAAAGGTTGCAGAAGCACTTCAGGGCAGAAACGTAATCGTTATGTCTGAGAAGGAAGAGAACTACAAGGCAATCGGTGCAGCAGCAGGTCTTGCTTACAACCAGATCGTAGGTGCTGAGTCTGCTGATGATATCAACCTTGCAAAACAGCTGAACGTAGTTACAACACAGTTAGGTGTTGATGCGAAGAAGATCGTTATGAACGTAGGTACCGCAACAGTAGGTTACGGTTATGAGTACGTTGTTTCCACTATGGACCGTATCAAAGGAGCAGCTTTATCCCAGAATGATAACATGCTGCAGATGCCAATTATTACACCGGTTTCTTCTGAGACATGGGGCGTAAAAGAATCAGTTGCTACTGAGGAAGATATGCCTGAATGGGGATCAGAGGATGAGCGTGGTATCAACATGGAAGTTATGACAGCAGCAGCAGACCTTGCAGCAGGTTCTGATGCAGTTATCTTAAGACATCCACAGTCTGTAAAGACCATCGCTAAGATGATTGACGCACTTGTGTAATAATTTTTAGGAGGAATAATTGATATGGCACTGAATGGTATTCAGATTTTTAAATTAACACCAAAGAAAAACTGTAAGGAATGTGGATGCCCGACATGTATGGCTTTCTCTATGAAGGTTGCACAGGGCGCTATGAAAATTGAGCAGTGTCCACATATGTCCGAGGACGCATTAGCTTCCCTTTCTGAGGCAACAGCTCCGCCAATGAAGACAATCAAGATCGGAACTGGCGCAGAGGAGCTTACCCTTGGCGGTGAGACAGTTCTTTTCAGACATGAGAAGACATTTGTAAACAAATCCAGATATGCAGTAGAGCTGTGCACATGCATGGACGATGCTGCTGTTGATGCGAAGCTGGCTGAGATCCCGAAGGTTGATTACGACCGTATCGGTGAGAGAATGTACGCAGAGCTTGTTTATGTGAACTGTGATGCTGAGGCAACAGCTGACAAATATACAGCTCTCGTTCAGAAAGCAGCAGCACTTGGACGTACTATGATCCTTGGATGCTCTGATCCTGAGATCGCAAAAGCAGCCCTTGAAGTATGCAAGGACAACAAGCCGGTATTAAACGGAGCAAATGCTTCCAACTACGAAGCTATGAACGCTGTTGCTACAGCAGCAGGTGTAGTTCTTGGTGTATCCGGCAAAGACTTAAACGAGTTATATGACACCACAGCAGCTCTTGAGAAGCTCGGAAACAAGAACCTGGTACTTGATGTAACAGGTGCTGATGTAAAAGAGACCTTCGGAAATGCTGTTCAGGTTCGTCGTGCAGCTCTCAAAGATCAGGACAGAACCTTTGGATATCCTTCTATTGTAAATCTTGCTAAGATTGCTGGCGGAGATTATCATCTTCAGGCAGCACTTGCAGCTGTATTCACTATGAAATATGGTTCCATTATCGTTATGGAGCGTATGACATATGCAGAGGCACTTCCGTTATACGGTCTGCGTCAGAACGTATTTACTGACCCGCAGAAGCCAATGCGTGTAGAGCCAGGCATCTACCCAATGAACGGTGCTGACGAGAATTCTCTTGTTGTTACAACCGTAGACTTTGCTCTTACATACTTCCTTGTATCTGGTGAGCTGGAGCGTTCCGGTGTTCCGCTTAACCTTGTTATCAATGATGCAGGCGGATTATCCGTACTGACCTCCTGGGCTGCTGGTAAGTTCTCTGGAAACAGCATTTCCGCATTCTTCAAAGAGAACGTAGAGCCTAAGGTTAAGAGCAGAAGACTTGTAATCCCTGGAAAGGTTGCCGTACTTAAGGGCGATCTGGAAGCAAAGCTTCCGGGCTGGGAGATCATTGTCGGACCAAGAGAAGCTGTACAGCTTGTTAAGTTCTTAAAGGACCTGGACGCATAAACAACTAAATCTATCAAAAAGGAGAACACTACAATGGCAAAATTTATTACTATTGGTGAGAGACTTTCCACAACAGCACCATCTGTAAACAAAGCTTTTACAGAGAGAGATCCTGAGCCGATCTTAAAAAGAGCAAAACAGCAGCTTGATGCTGGTGCTGTATATCTTGATGTAAACATCGGACCAGCTGAGAACGATGGAGAAGACCTGATGAAATGGGCTGTTAAGCTTCTTCAGGAGAACTTCGATAATGTTCCGCTTGCACTTGATACTTCCAATAAGAAAGCTATCGAGGCTGGTATTTCTGTATATAACAGAAGCAAAGGAAAACCGATCGTTAACTCCGCAGATGCTGGCGGAAGAATCGAGAACATCGACCTTGCAGCAGCAAACGATGCTATCGTTATCGCTCTTTGCTCCGCTGACGGTATTGCAGCAGACAATGATGAGCGTATGATGCACTGCCAGAACATGCTTGAAAGAGGTATGGGACTTGGCATGGATCCTTCTGATCTGTGGTTTGATCCGTTATTCCTGGTTGTTAAGGGAATGCAGGAGAAACAGATGGAAGTTCTGGAGGCTATCAAAATGTTCTCCGATATGGGACTGAATTCTACAGGCGGTCTGTCCAACAACAGTAACGGTATGCCGAAGAATATCCGTCCGATCATGGATTCCGCATTAGTTGCTATGGCTATGATGCAGGGTCTTACATCTGCAATTGTTAACCCTAACGACCTTCGTCTTATGGAAACAATCAAATCCTGCGATGTATTCAAGGGCAACACCCTGTATGCTGATTCCTATCTTGAGCTGTAATCACGGAGTAGCTGACTTTTATAAGCTGTCTGCGTAAGCGGATATTTCCGTGCTTGAATAGGGACGTAAGATACAAAGAGGGGCTGGGGCTTGGGCCTCAGTCCCTTTTTTAACAAATTAAATGTCTGTTTTGGCAGATATTACCATATGAGAAAGGTGAGTGCCGAATGTTTAAGGTAACATTTTCTTTTGAAGATGGCAGTGTGGTAGAACATTTTGCCAATGCGGGGGACAATTTACTTGAATTAGCGCGAGAGGCCAATGTGGCCATCGACGCACCATGCTCCGGAAATGCTTCTTGCGGAAAGTGCCGGGTGCAGTTGATAAAGGGAGAACTGGACAGCAAGAAAACCTTGCATATCAGTGATGAAGAATATCAGGCAGGATGGCGTCTTGCCTGTGTAAGCAAGATCTGTGCTGATGTGACTGTGCTTGTTCCTGATATTGCGTCTGCTTACAAGAGCAGAATGAAGGTTGCAGACCTGAGCTCCAAAGAGGAAATTGCCATTTTTGAAAACTCCAAGAATGATGTGGAGATGACCGGAATTGAGCTTCGGAACAGTCTTGACGTAATTGAACTGGAGATGGACGAGCCAAGTCTGGATGATACAATGCCGGACAATGAACGTCTTACAAGAGCTTTAAAGAAATACATGAATCTGAAGCAGGTAAGGATTCCTTATGCTGTTTTAAGAAAATTACCGGATGTGCTCCGGGAGAACCATTTCAAAGTGAAATGTGTAGTCCGGACTGCACCAAATGATCTTTTTGTATACGATATTTTCGGAAAAGATGAGGATGTAGTAGTCGGTGGTCTGGCAGTAGATATTGGTACTACCACCGTGTCCGCAGTTCTGATCAATATGGAGACAGGAGAAATTCTTGCCAAGGCTTCCTCCGGAAACGGACAGATCCGTTTCGGCGCAGATGTTATCAACCGTATCATCGAGCAGCAGAAGCCAGGAGGAAAGAAGAAGCTGCAGGATGCCGTAATTAAAGAGACCATCAACCCTCTTATTGCGCAGATGTGCAAAAGCGCCGGTATTTCAGCCAGCCATATTTACAGAATGTCTGTAGGCGCAAACACAACCATGAATCATCTGTTTGCAGGAATCAATGCGGATCCGGTCCGTATGGAGCCATACATTCCTGCATTCTTTAAGACCAACTCCCTTTTTGCTTCTGATGTGGGAGTTGCCATTAATAAAGACGCGCATATTATTATTGCGCCGAATATCGGAAGCTATGTAGGCGGTGACATTACTGCCGGAACCTTAGTAAGTATGATCTGGAACAGACCGGAGTTTTCCCTGTTTATTGACCTTGGTACCAACGGAGAGCTGGTATTCGGAAACTCTGACTTTATGATGAGCTGTGCATGTTCAGCAGGACCTGCCTTTGAGGGTGGTGACATCAGCTGCGGTATGCGTGCAACAGACGGTGCCATTGAGGCCTGTACCATTGACAAGGAAACTATGATTCCTACCTACAAGGTAGTAGGAAATCCTGGAACCAAGCCGATCGGACTTTGCGGTTCCGGAATCATTGACGTGATCAGTGAGCTTTTCATGTGTGGAATCATCAACCCTAAGGGTAAATTTGTCCGCGAGGGTGAGAGAATCCGCCACGACAAATATGGAATGGGAAGCTATGTGATCGCATTTGAAAGCGAAGCAGGCTCTGTGAAGGATGTTGAGATCACAGAGGTGGATATTGATAACTTTATCCGTGCCAAGGGTGCTATTTTTTCTGCAATCCGCACTATGCTCAACAGTCTGGACTTTGATGTAAGCATGATTGATGATGTTTATGTAGCAGGAGGTATCGGAAGCGGTATCAATATGAGAAATGCTGTAAATATCGGAATGTTCCCGGATATCCCTCTGGAGAAATTCCACTATATCGGCAATTCTTCCCTGACAGGCTCCTACCTGATGCTTCTTTCTACAGCAGCAGAGAAGAAGACCTATGAGCTTGCTGCAAACATGACATACATGGAGCTTTCCACAGTACCGACTTATATGGACGAGTTTGTGGGCGCATGCTTTATTCCGCACACAGACACCGGAATGTTCCCGGACGTAATGAAAGATTTACAGAACAGGAAGTAAACAAAAATGCCATTTACCATTGATGATTTAAACTATGATAAAGACAGCAAGGAGAGAATGCCCTGGGAGCATTATCTTGAGCTGTATGCAAAGGCTGATCCTAAGGAAATCGCAGCCAGACTTTCTATTCCATATGATGAAAGTGCGAAAGCCTTTACTTTGACATTTCTGGGCTCTGATTATACTATCACATACCCGGATTTTCAGGTAAAGCATGTGGAGGATGAGAAGAAATGCTATCCTCTTGAGGATATGATCTATGCGAAAATCCTGACGATCCGTTTTCTGTTAAACGGTTCTGCTTCCATGGGAACCGGTAAGTATAAAACCTACCGTGAAATGCCTTGGGGCGAAGTGTATTTACGCCAGTTTGACGGAAGATGCATTAAGCGTCTTGCATTTACTTATGGTAACAGACTGAAGGATTTCAGGCTGGTAATGGATCATATGAAATGCACTCCTGTGAAATTCGGAGATGCGGCATATGAGTTATCCATTTATCCCGGATATCAGATCCAGATGATCCTGTGGGAGGGAGATGAGGAATTTCCACCATCCTCCCAGATTCTGTTTTCAGATAATTTCCCCGTATCCTTTGCTGCGGAAGATATGGCGGTTATGGGAGATGTGATCATCGGCTCTTTAAAAGCTTTTTTAAAGGCTGCGCAGGCGAAATGATCCTGCATATAAATTAAGTCTGTTAAATGTAAAAGCGGTATATTCATGATTAAAGCGGATCCGGACAGGGACATGATCCTTAATGCCCTTTTGGAAGCCGTTTTGATAAATTCAAATTATGCGGAGGCGTCCTGCTCAGGTGGCAGTGACGTAAAAAGGAGGTAAGTTACAATGGGATACAAGAGTGACATTGAAATCGCACAGGAATGCGAAATGCTGCCGATTACCCAGATTGCAGAGAAGGCTGGTATTGATGACAAATACCTGGAGCAGTATGGAAAGTATAAGGCAAAAATCGACTACAATCTCTTAAAAGAGAGCGATAAAAAAGACGGAAAACTGATCCTTGTAACAGCAATCAACCCTACCCCGGCTGGTGAGGGAAAAACAACTACAACTGTAGGTCTTGCAGATGGAATGCAGAAGCTTGGAAAGAGCGTAATGGTTGCGCTTCGTGAGCCATCTCTTGGACCGGTATTTGGTGTAAAGGGCGGTGCAGCAGGCGGCGGCTATGCACAGGTTGTTCCGATGGAGGACATTAACCTTCACTTCACAGGTGACTTCCACGCAATCGGCGCTGCAAACAACCTTCTTGCAGCAATGATCGACAACCACATTTTCCAGGGCAATGCACTGAACATTGACCCACGTAAGGTTACATGGAGAAGATGTGTGGATATGAATGACCGTCAGCTTCGTAACGTAATCGATGGTCTTGGCGGAAGAACAAACGGTATGCCACGTGAGGATGGCTACGATATCACAGTAGCATCTGAGATCATGGCAGTTCTCTGTCTTGCAAGCGATATCACAGATTTGAAGAACAGACTTGCAAGAATGATCGTTGGCTATACATATGGCAAACCATCAGAGCAGAAGCCTGTAACAGCTGGTGACCTTCACGCAGAAGGCGCTATGACTGCACTTTTAAAGGACGCCCTCAAACCAAACCTGGTTCAGACTCTTGAGCATGTACCGGCAATCGTTCACGGCGGACCATTCGCAAACATCGCTCATGGCTGCAACTCTGTAACAGCTACAAAGATGGCTATGAAGCTTGCTGATTATGCAATTACAGAGGCTGGCTTTGGTGCTGACCTTGGTGCTGAGAAATTCCTTGACATCAAATGCCGTATGGCTGACCTTCATCCAAATGCAGTTGTTATCGTTGCTACTGTTCGTGCACTTAAATACAATGGCGGCGTTGCAAAAGCAGATCTGAATAATGAGAACCTTGAGGCTCTTCAGAAGGGTCTTCCGAACCTTCTGAAACATGTAAACAATATTAAGAATGTTTACAAGCTTCCATGTGTAGTTGCAATCAATGCATTCCCAACAGATACCAAGGCAGAGCTTGATCTTGTAGAAGCAAAATGTAAAGAGCTTGGTGTCAATGTTGCGCTCTCCGAAGTATGGGCAAAAGGCGGCGAAGGCGGTCTGAAGCTTGCTGAGGAAGTAATTCGTCTGTGCGAGGAGCCAAACGACTTTACTTATGCTTATGAGCTTGAAGGCTCTATCGAGGACAAGCTGAACCAGATCGTTCAGAAGGTTTACGGTGGAAAGAACGTAGTTCTTACAGCAAATGCTCAGAAACAGGCAAAACAGCTTGAGGCTCTTGGCTTTGGAAACTGCCCGATCTGTGTTGCAAAAACACAGTACAGCTTAACGGATGATCAGACTAAGCTTGGTGCTCCAACAGATTTCGAAGTAACCGTTCGCAACCTGAAAATTTCTGCCGGTGCAGGCTTCATTGTAGCTCTTACCGGTGAGATCATGACTATGCCAGGTCTTCCGAAGGTTCCGGCTGCTGAGAGAATCGATGTTGACGAGACTGGTAAGATCACAGGACTGTTCTAATAAGGAGATAAATGAAAATGGGATTTTCAACAAGTACATGTACAGAATTTGTAGAAGTTCTTGCTTCTAAAGCCCCGGTTCCGGGCGGCGGCGGCGCATCCGCACTGGTTGGTGCAGTAGGAACTGCTCTTGGCAACATGGTAGGAAGCCTTACTGTTGGCAAAAAGAAATATGCAGATGTTGAAGAAGAAATGTGGGAGCTGAAGGGTAAATGCGACCAGCTTCAGAAAGATTTCCTTCGTCTTATTGAGCGGGATGCAGAAGTTTTTGAGCCTCTTTCCAAGGCATACGGTATGCCAAAAGAGACAGAAGAAGAGAAAGCTGAGAAAGCAAGAGTTATGGCAATCGTATTAAAGGATGCCTGCTCCGTTCCGATGGAGATTATGGAGAAATGCTGTGAAGCACTTGACCTGATCAAGGAATTCGCTGCAAAGGGCTCCAAGCTTGCAATCAGCGATGCCGGTGTAGCGGCAACCTTCTGCAAGGCTGCATTAAAGGGTGCCAGCCTGAATGTTTACATTAACACCAAATCCATGGCAGACAGAGAATATGCAGAAGAGCTCAATGCTAAAGCAGATGCTATGCTTGAGAAATATTGTAAGCTTGCAGATGAGACATTTGACAGCGTTCTTGCAAGACTGAAATAATAGGATACCAGAAAGGGAGATCATTCAAAATGGCAAAACAGTTATTAGGTAAAGAAGTAACTGCTGCATTAAATGAGCGCATCAAAGGCAATGTGGCAGCACTTCAGGAAAAAGGCGTTAACCCGACACTTTGCATCATTCGTGTAGGCGAGAATCCAAGCGACATTTCCTATGAGAGAGGCGCAACAAAGCGCTGCGAGACTTTAGGAGTTGCCTGCGAGAAGATTCTTCTTCCGGAGGATGTAG
Source organism: Blautia segnis (assembly GCF_014287535.1). Classification (NCBI taxonomy): domain Bacteria; kingdom Bacillati; phylum Bacillota; class Clostridia; order Lachnospirales; family Lachnospiraceae; genus Blautia; species Blautia segnis. Next base: position 89,291 of record NZ_JACOOT010000039.1, on the reverse strand, counting down.
CTCAGGAAGAGCTTCTTGCAGTAATCGACAAGGTAAACAAGGATGACCATATCCATGGCGTTCTTCTGTTCCGTCCGCTTCCGAAGCACTTAGACCAGGCAGTGATCGAGAATGCACTTGCTCCTGAAAAAGATGTTGACTGTATGACAGACCTTTCCATGTCCGGTGTTTTCACAGGTAAGAAGATCGGCTTCCCACCATGTACACCACAGGCATGTATGGAGATCCTGGATCATTACGGAATCGACTGCACAGGCAAGAAAGCCGTTGTAATCGGAAGAAGCCTTGTTGTTGGTAAGCCGGCAGCAATGATGCTTGTTAAGAAAAACGCAACTGTAACCATCTGCCATACAAGAACCGTTGATATGCCATCTGTAGCTCGTGAAGCTGACATCATCATCGTAGCAGCAGGCCGCGCAGGCGTTGTTGGCGCTGATTATGTTAAAGAGGGACAGGTTGTGATCGACGTAGGAATCAACGTAAATGCAGAAGGCAAGCTTTGCGGAGACGTTGACTACGCAGCAGTAGAGCCGATCGTTGATGCGATCACACCGGTTCCTGGCGGAGTTGGAAGTGTTACAACTTCTGTTCTGGTAGGACATGTTGTGGAGGCAGCAATGCGTAAGGTAAACGCATAATTTGCATAAAGAAAGCTCTCCGGGGAAACCCGGGGAGCTTTTTATAGTATAGTTCAGAAGCTGATTTCGTTACTGTTCACTGGTAACATTCCGCGAGGTGTTTTTTGTGAACAAAGTTCACAGAAAACCCGAGAATTGCAGCGCGAAATCATGCGAATGCATGATTTCTGTGCATCGCGAAGCGTGTTACTGCTCACGAAGTGAACAGTAACCTGATTTCCATTAGAATATGTTTAATATTTACAAAAAAATTGCTTTTCTCTTAAAAATATTGTATCATAGATAGTAACAGATATATGGAGGTCGTGTGATATGGGAAAAGTGATGGCTGTGAACATCAGCGAGAAAAGAGGAACGCAGAAGGTCAATGTGCACACTGTGAAGCTGATTGAGAATTATGGACTGGAGAATGACGCCCATGCAGGGAACTGGCACCGCCAGGTCAGCCTTCTTTCCTATGAGAAAATAGAAGAATTCAAGGAGAAGGGAGCCCCGGTGCAGGATGGCGCCTTTGGGGAAAATCTCATTGTGCAGGGGTTTGATTTCAGAACTTTGCCTGTTGGCACACGGCTGAAATGCAACGATGTGATCCTGGAAATCACCCAGATTGGCAAGCAGTGCCATAATGGCTGCGAGATTTTTAAGATCATGGGGGACTGCATCATGCCAAGAGAGGGCGTGTTTGCCAGGGTGATCCACGGCGGCGTGATCTCAGAGGGAGACGAGATGGATTATGCTTGATCAGTATGGAAGAATCATTGATTACATGCGGATTTCCCTTACAGACCGCTGTAATCTGCGGTGCATTTACTGCATGCCAGAGGAAGGAATCTGTCAGATTCCCCGCGCGGAGGTTCTAAGTGAAGATGAAATCTTAAGAGTCTGCAGCCTGGCCAGTGAGCTTGGGATTTCCAGGATCAAGCTGACAGGAGGGGAGCCTTTGGTGCGCACGATCTGTGTTCCCCTTGTGAAAGAGCTGAAAGCTCTTCCCGGAATCCAGCAGGTGACGTTGACTACCAACGGCATTTTGCTGAAAGAGCAGCTGCCGGGGCTGATGGAAGCGGGACTGGATGCAGTGAATATAAGCTTAGACACTTTGGATGCAGAGACTTTTCGAAAAATCACCAGAAGGGATGAGCTGAAAAAGGTGCTGGAAGGACTTGAGGCAGCACTTTCCTATCCGGAGCTTAAGGTGAAGGTAAACTGTGTTCCCACTTTTCAGAGCCAGCAGGATCTTTTGCAGGTGGCGGTCCTGGCAAAGGAGAATCCGCTCCATGTGCGGTTTATCGAGATGATGCCCATTGGTCTTGGAAAAGAGTTTACAGCGAGAGACGAGGAGACAGTAAAAGGGCTTCTGGAGCGTGCTTACGGTCCTATGTCGCCTACGAAGGAAACCCTTGGAAATGGACCCTGCCATTATTATACCCTTGAAAATTTCCAGGGCAGAATTGGATTTATCAGTGCTTTGTCCCACAAGTTCTGCAGTCAGTGCAACCGTGTGCGCCTTACTTCTACCGGATATCTGAAGGGCTGTCTTCAGTTTGAAAACGGAGCGGACTTAAAAGCATTGTTAAGAGGCGGCGTTTCCGATGCGCTTCTGAAGGAAACCATCCAGAAGACCATTTATGAGAAGCCAGCAGGCCATAATTTCCAGGAAAAAAAGAACGGGACAGAAGAGTCCCATATAATGGCGCAGATCGGCGGATGAGAACCTATAAAAAGCCGGATTTTGCAGATGTATTTTCCGTACATCCAGCAGAATCCGGCTTTTTGTGCGCTTTGGTATATTTTTCACTGAGTTAATTGTGCAAAAAACATTGTTAATTAAAAGACTTATTAGGAAAAGCTTGCCAAATTGAACAAAAAAATATATAATTTTCTTACAAAAATAGTGAAGTTTGTTAAAAAATACGCAATGCCGGAGACCTTATGGTGAAACATTCACAAAGGGGCCAGAGGTAGAACTGGCAGGTAAGGAGGATTAACAGTAATGTTAGATCAGTCATGGTACAAAAAGACAGATGAGATTATTGAGCATTATGAGAAGTGTGCTGCCTCATTAATTCCCATCATGCAGGACATTCAGGCAGAATACAGATATCTGCCGGCAGAGCTTCTGACCTATGTTGCCGGAAAGATCGGTGTCACAGAAGCCAAGGCATTTAGTGTTGCTACTTTCTATGAGAATTTTTCCTTTGAGCCTAAAGGGAAATATATTATTAAGGTGTGCGACGGAACTGCCTGCCATGTAAGGAAATCCATCCCTGTAAAAGAAGCATTTATGAAAGAATTGGGCCTTAGCAATAAGAAGCATACCACAGACGACATGATGTTCACTGTGGAGACCGTATCCTGTCTTGGAGCCTGCGGACTTGCTCCAACCTGTATGGTTAACGAAGAAGTGCATGCCAAGATGACACCGGAGAAGGTAGTAGAGCTGATTAACAGATTGAGAGGTGAGAATGGATGAGAATTAACAGTAAAGAAGAATTGCTGAATAAGAAAGCCCAGATCGAACAGAAGCTTAAGGACTTTACATGCCGTGTTCTCGTCTGTTCCGGTACCGGATGTATGGCTTCCGGTGCACAGAAGATCTATGATGAAATGGTAAGACTTTGTGAGGGAATCGACGGTGTGCGCATTGAGATGCAGAAGGATATTCCTCATGTAGGCGTTATTAAGACCGGATGTCAGGGACTTTGCGAGTTAGGACCTCTTATGCGCGTTGAGCCTTATGGATATCAGTATGTACATGTTCAGGAAGAAGACTGTCTGGAGATCGTAGAGCGTACTGTACGCCTCGGACAGCCTGTAGACCGTCTGTTTTACCGCCATGGGGATGAGGTCTGTCCCAAGCCAGAGGATATTCCGTTCCTTAACCGTCAGACCAGGATCGTTCTTGAGAACTGCGGTAAGATTGACGCGGAATCCATTGATGAATATATTGCAGCAGGAGGCTTTGCTGCTCTTGCAAAAGCAGTTACAGAGATGACTCCCCAGGAGGTTATTGATGAGGTTACCAGATCCGGCCTTCGCGGACGTGGCGGTGCCGGCTTCCCGGCTGGCAAGAAATGGTCACAGGTAGCCAGACAGGCTGAGAAGACCCGTTATGTTGTATGTAACGGTGACGAGGGTGACCCGGGAGCATTTATGGACGGCTCCGTTATGGAAGGCGACCCATATAAGATGATCGAGGGTATGATCATTGCCGCTTATGCAGTAGGTGCTGAGAACGGATACATATATGTGCGTGCAGAGTATCCTCTTTCTGTTGCAAGACTTCGCCTTGCCATTTCACAGGCTGAGAAATACGGTCTTCTTGGAGACAATATTCTTGGCAGCGGTGTAAACTTCCACCTTCACATCAATCGCGGCGCAGGAGCTTTTGTATGCGGTGAAGGCTCTGCCCTTACCTCATCCATTGAAGGAAACAGAGGTATGCCCCGTGTGAAGCCGCCTCGTACAGTTGAGAAGGGTCTGTGGGGCAAGCCGACCGTCCTGAATAACGTAGAGACCTATGCAAATGTTCCGAAGATCATTGTGCAGGGTGCCGACTGGTTCCGTACCATCGGAACAGAGGGAAGCCCGGGTACCAAGACATTCTCCCTTACAGGAGCGATTGAGAACACAGGCCTTATTGAAGTGCCTATGGGAACCACGCTCCGTGAGATCATCTATGATATCGGCGGCGGTCTTAAGAGTGGTGCTGCATTTAAGGGTGTACAGATCGGTGGTCCTTCCGGCGGATGTCTGATCGAGGATCAGCTGGATGCGCCTCTTGATTTTGATTCCGTGAAGAAGCTGGATGCCATTATGGGCTCCGGCGGACTGGTTGTTATGGACGAGAATACCTGTATGGTAGAGGTTGCCCGTTTCTTCATGAGCTTTACCCAGCGGGAGAGCTGCGGCAAGTGCGTTCCGTGCCGTGAGGGCACCAAGCGAATGCTGGAGATTCTGGAGAAAATCGTAGAGGGCAGAGGTGAAATGTCCGATCTTGATGAGCTGGAAGAGCTTGCAACCATGGTTCAGAGTATGGCTCTTTGCGGTCTTGGCAAGAGTGCACCCCTTCCGGTTCTCAGTACCATGAAGCGTTTCCGTGAGGAGTATGAGGAGCATATCCGTGACAAGAAGTGCCGTGCCAAGGTCTGCACTGCGCTCCGTCAGTTCCACATCAATCCGGAGTTCTGTATCGGCTGTGGAAAATGTGCCAAGAACTGTCCTGCCGGGGCAATTTCCGGCAAGATCAAATCACCTTATCATATTAATAATGATGTATGTATCAAATGCGGCAGCTGTAAGGACAACTGTAATTTTGATGCAATCTATGTGGAAATGTAAAGGGAGGACAGATTATGGGTACAATGACAATTGACGGCAGAAAAGTCGAATTTACAGATGAAAAAAATGTCCTGACCGTTATTCGTAAGGCAGGAATCAATATTCCCACACTTTGTTATCACTCAGAGGTTTCCACCTTTGGAGCCTGCCGTCTGTGTACGGTAGAGGATGACCGTGGAAGAACCTTTGCCTCCTGTTCTGAGGAACCAAGAGATGGCATGGTTATTTATACAAATTCAGGAAAAATTAAGAAATACAGGAAGCTGGTAGTGGAGCTGCTTCTTGCAGCACATTGCCGTGACTGTACTACCTGCGTTAAGAGCGGGGAGTGTGTGCTCCAGGAGCTGGCTCACAGACTTGGGGTACATAATATCCGTTTCCAGAACACAAGAGAGCATTATGAGATTGATGACAGTTCACCATCTCTGATCCGCGATCCAAATAAGTGTATCCTTTGCGGTGACTGTGTACGTGCCTGTGAGGAGCTACAGGGAATCGGTGCCCTGAACTTTGCATACCGTGGAACAGAAGCCATTGTGATTCCGGCCTTCAACAAAAAGATAGCAGAGACACAGTGTGTGAACTGCGGACAGTGCCGTGTATTCTGTCCTACAGGTGCTATTTCCATTAAGACACATATGGACGAAGTATGGGATGCCCTTGCAGATCCGGATGTACGGGTGGTTGCACAGATTGCTCCTGCAGTACGTGTTGCTGTGGGAGATCACTATGGACTGACCAAGGGCCGCAGTGTAATGGGCAAGATTGTCAATGCACTTCACAGAATGGGCTTTGATGAAATCTATGACACCAGCTTTAGCGCGGATCTGACTATTATGGAAGAATCCGCAGAGTTCCTGAAAAGGGTCGAGAATGGTGAGAATCTTCCTCTTCTTACTTCCTGCTGTCCGGCATGGGTGAAATTTATTACTGACCAGTACAAGGATTATATTCCGAACCTGTCTACCTGCAGATCCCCGCAGGGAATGATGTCAGCAGTAATTAAGGAGTACTTCCGTGACCCTGAAAATGCCAAAGGCAAGAGAACGGTTATGGTATCTGTTATGCCATGTACTGCCAAGAAAGCAGAGGCAATTCGTCCAAACAGCTTTACAGACGGAGAGCAGGACACGGATATTGTTATCACGACTACAGAGCTGATTCGAATGATCGACAATTTTGGTCTGGACTTCGGACAGCTGGAGCCGGAAGCATGCGATATGCCTTTTGGATTTGGTTCCGGCGGCGGTGTGATCTTTGGTGTTACAGGTGGTGTTACAGAGGCGGTTCTTCGTCGCTTAAGCCCAGATCATACCAAGGAGACCATGCGCGAAATCGCAGAGTGCGGCGTGCGCGGCGATGAGGGAATCAAAGAATTTACTATTCCTTACAAGGGAATGGATATTAACATTTGTGTAACTAGCGGACTTGCAAATGCCAGAACGGTTATGGAGCGTGTGAAAAACGGTGAAGCCAATTATCATCTGATCGAGGTAATGGCATGCCGCCGTGGCTGTATTATGGGAGGCGGCCAGCCTGTACGTGCAGGTGACAGGACCAAGGCTGCAAGAGCAAGAGGCCTATACAGCGCAGACAATACCATGCTGATCAAGAAGTCCGACGAGAACCCTATGGTTATGGAACTCTACCAGGGACTGCTCAAGGGCAAGGAGCATAAGCTGCTGCATAATGAGTTTTATTGATTAGAATAATAAAAAGCCCGACTGCATATTATTTAGAGGAAGAGTGTAGGATTATGCGAAGCGGCGGCAGCTATGCCGCCGCAGAACCTTTGAATATCAGGCAGGAGGGCTTTTTCGTATGGAGAATTTTCAGATTTACCGGGATATCCAGGCAAGGACCGGCGGTGATATATACATAGGCGTTGTAGGCCCTGTACGCACCGGGAAATCCACCTTTATCCGCAGGTTCATGGAGCTTGTGGCTTTGCCTGGGATGGATGAAAAAATGCAGAAGGAGGTCCGGGACCAGCTCCCTCTTTCCGGCTCCGGCAAAATGATCACAACTGTAGAACCTAAATTCATCCCAAGAGAGGCAGTGCCTGTAACCCTTGGGGAGGATCTGAAGGTACAGGTTCGCCTGATCGACTGCGTAGGCTTTCTGGTAAAAGACGCTGCAGGAAATATCGAAGACGGAAAAGAGCGTATGGTGAAAACTCCCTGGTTTACAAAAGCCATTCCATTTCATGAAGCCGCCAAAATGGGCACGGAAAAAGTGATCCAGGAGCATTCCACCATCGGCCTTGTGATCACCTCAGACGGAAGCTTCGGGGAAATCCCCCGGGAAAATTTTACCCAGGCAGAAGAGCAGACTGTGACAGAGCTGAAAAAACAGGGAAAGCCCTTCCTTATGGTAGTGAATTCCCAGTTCCCCCACAAAGAGGAAACCAGGCAGCTGGCGAACCAGCTTCAGCAGAAATATCTGGTCCCCGTAGTGCCCGTAAACTGCGAACAGCTAAGAAAAGAGGACGTAGCCCAGATCCTGGAAAAAATCCTGTATGAGTTTCCGGTTACCCAGATCCAGTTTTTCGTGCCAAAATGGGTGGAAATGCTGCCTGCTGACCACGAGTTGAAAGCCCAGATCCTTTCCCAGATCAAAGCCTGCATGAAGCGCATGCTCCACATCCGGGACATCACCAGGGAATCTGTAAAGCTGGAAGGCCCCTATGTCCAGGAAACCCTTCTGGATCACGTCAATCTGTCCGACGGCACCGTACAGATCCGCATCCAGGTAAATGACAAGTACTATTACAAAATGCTCAGTGACATGAGCGGAATCCCCATGGAAAGCGAGTATGAGCTGATCCACACCATGAAAGAGCTTGCCGCCATGAAGGAAAAATATGTAAAAGTCCGCGACGCTTTAGATGCAGTGACAGGCAGCGGCTACGGCGTTGTGGTTCCCGAGCTTTCCCAGATTCAGCTGGAAGAGCCTGCGGTGATCCGCCAGGGCAACAAATACGGCGTAAAGATTAAGTCCAAGAGCCCGTCCATCCACATGATCAAAGCCAACATTGAGACAGAAATTGCCCCCATTGTAGGCACCGAGCAGCAGGCTAAGGATCTGATCGCCTACATCGGGGAAAGCGCGTCAAGAGGAGAGAGCATCTGGGAGACCAATATTTTCGGAAAATCTATAGAACAGCTGGTGCAGGACGGTATCCGAAGCAAGCTGGCCTCCATCAGCGAGGAAAGCCAGGCAAAGCTCCAGGATACCATGCAGAAAATCGTCAACGACAGCAAAGGCGGGCTGGTGTGCATTATTATATAATGGCTTGTGGGAAAAGCATAGCCAGCCTAATTTATGGTGTTGGGCTAAGAAATCCAAATTTTCTTCGCAAAAAGGCAGCGTGCCCATTTGGACAGCTGCCTTTTTATGCGGATTGTTTACCTGAGATCAGGTCTGTTTGAAACCTTACTCCCGTCCATGCTCTTTTTTCCAGCGGGCAAGAAACTCAAGCTGTTCCTGATCGGAAAGTTGCTGGGAATACGGATCGTTTCCCGCAGCCAGACAGCAGAAAAGTATCAAAACCTGTAATGCAAAAAACAAAATGATAAGTAATATCATACAATCCCTCCTTTTTGCCCCCTGAGATAAATCGTGTGAAAAGCAGTCACATTGACCCGGTTGATTTTCCACAATAGTAGTATTTGCAAATAATATCAATTTATACATTTTATGTCAGGAAAAAGAAAGATTGTATTTTATTTTAAGCAGGCAATAAAGAAATTGCGGGAGTAATTTAGGGGCAGGCCGGAAGGAATGTTATTCTTGTCTTGCGGAAAGAAAAGAAGTAAATGCCATATGGCGGTCCATCCATTCTCCTGCGATGCCAACACCTTTTCCCATGGTGAAAGCGGCAACAACAGTACCAATTCCAAGTCCCTTAATATGTCCAAGGCCGATTCCGGTAAGAAGGGCAGTGACAGCCAGACAGATGACGTCAAAGCTGATCTTGATCTTCGGGTAGGTGATGGAAGTGATCTGGGACAGCTCTCTTGGGAAAAGATCCGTCGGTACAATAGGCATCTGGCAGCGGTTGGAAAGTGCGATTCCAATGCACAGCAATATGTAGCTTACCACAAAATAAACCACACGCCAGCCGATTGAGGCGGGCAAAATGTTGATCCACATTTCATGCACATCCAGCAGTTCGCCGAACACGAATCCAACCACGAAGCTGAACAGGTACTGGGGGACGAATTTTTTGCGCAGGATCATCAGCGCCAGTACCAGAAGTCCCTGGAAAATGTAGGTCCAGGTGCCAAGTGTGACTGCTGGAAATACGCAGGAAAACGCGTAGGGAACACTGGAGATTGCGGAGATTCCCGTTCCGGAAAAAAGCATCAGCACAACGCCGAAGCTGTTGATGGTAACTGCAAGTAAGAGTGCAAGCTCGCCCCGCAAAACAGGGAGAGATTTTGATGTAGTTTGGGTATTCAAGACAAAAGCCTCCTGTTAAGTTTTTTGGCAGAAAATAAAGGGAATATGTATGAATGGACATGTCCAATATTTCCTGCAAACGGTAATTATTATACTACGTATACATGAAAATACAATTGTGTTTTTATTGAAAACCCAATTTTATGGGAAAAATGGAAAGAAAAATAAAGATATTGTCAAAGCAACAGAATTTTGGGGGCAGCAGTGGTATAGTTACAGCATATTATGAAAAACTAATATATTAGGAGACGCATTTGTAACCTGCTTAGACGGCGTTGGCCAGATCACCATCGACGGCGTAGAGTACGAGCTTCACGAAGGGGATTCTATCGTGATGCCCGCCAAACATCCCCACGCCGTAATGGGAAAAGAAAGATTTAAAATGCTGCTGGTAGTAATTTCCTAATAGGACTGGAATCAGCCAAGGCGGCTTCGGCGGCAGCCATGGAGCGAATGCATGTTTCGGAAAAAATCGTGATCCCCATGTCTGTGATTTTCCGCTTTTTCCTAACAATCTCGGAGGAATACCACGGGATTTCAGATGCCATGGCAATGCGCCAGATTTCTTTCACCGGGAAAAAGCCCTCCCTCGCCAATGAAAAATATTATCATTTAAATCTCTTGCCAACTCACTCCGATTAGTGTATACTAACCAAAGAGTTAGGAATAGCTAACCTAACGGTGTAAATCATTTGGACTCCTTTTTATTATGACAGAAAGACCGCTGGCATAATAAAAAAGGAGTTCCTTTGAAAAACGAAAGGAGTATACATACCATGGATTACTTAGAAATTGAGAAAGTCATTGGAAGAGAGATTATGGATTCCAGAGGAAACCCTACTGTAGAGGCTGAAGTTTACCTGGTAGACGGAACCATCGGCAGAGGAGCAGCACCAAGCGGTGCATCTACAGGAGAGTTCGAGGCTCTGGAGCTTAGAGATAATGATAAGAGCAGATACCTTGGAAAAGGCGTTACAAAAGCTGTTGAGAACATCAACACCTCCATTAACGATGTGATCGCAGGAATGGACGCATCTGACATTTATGCAATTGACAAAGCAATGATCAAGGCAGACGGAACAAAGGACAAATCCAACTTTGGCGCAAATGCCATCCTTGCTGTTTCCATCGCTTGCTGCCGTGCAGCTGCAGCCTCCCTTGACATTCCGCTTTACCGCTTCCTTGGCGGCATTTCCGGAAACCGTATGCCAGTGCCGATGATGAACATTGTAAACGGCGGCTGCCACGCACTTTCCTCCGGACTTGACGTTCAGGAGTTCATGATCATGCCGGTTGGTGCACCAAGCTTCAAAGAGTGCTTAAGATGGTGCGCAGAAGTGTTCCATGCACTTGCAGCAATCCTGAAATCCAGAGGACTTGCTACCTCCGTTGGTGATGAGGGCGGATTTGCTCCGGCATTAAAATCTGACGAAGAGGCCATTGAGACCATTCTCGAGGCTGTTAAGAATGCAGGCTATGAGCCAGGAAAAGACTTTATGATCGCTATGGACGCTGCTTCTTCTGAGTGGAAGACAGGCAAGCTTGGCGAGTACAAGCTTCCAAAGGCTGGTACTGTTTATACATCTGATGAGCTGATCGACCACTGGAAAAAGCTGGTTGACAAATACCCGATCATTTCCATCGAGGATGCCCTGGATGAGGAAGACTGGGAAGGCTGGAAGAAGCTTACCAAAGAACTTGGCGACAAGATTCAGCTGGTTGGCGATGACCTGTTTGTAACCAATACGGAGAGACTTTCCAAGGGTATTTCTCTTGGATGCGGAAACTCTATCCTGATCAAGCTGAATCAGATCGGTTCTGTTTCTGAGACACTTGAGGCAATTAAGATGGCTCACAAGGCTGGATACACTGCAATTTCTTCCCATCGTTCCGGTGAGACTGAGGATACTACAATCGCAGACCTTGCAGTTGCCCTTAACACCTGCCAGATCAAGACTGGTGCTCCATCCAGAACAGAGCGTGTTGCCAAATACAACCAGCTTCTCCGCATTGAGGAAGAGCTTGGGGATGCAGCTGTTTACCCGGGAATGGGCGCATTCAATGTAAAAAGATAAAGAAAAGCTACGTATTCGATATACCTCTATATAGTGCAAACAAAAAACACCTCCTGCCAGGAAGCATATTTCCTGTCAGGAGGTATTTTAGCTTAATGCTATAAGAATACGTATTTCAGAATAAAGATAACAGCCAGTGCGTACATAAGACCGCTGATCTTTTTATCTTTTGCTTTTCCGGTACATACATTGATGATTACATAGGAGATAACGCCAAGTGCGATACCTTCGGAAATGCTGTACAGGAACGGCATTGCGATGATTGTGATAAATGCCGGAAGAGCTTCTGTAAGGTCATCAAAATCGATCTTTGTAACAGAAGTAAGCATCAAAAATCCAACCACGATCAGAGCCGGAGCAGTTGCAAATGATGGGATTGCAAGGAAGATCGGGGAAAGGAACAGGGAAAGGGCGAACAAAAGAGCGGATACTAAAGAGGTAAGACCTGTACGTCCGCCTTCTGCAACACCGGAAGCACTCTCAACAAATGTGGTAACAGTAGAAGTACCGCACATAGCACCAACTGTGGTACCAACTGCGTCAGAAAGAAGCGCACCTTTGATTTTCGGAAGCTTGCCATCCTTGTCCAGCATATCGGCTTTGGAAGCAACACCGATCAGGGTTCCCAGTGTATCAAACATATCTACGAATAAGAACGCAAACATAATGACAACGAAATCCAGTGAGAACACCCCTGCGAAATCCATCTTCATAAAAGTAGGTGCCATGCTTGGTACGGAAATTCCGTTGGAGAAATCCGGGAGAAGGCTGAAGAAGCCAGCATCTGGATTTGGCACATAAAGTCCTACAAGCTGGCAGAGGATTCCAAGGATCCATGTAATCAGGATACCCCAAAGGATACCGCCCTTTACATTCTTAACAAGAAGAATGGCTGTGATAAGAACACCAAGAAGAGCCAGAAGAACAGTGATTCCCATGTAATTGAAGGAACCGTCTGCAAGAGAGCCCTTAAAGGAAAACATGCTTACCAGTGTGGAATCATTGTTTACAACGATTTTTGCGTTCTGCAGACCGATGAAGGCAATGAAAAGACCAATTCCTACGGAAACAGCATGCTTCAATGTCATAGGAATGGAGTTGAAGATCGCTTCACGCACGTTGGTAAGGGAAAGCAGAATGAAGATAATACCTTCTGCAAATACGGCAACCAGAGCCTGTTCCCAGGAATATCCCATGCCAAGGACTACGGTGTATGCAAAATAAGCATTCAGACCCATTCCAGGAGCAAGGACAAACGGATAATTGGATAACAGCGCCATCAGGCAGGTTGCGATAAAGGAAGACAGGGCAGTTGCGGTAAATACTGCGCCTCTATCCATTCCGGCTGCGGAAAGGATGTTCGGGTTGACTGCAAGAATGTAGGCCATGGTCATGAATGTGGTGATTCCAGCCATTACCTCAGTCTTCACGTCAGTTCGGTGTTCCTTCAGGTGAAAAAGTTTTTCTAGGTTCATAAATGTACCCCCTTCTTTTTACGGCACTTTGTGCCGGATTTTACATTTTAGTGTGCTTGTTAATATATTTCGCCTTATACTTAGAATATACAATAGTCTGATCTTTATACAGTCCGTAATATCCGGAAGCAGCATAGCTGATGGACACTGCGATCAGATAGAAAGAAACGCCCTTAAATCCAAACATTTCAAATGCGATCAGAATCGAAGTAATAGGGCAGTTGGTCACGCCGCAGAATACAGCCGCCATTCCGCAGGCTGCACAAAGAGACGGGGAGAGTCCCACAATCTGTCCCGCCATACATCCAAAGGTCGCTCCTACGCAAAAGGACGGCACGATTTCGCCTCCGCGGAAGCCTGCCCGCATAGTAAGTGCAGTAAGGATCATTTTCCAGAAGAAAGCCATGTAATCCGTCTCTCCGGTCTCAACAGCCTTCTCGATCAGCTCCGCGCCTGCGCCCATGTAATCCGTTGTTCCAAGAAGCAGTGTGATCACAATGACCAGAGCGGCACCAGCCACAACCCGGATGTATTTGTTTGGGAAAAATTTCCCATATAGTCTGGCTGTCTCATTTAAAATAATGCAGAATACAATGCTGATCACCGCGCATCCCAGTGCTGCCACGCCCATTTTCAGCCCGGTTTCCAGATTGAACGCCGGAATGTTCACCACATGGAAGGATTCCGGTGTAACACCCATGCCCGCTGCAAAACGGGAGGCAATCAAAGACGCGATCATACAGGGCATCAGCGCCGTATAGTACATTACTCCCACGCTGACCACTTCCATGGAGAAAACCGCTGCAGCCATAGGCGTGCCAAAAAGTGCGGAGAATGCGGCGCTCATACCGCACATCACGATCACATGACGGTCCTCCTCGTCCAGATGGATCCACCGTCCCAGAAGATTGGCAATGCTTCCTCCAAGCTGGATGGCTGCGCCTTCACGTCCTGCGGAACCTCCTGTCAGATGGGTCAGTGCAGTGGAAACAAAGATCAGCGGTCCGGAAAGCCAGGGCACATCGTCCTGGGAACGCACCGTGGAAAGCACCTGGTTGGTGCCCCCGTCGTCCTTGCCAAGCTTGTCATAAAGAAATACAATGCAAAGGCCGGAGAGCGGCAGCAGATAAAAAATCCACTGATTGGCCTTGCGGTAACTGGTAACTGCCTTTAACACAAAGGAAAACAGTGTGCTGAATGCCCCTGCCACATAGCCTACGATGGCAGCAAGAATCAGCCATTTCAGCAGGTTTCCCATGTCACGGCGAATAGCGCTGGAGTAATAATGAAGCTTGTCCTCCGGTGTCTGTGTATTCTTTTCCATAAGTCTCTTTCATCCCCTTGTTATAAGTAATTTCATTATACTATATGTATGCAGAAAAAGCGATAAAAATTTTTGAGAATTTCAAAAATTGTCTATAAATTTGACGCAGATTTGAAAATGCAAACATAATTTATTATAAGCTTTCTTTTTATTGGGGGAAATGATGGAAAAATCCTTTTATACGGGAAAAGGAGTCGGCGTTTGCATCCTGGATACCGGGATTTATGAGCATATAGATTTTGCAGGCAGGATCTGGGCGTTTTATGATTTTCTTTCTTTTAAAAGACGTCCTTATGACGACAACGGGCACGGCACTCATGTGGCAGGCCTGGCGGCAGGGGATGGCACTGCGTCCATGGGAAAATACAGGGGAGCGGCACCGGGATGCGGGATCATTGCCCTGAAGGTGTTGGACCGCTACGGAAACGGAAGCCAGGAGGACGTGCTGCGTGCCATCCGCTGGATCCGGGAGTACCGGCAGCAGTACCGAATTCGGGTGGTAAACATTTCCGTTGGCACCACCTGCAATTCCAAAAAGGATCATGTACGGCTTGTGGAAAGCGTGGAGCAGCTTTGGGATGAGGGCATGGTGGTGGTCACCGCGGCGGGCAACCAGGGTCCAAGGCCTGGCAGCATCACAGCACCAGGCAGCAGCAAAAAGGTGATCACAGTAGGCTCCAGCGACCTTCTGGAAGGGCGGAGCGCCATCTCCGGAAGAGGGCCTACCACAGAGTGCGTCTGCAAGCCAGATATCGTAGCGCCCGGAAACCGGATCATGTCCTGCGTCCCAGGCAAGCCGTTTTCCTACGGGGTGAAAAGCGGCACTTCCATGTCCACACCCCTGGTCACCGGCGCCATCGCCTGCGCCTTGGAAAAGGATCCCGCCCTTACCAACACGGATATCAAAACCATGCTGATGAACAGCGCAGACGACCTTGGCCTTCCCAGAAACCAGCAGGGCTGGGGACGGTTTAACCGCCGCCGTTTTCTTGGAATGTGAGGAGAATTGTTCCGAGCTTGATAAAGAATTATCACTTTACAGTATAAAAGTACTTGACTGAATCGCTTTAATTGAGTAAAATGGACAGCAAGTATAGTTTCAGAGCCGCTTTTTACAAAAGAAAAGTCAGGCCCCAGCCAACGAGGAGGAAATATCAATGGAAAATAGACGTGTTTCAATGAACCGCCACACTAATCTGCTTCAGTTAGAGGAGCATATGTACCCGCTTGTGGATGTTACCACTCCTAACGTATTCCGAAATCTTTTTCCATATTCCGAAGTACCGAAGATTGCGTTCAACGACAGGGTTGTACCGCATCATATGCCAGATGACATCTGGATCACAGACACCACATTCCGTGATGGACAGCAGTCCAGAGCACCGTACAGCACTGAGCAGATCGTAAGGATCTACGATTATCTGCATAAGCTTGGCGGACCGGAAGGAAGAATCCGTGCTTCCGAGTTTTTCCTTTACAGCAAAAAGGATAGGGATGCAGTAGAGAAATGTATGGAGAGAGGCTACGAGTTCCCGGAGGTTACCAGCTGGATCCGTGCCAACAAGAAAGACTTCCAGCTTGTCCGCGATATGGGTATGAGAGAAACCGGTATCCTGGTAAGCTGCTCTGATTATCATATTTTCTATAAGATGAAAATGACCCGTAAGCAGGCCATGGAGCATTATTTAAGCATTGTCAAGGAGTGCCTGGAAATCGGCGTTTCCGTGCGCTGCCACCTGGAGGACATTACAAGAGCAGATATCTACGGTTATGTCATCCCATTCTGCCTGGAGCTGATGAAGCTTCGCCAGCAGTACGGCATTCCGGTTAAGGTTCGCTGCTGCGATACCATGGGCTACGGCGTCAACTATCCTGGTGCCGTGATCCCACGTTCCGTACCTGGTATTATCTATGGTATTATGGTTCATGCGGGCGTGCCTTCCGAGCTGATTGAGTGGCACGGACACAATGATTTCTACAAGGCAGTGAGCAACTCCACCACAGCATGGCTGTACGGTGCCTGCGGCGTCAACACTTCCTTATTTGGTATTGGCGAGCGTACCGGAAATACACCTCTTGAGGCTATGGTATTTGAGTATGCACAGCTTCGCGGAAACCTTGGCGGCATGGATACCACGGTGATCACCGAGCTGGCAGAGTACTATGAGAAAGAGATCGGCTACCACATTCCGGAGAGAACACCTTTCGTAGGCAAGAACTTCAACGTAACAAGAGCCGGCATCCACGCAGACGGTCTTCTGAAAAACGAGGAAATCTACAACGTATTTGACACTGAGAAATTCCTGAACCGCCCGGTTGAGGTCGCCGTATCCAACACCTCCGGAGCAGCCGGAATCGCCCACTGGATCGACAGCCACTACCGCCTGAAAGGGGAGCAGAAGGTTGACAAGAACAGCGAGCTCGTGAAAATGATCAAAGCCTGGGTAGACAAACAGTACGAGGAAGGACGTGTGACCGTGCTCTGCGACGAGGAGCTTGAGAACATCGTGGCAGAGACTTGCACACGCCTTGGAATTACGTTAAAATAAAATGAAATGAGTGTCAAAAAGGCTTTTGCCACTCATTTGATACCCCGGATTGCTCCGCCGCTATGCGGCTCCCGCAATCCTCCAAATATGAGAAATCCGCTGATTTACTACGTAAATCGCTACTTTCTCATATTTGGCGTGTCGCAAGTTCAAACGCCTTATCGTGCAAGCACGAACGGCTTTTTGACCTTTTGACACTGGTATCATTAAATTACACTTCATATTTAGGAGGATATAATGGGAAAAATTCAGATGCAGACCCCTCTTGTTGAGATGGACGGGGATGAGATGACCAGAATTCTGTGGCAGATGATCAAGGATGAGCTTCTTCTTCCTTTTGTAGATCTGAAGACAGAGTATTATGATCTTGGACTGGAATACAGAAATGAGACAGACGACCAGGTTACCGTAGACGCAGCAGAAGCCACCAAGAAATACGGCGTAGCAGTCAAATGCGCGACCATCACCCCCAACAAGGCCAGAATGTCTGAGTATGACCTGAAGAAAATGTATAAAAGCCCCAACGGAACCATCCGTGCCATCTTAGACGGAACTGTTTTCCGTGCACCCATCGTGGTAAAGGGCATTGAGCCATGCGTCAAGAACTGGAAGAAGCCAATTACCATTGCACGTCACGCTTACGGTGATGTTTACAAGAACACAGAAATGTACATCGACAAGCCAGGAGATGCCATGCTGGTATTTAAAGGAGCAGACGGCGAGGAGAGAAGCGAGCTGATCCATCACTTTGACGCTCCGGGTGTGATCCAGGGCGTTCACAACCTTGACAAATCCATTGAAAGCTTTGCAAGATGCTGCTTTAACTACGCACTGGATACCAAACAGGATTTGTGGTTCGGCGGCAAGGATACCATCTCCAAGACCTACGATGGCAGATTTAAAGAGATTTTCCATGACATCTTCGAGGCAGAGTTCAAGGAGAAATTCCAGGCAGCAGGCATCACTTTCTTCTACAGCCTGATCGATGACGTAGTTGCCCGTGTTATGAAAGCAGAGGGCGGATTTATCTGGGCATGCAAGAACTATGACGGAGATGTTATGAGCGACATGATCTCCTCCGCATTTGGTTCCCTTGCCATGATGACCTCTGTTCTGGTTTCCCCGGACGGCTACTATGAGTATGAGGCTGCACATGGAACTGTTCAGAGACATTATTACCGTTATCTGAAGGGAGAGGAAACCTCCACCAACTCCGTTGCCACTATCTTTGCGTGGACAGGAGCACTTAGAAAGCGTGGAGAGCTGGACAATAACAAGGAGCTTATGGAGTTTGCCGATAAGCTTGAGAAGGCAACCCTTTCCGTGATTGAAGGCGGTCAGATGACCAAGGATCTGGCACTTATTACTACCTTAAAGGATGTAAAGGTTCTCAACAGCCGCGAATTTATTGTGGCAATCAGAGAGAAGCTTGAGAATATGTAAAAAGAAAACAGGAGCAGCTTTGGAAAATGAATTCCAATTCTGCTCCTGCTTTTCTTTGTATAAAAGGAGACTGGCAGTTTTACGCCAGCTCCTCCCATCTCTCATAAAGCCCTTCCAGTTCTTCTGCAATTGCCGCTTTTTCCCTGCTTAATTTGGTGCATTCGGCTACATTGGTACAAACATCCGGAAGAACCATAGTCTCGTCAATTTCCTTGTCCCTGGTTTCCAGCTCCTCAATGCGAGCCTCCACCTTCTTAAGCTCATTCTCACGCTTACGCTTTAGAGCCTGCTCCTCTTTTTGCTGTTGCCAGGTCAGCTTGGTTTCAGAAACCGCTTCCTTTATCTCTTGTGCAGCAGTTTCCTGTGCAGGAGCATAGATCTGGGTCATTTCATCCTTCTTTTCCAGATAGTAATCGTAATCCCCAATGTAATTTACAATGGCCTGATTGGTCAGATCCATGATCCTGGTAGCTGTCTGGTTAATAAAATAACGGTCATGGGAAACATACAGCACCGTACCGGTATAGCTGTTCAGTGCCTCCTCAAGGATCTCCTTGGAAGCAATATCCAGATGGTTGGTAGGCTCATCCAGGATCAGGAAGTTCGCCTCGGAAAGCATAAGCTTGGCAAGGGAAACACGACCACGCTCGCCACCGGATAAAGAAGAAATCAGCTTAAACACATCATCCCCTGTGAAAAGGAAGGCTGCAAGCATATTGCGGATTTCTGTCTCAGTCAGAGTCGGATAGGTGTCAGAAATCTCCTGGAAAATAGTTTTCTCCATATGAAGCACATGGTGCTCCTGATCATAGTATCCGATCTGCACCTTGGAGCCAAGGGCAAAACGACCTGCATCAGCCTCCACGATTCCGTTGAGAATCTTCAAAATGGTGGTCTTGCCAGTTCCGTTGTTTCCAATAAGAGCCACACGCTCTCCACGCTTGATCTCAAAGCTGATATCCGTAAACAGGATCTGTCCCGGGAATGCCTTGGAAAGGCCTTCTACAGTAAGCACATCATTTCCGCTGATAAATCTTGGTTCCAGGGAAATGCGCATCTGGTTGTCAATTTCAACAGGCTTTTCGATCCTCTGGATCTTATCCAGCATTTTCACACGGCTCTCTGCTCGCTTAATGGATTTCTCCCGGTTAAAGGAGCGCAGCTTTGTGATAACTGCTTCCTGATGCTTGATTTCACGCTGCTGGTTCAGATAGGCCTTGTACTGGGCATCGCGAAGCATGGCCTTCTTAAGGGCGTAGGCGGAATAATTGCCATCGTACATGCGCATCTGTCCGGCTTCGATCTCCACGATTTTGGTAACCACCTTATCCAGGAAATAACGGTCGTGGGAAACGATAAATACGGCTCCTGGATAGTTGAGAAGATAGGTTTCCAGCCAGGCAATGCTCTCCATATCCAGATGGTTGGTAGGCTCATCCAGAAGCAGGATGTCCGGCTTGGAAATCAGAAGCTTGCCAAGAGCCACACGGGTTTTCTGACCACCTGAAAGGTTCTCAATCTGCTTGCTGTAATCCTCTTCCTCAAAGCCAAGACCCTTAAGCACGCCTACGATCTCGCTTTTGTAGGCGTAGCCGTTCTCCAGCTCGAACTGATGGGTCAGACGGGTATAGCTGTTCATAAGGCTCTCCAGCTTTTCTCCGGCCACATATTTCATTTCCTGCTCAAGGGTACGGATCTTCTCCTCCATATCCAGAATGTACTGCTTGGTGGTCAACAGCTCTTCGTAGATGGTGTGATGGCCGTGAATGTCCTGATACTGGGCAAGATAGCCAATCTTTTTGTCCTTTGCAATAACCACATTACCGGAATCTGCGGAAATCTCCTGCATGATAATGCGAAGGAGAGTGGTCTTTCCGGCACCGTTATTGCCGATCAGGGCAGCCTTTTCCCGTTCTTCTATGTGAAAAGAGGCATCCTGCAAAATGACCTTCTCCCCAAAGGATTTGCAGATGCTCTGACATGATAAAATCATAAGTTCCTCCTTAACTGTAGGTGCTGGATGTGGGCAGATATAATCATTCCTGCCGTCATCCAGACCCTTATTCTTAATATTATACTTGAAATCCTGCATTTTTGAAAGAATAATTGTCGAATTACAAAAAAATATGCAAAAATTTGTAAGACTGCACAAGTAATCCCATGAAAGCACTGAAAAATATAGTATTTCTGCATTTTCTGCTTATTACAAACTTATCGCCATTTATCGTAAAATATCGTATTTTGATGTTAAATTGGTGTAGTAATTGGTACAGTAACGGAAAATCAGATAGCTTTTATGCTCTTTTTTTGTCCTTTTTTCTAAATTACACATGAAGTTTATGTGATAGGCAAAAAGTTATCTATGAGAAAATTAGCTTTAAGCGATGAAAATTTGTATAAACAAAAAGTTACACAAAATATAAGCACATTTAGAAATATAATATTAGCAATAATTGTATGTACTGAAGATAGGTAGGTCTGTTTAGGATTGCCCTTTATAGAATTAGAAATTGAAGAATTTCCACCTGTTTTTATAGGGAGACATTAATTATGGAAAATCTAAATGCTTTTCTTTGACACAGTTTATCGCGCAAACCTATGGGATTATGCCAGGGTACCACATGAATAAGGCGCATTGGATATCTGTGATATTAGATTGCTCTGTTGGAGATGGTAAAACGCTGGATTTTTTAGATATGAGTTATGATTTAACTGATACGGGAAGAAAATAATTTTTTTAAATACCCTTTAGGAATAGAAATAAACCTAAAGGGTATTTTCCAGCCGGGATATGGTCGATCACAATTCCGTTTTGGATAGATTCAATCTTTAACATTACAGCACCGTCCTTCCTGTCAGCGGATCCGGGACTTCAAGCAGAGCCATGATCAATGCCATACGGATATATTTTCCGTTCTGCACCTGGTCAAAATAAGCGGCTCTTGGATCCTGGTCCACGTCTGTGGCAATTTCGTCCACCCTTGGGAGAGGATGGAGAACCGGCATATCCGGCTGTGCCAGATTTAACTTTTCCTGGTTCAAAATATAGGTATCCTTTAACCGGACATAATCTTCCTCGTTAAAGAAACGCTCTTTTTGAACCCTTGTCATATAGAGCACGTCCAGCTTTGGAAGGGTTTCCTCCAGACTGGTGACTTCTTTGTAAAAAGACTGGTTTGGCTTTAACGTTTCTTCAACTACGTAATCCGGAATCTTAAGCTCCTCCGGGGAGATGAAGTAGAACTCATTTCCAGGATGACGTACCAGGCTGTTTACCAGGGAATGCACGGTTCGTCCAAATTTCAGGTCACCGCAAAAGCCTACTGTTAAATGATCCAGATGCCCTTTTCTCTGGCGGATGGTCATAAGATCAATCAGTGTCTGGGTAGGATGGTTATGTCCTCCATCACCGGCATTGATAACAGGTACTGTGGCGTACATGGATGCGCGAAGGGGTGCACCTTCCTTGGGATGGCGCATTGCAATGATATCTGCATAGCAGCTTACCACCCGGGCAGTATCCGCTACCGTTTCTCCTTTTGTGGCACTGGACTGTTCAGCCCCGGCAAAGCCAAGGGCTTTTCCGCCAAGGCTTAGCATGGCAGATTCAAAGGAAAGACGGGTTCTGGTACTTGGCTCATAAAAAAGAGTGGCAATCTTTTTCCCATCTGCCACATGGCTGTACACTTCCGGATTTTCTGCAATGCGGTCTGCCAAATCCAGAACTTTTGTAGTTTCTTCAAGGGTAAAATCAAGTGGATCGATCAAATGTCTCATAACCAGGCTCCTTTTGTTAAAAACTGATCCCGTCTGGCTCCGACGGAAATAAACTGGATCTCATGGTTCAAAAGCTGTTCCAGAATACGGATGTAGGATTTGGCCTTCTCCGGAAGCTCATCATAAGTCCGGCAGCTGGAAATATCGCAATCCCAGCCCGGGAGCATTTCTATTACCGGCGTATAACTTTCCAGTTCCTCCATAGGATCAAAGTCCATTACTATAACTCCATCCTGTTTGTAGCCTGTAATCACAGGAATCTCTTTCATGGAACTTAACACATCCATTTTGGTCAGTGCAATTATATCTGCATTCTGGCATTTTAATCCATAACGGCTGGCTACGGCATCAAAGGGCCCAACCCTGCGGGGACGGCCTGTGGCAGCACCATATTCGCCGCCCGCTTTTCGAAGCTCTTCTTCCCAGGCATCGGACATTGCTTTTTCTGCTACAAAGGGACCGGCACCAACACAGGTAGAATATGCTTTTAAAACGCCCACCACATGATCCAGGGATTTTCCCGGAATTCCGGCACCGATAGGGCCATAGGCAGAAATGGTAGAGGAACTTGAGGTATAGGGGAAAATACCATAATCAATATCCCTCATGGCGCCAAGCTGGGCTTCCAGCACTACCTTTTTGTCCTCTGACAGTGCCTGTTCCAGAAACTCACCCGTGTCTGCAATATAGGGACCAAAGAGTTCAGCCTGTTCCTCACACCAGGTAAGAAGTGCAGGGTAGGACATGGGCTCCTGATGGTAGCAGCCTGCAAGCTCCAGGTTCTTTGCCTCCAGCATGGTTTTTAATCTGGCTTTTACGGAATCCTCTTTTAAATGCAGCAGATCCCCAAGACGAAGGGTTTTCTTACGGTACTTGTCACTGTAGGCATAGGCGATTCCACGGCGGGTAGAGCCAAAGGCGCTGTCGGTTTTTGCCAGCCGGTTTTCTTCTAACTCATCCTGTACCTTGTGCCATGGCATGGAGATCGTGGCACGCTTTGAAAGCTTCAGATGATCCGGTGTAACCCGGATTCCTTTTTTCTCTATTTCATGGATTTCCCGGGAAAGATGTTCCAGATCGACTACCATTCCGTCCCCGAGGACACATACCACACCTGGATGTAAGATACCAGATGGGAGAAGATTTAAGACAAATTTACCCTGGTCGGTGACCACTGTGTGACCTGCGTTGTTGCCGCCCTGGTAGCGGACGACCACATCTGCCTGCTCCGCTAAAAGATCGATCACACGTCCTTTTCCTTCATCGCCCCAGTTAATACCGGTTACTGCTGTAAGCATTTGTTCCTCCTTTGAAAACTGTCCGGGCTGCCATATTACAATGAACAGCTTTTGGCCCTGTCACAGTGTTCTTTTTTATTCGGGTACATAATACGCTTGACGCAGGAATAAGTAAAAACTATAATTGATATAGTTGGAATAAACATATGATATGTCAAAAGAAAAGGAAAAATATTATGGACGTAAATTTCGAATATTACAAAATTTTTTATTATGTGGCAAAATACCACAACTTTACCAAGGCAGCCCAGGCTTTAAACAACAGCCAGCCTAACATCACCCGGGCCATGAACTGTCTGGAACAGCAGCTGAATACCACTTTATTTATCCGTACTAACCGTGGGGTACAGCTTACCCCGGAAGGAGAACGGCTTTATACCCATGTGCTTGGTGCAATGGAGCAGTTCCAGGTTGCAGAAGAGGAGCTGGCGGACAGCTCCGGGCTTTCCCACGGAAGTGTAGCCATTGGCGCCAGTGAAACTGCCCTGAATATTTTTCTGTTAGACAAATTAAAAAACTTCCATATGACTTATCCGGGAATCCGGCTGAAGCTTTATAACCATTCTACCCCGGAAGCCATTGAATCCGTAAAAAGTGGAAAGATCGATTTTGCAGTAGTTTCCACTCCGGCAGAGGTGGATTCCCCGTTGAAACAGATCATGCTCATGCCCTTCCAGGAGATCCTGGTTGGCGGTACCACGTTTACCGCCCTTGGAAGCCAGGAGCTTTCTCTTCGGGAGGTAAAGAACTATCCGCTGATTTCTCTTGGACGGGAAACTATGACCTATAAATTTTACAACAGTGTATTTTTATCCCATGGCCTGGATCTTTCCCCGGATACGGAAGCCGCCACTGCGGACCAGATCCTGCCGCTGGTAAAATGTGAACTTGGCCTTGCCTTTTTGCCCCAGCCAATGGCAGCCCCATCCCTTCTGAAAAAAGAAATCGTACAGATCCCACTAAAAGACGAAATCCCGGAGCGTCAGATCTGTCTGGTGTATGACAGCCAGCATCCTATGGGCGCTGCGGCAAGGGAATTAAAAAACACAATTGTAGCTGGGCGGGTTTAAAACCAGCGTATGGAGAAAATTTTAGTGAGTTGTAAAAAACTTGGAGGAGGTATCCTATGGATTACATCAAAGAAGCAAAAAAACTTGGGTTTTCAAATGCGGCAATCATGGATACACAAAAACTTGTGTTCAAACCGGAATATCGAAAGTTTTGTGAAGAAAATCAGTGTGGATGTTACAACGTGAATCCCGCCTGTCCACCTGAATGCGGAACAGTAGAATCTATGAAACAAAGGGTATTCGCCTATGAAAAAGCGCTTATTCTCCAGACGATACAAAACAAGGATATGGACTACAAAATGGCGAAGCTTGCGCACAATAAACTCACCGAACAGCTGGCCTCTAAAATAATGGAATCTGGAAATACAGACCTGCTGATCATGTCCGCTGGTCCTTACAGGCACCATTCCTGCATGTCCGCCTACTGTGTTGATGCCCAGGAAATGGCAGATGCGGTGGGAATGATCTGCTGGGGGACCGATGATAAGATACGGTATTTTTCACAAATTTTATTTCATGGAAACTTGTAATGGAAAACACATACAACGGTCAATGATATGGCAGACATAAAAATATGATATGAAAGAGAAAATTTTCATTCTATTGCGGTATGACTATAACAATGCTATAATCCCTCCTGAAAAGAGATAAGTACAGCTCTCATCATGATCCAAACAGAAAAAGAGGCGTTTTAGTATGAAAACAGTTTTACCAAGAGAACATGCTGTAGAAGATATTTTTTCCAAAATCCTGGCTTCCCCGGAGGCATCAAGAAGACTTCGTGAAGTGTTTTACCAGTATCTGGATGATGAACATATGCTGGTGGATGAGGATCCGGACCACTTTTTGCAGGTACTCTTTCACGCTTACCAGAACGGGGATGTAAGTGCCCTTCTTCTGGAATTGTGCGGAAAAAGTATGTTTGATCTGCTCCGCGAAGCCTATCTGATCCCAAGAAAATTCCACGGAAAGGCAGGAGAGAATCCGGTCCTTCTTACCAATGTGGAAGGAGAGCTTCTTAAAGATGCTGGAAAGATGGTTTCCGCCCATGACTATGGAAAATTTAAGGAAACCTTTGACCGGCATGAATGTGTACCAAGATCCAGACTTTACCTGGCAGATGGATATGACATTGTACGCTCTTACACGGATGGGCTGGAAATTAAAGAGGAAAAAGAAGAGCGCCAGCGTGGGATTTTAATCCTCTATGCACTTCCGGATACCTGCAAGCTGGGGCTTACAGAGGCGCAGGCCTATGCGGTTGTATGGAAGACTTTCCAGGAGATCCAGCAGGCAGCACCCCGTGCAGTGGTTTTTTATGGACAGGAGACCGGCGTAAAAAAAGAAAATCCAGAGAAACCCTTTGATGAACTTGGCGTTTTGCTTCCCATCCATGAATTTGAAAAGAAAATGCTCCAGCATATGGAGGAAATTGACGGGATCGTCCTTGCCTGCAGGGAGCGGATGATGGAACTTGCAGGAAATGACAGCCTGAAATTATAAAGGGACTTTTCGGAAGGAAGTGGGCTTATGCAGCCAGAGATGGTCAGAAAAAATCATATGGACGTGGAGTGGCATGAATACACCGATGCAAATGGCCAAAATACCCCCGTTATAAATGCAAGCATCACCGAAAAGGCTTCCATTATCGGACGTGTGGGGATCATGTTTTTATCCTGTGGGACTGGAGCCTGGAGGGTCCGAAGCTCCATGAATGCCCTGGCCGAAGCAATGGGAATTACCTGTACCGCAGATATCGGACTGATGTCCATTGAGTACACCTGTTTTGACGGGGAAAACGGCTTTACCCAGTCTTTATGCCTTACCAATACAGGGGTGAATACGTCAAAGCTGAACCGGCTGGAGCATTTTATCCGTAACTTTGAAACAGAGGGAAAAAACATGTCCGGGGAAGAGCTTCACAGCTATCTGGATGAGATTGAAAGGATCCATGGCCTTTATTCCCCGGCAGCCCTGGGACTGGCTGCCGCCATTGCATGCTGTGGATTTACCTTTCTTTTAGGCGGAGGACCAGTAGAGATGTTTTGTGCTTTTATTGGAGCAGGACTTGGAAATTTCCTTCGCTGCAAGCTGACCAAGCATCATTTTACTTTGTTTCTGGGTATTGTTACATCTGTCTCCCTGGCATGCTTTGTATATGCAGGATTATTAAAATTAGGGGAAATCCTGTTTGGGATTTCCATTCAGCATGAAGCAGGATATATCTGTGCCATGCTTTTTATCATCCCTGGCTTCCCCTTTATTACCAGCGGAATCGACCTGGCAAAGCTGGATATGCGTTCTGGTATGGAAAGGCTTACTTATGCACTGATTATTGTCCTGGTAGCCACTATGTCTGCCTGGATCATGGCCATGCTTCTTCACTTACAGCCGGTGGATTTTATAAAGATCCATATGTCTGCTGCAATGTGGATTCTCACACGGCTTATTGCAAGCTTTTTCGGCGTGTTCGGTTTCTCCATCATGTTTAACAGTCCGGTAAGGCTTGCCTGTTCTACGGCAGTACTTGGTGCAATTGCAAATACCCTGCGGCTGGAGCTTGTGGATCTCGCCACCTTACCTCCGGCAGTGGCCGCATTTATCGGAGCTCTGACAGCTGGGCTTCTGGCCTCCCTTCTGAAAAATAAGGTGGGCTATCCAAGGATTTCCGTGACAGTGCCTTCTATTGTGATCATGGTACCGGGGCTTTATTTATACCGTGGATTTTATAACCTTGGAATCATGTCCTTATCCCTTTCCGCATCCTGGTTTGCAGCTGCGCTTCTGATCATTGCAGCACTTCCGCTGGGACTGATCTTTGCAAGGATTTTGACAGATAAGGCGTTTCGGTATTGTACCTGACTTGAATTGCAAACAGGTGCAAGCTGCTAAACCGGTCCGGCAAAAGGAGGTGGCTGATATGTTAAGTATGATTTCCTATGCTGAAGAAAACGGCGAAAAAAAGGCGAAAACCGCTTAGGGACGCTTATGAATATGATAGAGAAGTATATTGCGGATAAAATAACATCTTTATGTGAAAAACGTGATATCAGTAAATACAGATTATCACAGTTTTTTCAGGAAGGTAATTCGGAGAATCTGACAGAAAAACAGAAAGAAGTTCTAAGGGTTTGAAAAATCATTCCTGCAATCTGCACGCCCCACTTTGCGGTATATTTCACCCGAATTCGGCCTACGTAGCCCGGATGTTTTCCTTGTGCAAAGCGGAGTAAGGGGGTATAATAAAATCAGTTTTTTGTATAATTTTAAAAGCTATAATAAGGAAATCGGCAAACCAGATGAAAATTTGGGACGCAAAGCTACAGGACCTGTAAAATGGTAGCCAGTTGCATAAAGTGAGGTGCACTGTCTGTTTGGCAGTGCTTTTATTATAACATGAATTATTAATAGTACATGATAGGTAATTGCGAAACAAGTTCGCAATCCTGATTAAAAAGCGGTAAGAATCCTGCAACGCAGAATTCTTAAGATGAAAAGTAGGTGCTTTTAAATTTAGACATGACTAAAAGACTTCCCAGATAAACTGCGAAGTCATGAGATGGATGCTTTTGTATCTCTGGAGGAATCCATCTGGTCTGAATAGGGAATATCTTCGGTTACTACTATTGGCAAATCGGGCATATATTTTGCAATAAATAAAGAGTCCTTTTTTTAAGGCAGATCTGTATAAGAAGTACTTTACGCTTGAGTATAATCGGAGTCTTACAGGCGGAGAAAAATCCTGGGTGAAAGAAAAACTTACGGGTATGCTGGCAGAATATATCTCTTATGCCAAAGACTGTCTGGGGAATCAGACACTGAAATTTAAGATACAGGACTGCAATGATTATGATGAAATGCTTCAGGCACTGATATATGATAACGATCAAGACTTCAAGAGTGTTCCACTTACAAATATACTCGTACTTTTAAGAAAGGCAAGAAAAGCAGAAGCTGTCGCAAAATGTCATCGGGAACTTATGATCTGATACTTATGGATATCCAGATGCCAAACATGGATGGCTATCAGGCAACCCAGTGTATCCGGCATTTAAATGATAAAAAGAAGGCAGAGATCCCGATCATTGCCATGACAGCAAATGCTTTTGAGGAAGACAAAAAAAGAGCATTTGATGCGGGCATGAATGAACATATAGCGAAACCCATTGATATTGAGAAACTGAGAGTGGCCATTCTTTCTGTATTGAATAAACAGAAAAACTGACAGACTGGGAAGAACAACAGCAGGATAATAAAGATGAAAAGAATAAATAAAAAGATAGGAAAAAATAAGAATAAAAGATTATGTTTGAGCATTTTTGCAATTATTATGCTGCTTTTTGTATCAGCTTCTGTTTATGCGTCGGAGATAAAAAGTGACGGGGAAACAACTCAGGCAATGGAAGAAGAAAATAAAACCGTGAGAGTCGGGTATTTTCCATATTCCAATTTTCAGGAAGGCGGTTCCGGGGAACACAAGCAGGGAGCAGGCTATGAGTATCTTCAGAAAATTTCTTATATAACCGGCTGGAAGTATGAATATGTCTATGCTTCCTTTAAAGAGTGCCTGGATATGCTGGAAGCTGGAGAAATAGATATACTTGGAAATGTCAGTTATACACAGGAAAGAGCAGAAGCTATCAATTTTTCTTCTTATGAGGAGCTAACGGAACGATACTGGATCTATACCAGGGAGGACCATGCGGACCTTACGGATGGTGATCTAAAGCAGATAAATGGCTGCCGTATCGGTGTTGCAGATGGAAGCTATCAGAAAGAACTTCTGGAAAAATGGCTGGACAGCAATCAGATCCAGGCAGAGGTTGTTGCCTGTAAAGGCTATGATGAAATGATAGAAAAACTGGATGCAGATGAACTGGAGGCTCTTGTGATTCCGGCACTGTCTGTCAACAGCGATTTTATTGCCATTGCCAATATCGGGGCAAGTGACTGTTATTTTGGTGTATCAAAATCCAGACCAGATCTGTTAAAGGAATTAAATTCTGCCCTGGAAGAAATCAACAACACAGAAACGGACTACAGCAGCAAGCTGTATGCCCGTTATGAAGGAAAAGCGGTCATAAATTATGCACTCAACAAGGAAGAAAAACAATGGCTGGATGCACATGAAAATACAATCCGTGTGGGATATCTAAAGGATAATCTTCCTTTTTGCGGTGAAGAAAATGGGAAACTGACAGGAATCCTTGGAACCGTTTTGAACACTGTCCAGGAAAAATATGAAATCACGATCAAGGCAGTTCCCTGTTCCACGGGAGTGCAGATGAACGAGGCATTGCAATCTGGTGAAATAGATATTGCCGGTCCTATCATTCAGGATCTTTATATGCAGGAACAGTTTCAGGTGGTTTTGACGGATGTAATCTTTGATATTACGCCGGTTGTTATTTACCAGGGGAAAGAATATAGCAGCAGTCTCTCTGCAATCGCAGCGACAGAGACCTCACTGTATTCGGAATTGATGGTGTCCCTTCTTTTTCCAGATGCAGAGATCAAACAATATGACACACAAGAGGAATGCCTGGAGGCAGTAGCAAAGGGAAAAGTAGGAGCAACGGTTATTCCCTCTTCAAAAATCAATCTTCTTAATGAAAGTCCACTGACCAAAAGTCTGTCATTTGCAGAAATGGCAAAACGGCAGGAATTAGCGATGTTTACAACGAGAGGAAACAGAAGAGCAGCTACCATTATCAATAAAGCAATTGAGCAGTCATCCAATATTTTAAATGGCGTTGTCCTTGCGCAGAATTCCGTTTCAGAAAAGAAAATGACCTTGCAGGATGTCCTTGCAGAGTATGCCGACTTCGCTATCGGAATTTCATTTGTGATTATTTTTGTACTGCTTCTTCTGGTCTATTTCCTTTCCGTAAGCAGGAAAAAACAAATGGAAGCGTTGAAAGAAGCACAGAATGCAAATGCGGCGAATATTGCAAAAACAACATTCCTGAACCATATGTCCCATGACATCAGGACACCAATGAATGCAATTGTCGGATTTACAGATATTGCCCTGAAGAGGAAGCCGGACGAAGAAGTGGAGAATTGTCTGAAAAAGATCAGGCAGAGTTCCGAATATCTGATGACACTGATCAACGATGTGTTGGATATCAGCCGCATTGAAAGTGGTAAACTGGAATATAAACCAGTACCGGTAGATCTCAGGGATATGATAAATACTGTTTTGTCGATTGCAAGGGGATATATGGAAAACCGTGACCTTAATTTTTATGTTTCAAGAGAAGAACTTAAAAACCCCTATGTAATGGCAGATGAACTCAGAATCAGGGAAGTATTGCTCAACATTATCAGCAATGCAGTCAAATTTACAAAAGACGGAGGCACTATTTCATTTATTGCAGAAAACAGTCTGGGTAATGATGAGCACCATATAATCGTGCGCTATCGTATATCGGATACCGGAATTGGTATGAGTGAGGAATTCCAGGCAAGAATATTTGATGAGTTCAGTCAGGAAAATGATGGAGCAAGAACCAGTTATAAGGGAACCGGACTGGGAATGGCCATTGCCAAACAGTATGTAAATCTTATGGGTGGGAAAATTGAAGTCAGCAGCAGACAAGGTATTGGCTCAACCTTTACGGTAGAAATCCCCCTGCTTATAGCAGAACAGGTATTGACTGAAAAGGAAGAAAATTTAAGGAAAGATATGGATTTACAGGGTTTGCATGTTCTTTTGGCAGAGGACAATGATTTAAATGCGGAGATAGCAGTAGTTTTATTGGAAGAAAAAGGGATGGTTGTAACCAGGACTGTAGATGGCAAATCTGCTCTGACACAGTTTTGCAATACAGCTCCCGGGACTTTTGATCTGATCTTGATGGATATTATGATGCCGGAAATGAATGGATATGAATCGACAAAAGCCATCCGAAATCTGCCGGACCGTCCGGACGGAAAGAAAATACCTATTATTGCAATGACGGCAAATGCATTTGCAGAGGATGTACAGGCTGCTTTGAATGCCGGGATGAATGATCATGTGGCCAAGCCAGTTGATATGGAGATTCTGATATCTGTCATCACAAAATATATAGAACGATGATTCAGGTGTTAAAAATGGATTGAAAATTTCACATGGAATGGAGCTTGAATATTTGGTACTAAAAAGTGGACGATTTCGATCATTTAGTTGCGATAGTAATAAAATATATTGAAAAAAGTAGGAGAAATTCAGTTGTTAGAGAAAGCAGTTCAGTCTGCAATATATGAAAAAGCTCTTAAAAATCATTATATAGAAATTCTGTATATTGATTTTGAAGATACAGGAAAATGCATAAAGCTTCATCAGGATACGAAGCTGCGTAGTGGTGAAAACATTTTCCCAGAGTCGGATGAGCAGATGTTTGAGGATTATATCTGTGAGAAAATTATGCGTTATGCATCTGGTGATACAGAGGATCTTAACCGGGTAAAGCAGCAGATGATGCTGTTGCAGAAGAATGAAGAATTGTCAAATGCACTTCATTATAGCCAAAAACGGGATGAAGAGCTTACAAAGGCATTGGAGACGCCGTACCATAGAAGCAGCCAGTTTCAGCTTTGACTCTTTTTTCTGCCACATACGATATCCCAGAGGTACAGACAGATAGAGTGCATGGACATGGTTCTTTACCGGGATACAAAGCATGATACTTACAAAGCAGTGACCATTAAGGCAGCTGGAACCATTATGTGCTGCGTGGTCAAAAAGTTTTGTGATTTTGCACAACTTTGATTGACAAGAAAATAACATTTCGGTATAATTGACGTAGTGTATCGCGGAAAAGTATAGGCAGCGGGAACAAGGAGGGGAACATTTTGGAGGCGAAAGAAATCTCAAAGGCAGTGGTTAAGAGACTGCCAAGGTATTATCGCTATCTGGGGGAACTGATGGAAGAGAAGGTAGAGCGTATATCTTCCAATGATCTGAGCAAGAAAATGCACGTAACTGCATCCCAGATCCGTCAGGATCTTAACAACTTCGGCGGTTTTGGACAGCAGGGATACGGATACAATGTAGAATATCTTTACACAGAGATCGGCAAGATCTTAGGGCTGGACACCATCCATCCCATGATCATTCTGGGTGCAGGTAATCTGGGACAGGCACTTGCCAATTATGGGGATTTTGAGAAAAGAGGATTCCGCCTTGTAGGAATCTTTGACGTGAATCCGGTTCTGGAAGGAATTTCCGTTCGCGGCATTGAGATCCAGATGATCAGCCGGCTTCCGGAATTTATGAAGGAGAATCAGGTGGAAATCGCCATTCTGACACTTCCCAAGAACAAGGCCAAGGAGATGGCGAAGATTCTCATTGAGAACGGAATCAAGGCAATCTGGAATTTCGCACATACAGATCTGGACGCTCCGGAGGACGTAATCGTGGAGAATGTCCATCTTTCCGAGAGTCTGATGGCTTTGTCCTACAATTTAAGCCAGTATCGGAATGAACATACAGAGAAATAGAAGTTAAAGAGGACTGCTGCTTGTCTCACTGGAAGATTTACAGGAGACCGGGCAGCAGTTTTGCATATAGACGCGAAAGGAAATGATTTGTTGCCTGACGCGTCAGATGAGGAGCTGATCATGAAAAAAGTTGTGACCTGCAGCCAGATGAAGCTTCTGGACCATGAAACCATTCACAGCATGCACGTACCGTCACTGGTGCTGATGGAGCGCGCAGCCCTGGCTGTCAGAGATGAAATCGTGAAGTACCTTCTGGGGAAAAATCCCGATGGCAGCTGGCAGCATGAACGTGTCCTGGCAGTCTGCGGTTCCGGCAACAACGGCGGCGACGGCATTGCCATTGCAAGGCTGCTTCACTTATCCGGGATCCATACGGAGATTTTTCTTGCAGGAAATCCGGACAAAATGACCGAAGAAACCAGACGCCAGTGGGAAATTGCCGCCAGCTATCAGGTGCCGGTAACGAATAACCCGGTATGGAGTGAATATACTGTTATAGCAGACGGGATTTTCGGCGTGGGGCTTTCCCGGGAAATTGCGGGAAAATACAGAGAAATCATCGACTGCATGAATCAGGCAGAAGCCTGCAAGGTGGCAGTGGACATTCCGTCTGGCATCCATGGTGATACAGGAGCCATTCTCGGCGTGGCTTTTAAGGCAGACATGACGGTAAC
This sequence comes from Blautia segnis, assembly GCF_014287535.1. NCBI lineage: Bacteria > Bacillati > Bacillota > Clostridia > Lachnospirales > Lachnospiraceae > Blautia > Blautia segnis. The sequence continues at coordinate 55,679 of NZ_JACOOT010000039.1, read as the reverse complement.
CTTTGCATACCGGAAACGGGGACTGTGCCTTTACCCAGGAAGAATGTACGCGGGAAAGGTTGTGACAGCAGACATTGGAATTTACGACCGGGACCCGAAAGGCATCCAGATTGCAGAAAAAGCAGCCTGTCACATGGAGCAGACAGACCTGGCAGAGCTTCCTTTAAGAGCCCCCTGGGGAAATAAAGGAACCTTCGGGAAAGTCCTCCTTATCGCAGGCTCCCCTGGAATGTGCGGCGCCGCCTGCCTAAGTGCCAGCGCAGCCCTTCATGGCGGAGCAGGAATGGTGAAGATCCAGACCGTGGAGGAGAACCGCGTTCCCCTTCAGACCCTTCTTCCCGAGGCAATGGTAACCTGTGAATTTAACGAGGAAGCCAACCAAAAGAACCTAAGCTGGTGCGATGTGCTGGTGATCGGCCCGGGACTTGGAACAGACGGAGTGGGCAGAGAGCGAATGCTCTGGTTTTTGAAAAACGGGGCGGCAGCGAAAAAGCCTGTAGTCATAGATGCGGACGGGCTGAACCTTCTGGCTGAGCATCCGGAATGGCAGGAATTTATAAATGAAAATACAATTCTGACCCCGCATATGGGAGAGATGAGCCGTCTGACAGGCAGCAGCATTTCTCATTTGAAAGAGGATCCGGCAGCCGCGGCCTTTGAATTTGCAGACAGAAGCGGGGGCGCCTGTGTGCTGAAAGATGCCTGCACCGTAATCGCAGACCAGGAAGAACACCTGTATTTCAATCTTTCCGGCAATTCGGGAATGGCAACTGCGGGAAGCGGGGATGTACTTTCCGGCATAACGGCTGCAGTGCTTTGCATGTATCACAGCCAGGAAGAAAAGCCGCCGGTTTCTTATCAGGCAGCCATGGCCGTTTATATCCATGGACGTTGCGGGGATTTTGCCCTCAGGAAAAAAGGAACCCACGGCATGACCGCACAGGATCTGATCGAAGCACTTCCAGAAATATTGAAGCTTTCGGAGGGGGAAAATTAGAGCGTACTCCCAAAGCGGAAATGATTTTTTAAACAGGTTACATCGGTGAACAGTAACGAGGAGAACATTATGGAAAAATATAACAGAATTAAGGCGTTGATTTCCCTTGATGCCGTGAAATATAATTTTGAACAGATGAAAAAGAACATAAAAGAAGGGACGAAGATCATTGCCGTGATCAAGGCAGATGCATACGGACATGGCGCAGTCCCCATTGCGGCCATGCTGGAGAATTTGGATTACATCTGGGGCTTTGCCACTGCGACTGCCCAGGAAGCCCTGCAGCTGCGCCGGGAAGGAATCACCCGGCCGATTCTGATCCTGGGACTTGTGTTTGAAGAGTACTACGAAGAGCTGGCAAGAGAGGATGTGCGCATGGCAGTCTGTGATTATGAAACTGCCCGCAAATTTAGCGAGGCGGCAGCCTCCTGCGGCAAAAAGGCGCTGATCCATCTTGCGGCAGACACCGGCATGACAAGAATCGGATTCAAGGACAGCGAAGAGAGTCTGGAAGAGATCCGCAGGATTTATGAGCTTGACAATGTGGAAGTGGAAGGCCTGTTTACCCATTTTGCAAGGGCAGATGAGTATGACCGCACCCCGGCCATGGTACAGCTGAAGCGCTACCTTGACTTCGCGGACCTTCTGGAGAAAAACGGCATCCATATTCCTCTTCACCACTGCTCTAACAGCGCCGGAATCATCCGTGTGCCGGAGGCAAACTTAAACCTTGTCCGCGCCGGAATCACCATTTACGGCATTTACCCGTCCGAGGAAGTGGAGAAGGATATTGTGAAGCTTCAGCCGGTAATGTCCTTAAAGAGCCACATTTCCTATGTAAAAGACGTGGAGCCGGGAACGGAGGTAAGCTATGGCGGAACCTACACCACAGACCGCGTCACCAGACTGGCTACCATTCCGGTGGGCTATGCAGACGGATACCCAAGAATGCTCTCCAACAAGGGCTGGGTGCTGATCCACGGCAAAAAGGCGCCGATCTGCGGAAGAGTCTGCATGGATCAGTTTATGGTAGATATAACCCACATTCCGGATGCAAAAACAGGGGATGAGGTGACACTCCTTGGCACAGACGGAGAGGAAGAGATCACAGCAGACACCATCGGGGATCTGTCCGGCCGCTTTTCCTATGAGTTTGTCTGTGATATCAGCAAGCGCGTTCCAAGGATCTACATCAGGGACGGAGAGGAATGCGGAGAATTAACGTATTTTGATTAAATAGTAAAACACCACACATGTATACACAGGAAAAAAGTTGGAAATACTTATTTTCAGGAGTGAAAAAGTTAAAGTAAAACGGAGTGTGAATTGTGTGGTAATTAAAAGAGGGGATATTTTTTATGCGGATCTTCGCCCTGTGGTGGGAAGCGAGCAGGGAGGCATCCGCCCGGTACTTATTATTCAGAACGATGTGGGCAACAGGCACAGCCCCACTGTGATCTGTGCAGCCATCACATCCAAGATGAACAAGGCGAAGCTGCCTACCCATATTGAGATCGATGCGTCCGCCTACGGAATCGAAAAAGACTCGGTAATTCTTCTGGAACAGCTTCGTACCATTGACAAGAGAAGGCTTAAGGATAAGGTATGCCACCTGGACGGCCCCATGCTTGACAAGGTAAATCATGCCCTTGAGATCAGCCTGGAGCTTACATTCTCTTGACGAAAAGAAAGTTTAGTGATATAGTTGTTAAGTCTCAGCGGCATTTGCAGCCGCATTTTAACCAAATAGCAAGGCGGATGGTGAAGATCCCCTTGACTGGTTTTATACGGAGGAACAAAGGGTTTATTTATGGAGGACGGCAGTAGTATGCCCCTGGCGGGCGTTATTATTTTATTGTTGCTGCTGTGGCTGAACGGTATTTTTTACGGGTTCTCGGCTGCAGTACACAATCTGAGCGGAAGCGAGGTTGAGAAGCGGGCGCAGGAAGGAGATAAGAAATCCACTTATCTGTTATCCCTGATGAACAGTCCCATGACGTTTGTCAATGCGATTCCGCTGATTGTCATGGCTTCCGGCGTGAGCTTCGGAGCATTTATCGTTCCGTGGGTTACGAAGACCTTTCATCCCTACATAAAGCATCTGGCAGCAGTGATCCTGGTGCTTGCACTTGTGGTGATCCTGCTTGCATCTCTTGGCATCCTTACGTTTCGAAGGATCGGAACCTACCATCCGGAGAAATATGCCTACCGCTATCTGGGAGTTGTGGGATTTTTTACCAGGATCTTATATCCTTTTACCATGTGCGTTACCTTTATCGCCAAGCTGGCGGCACGCCCCTTCGGAGTGGCCTTTAACCAGGCAGAGGAGCCTGTGACAGAAGAGGAGATCATTTCCATGGTAGATGAGGCCCATGAGCAGGGCGTCATCGAGGAAAATGAAGCCGAGATGATCCAGAACATCATGGAGTTCAATGACACAGAAGCCAAGGATATTATGACCCACCGCAAGAATGTGATCGCCTTTGACCAGGAAGAGAATCTGCAGTCTATTGTGGATACTATGCTGGAGGAGGGCAATTCCCGTTATCCGGTATATAAGGAAACCATTGACAATATTGTGGGAATCATTCATTATAAAGATGCGCTGAAGTTCCTTACCCGGAATTCCTGGGCCAAATTTAAGCCCCTTAAGGATCTGCCGGGACTGATCCGGGAAGCTTCTTTTATTCCGGAGACCAGAGGAATCAGTGATCTGTTCGGCTCCATGCAGGTGAAGAAGATCCATATGGCAGTGGTAGTGGATGAGTATGGACAGACTTCCGGAATCGTTTCCATGGAGGATATCCTGGAGGAGATCGTAGGGGACATTCTGGATGAATATGATGAGGATGACAGCACCTTCCGCACACAGAAGGACAACAGTGTGATCATTGACGGGCTGGCTTACCTGGAGGATGTATCCGAGGAACTTGGCATCGACTTCGGGAAGGTGGAGTTTGAGACCCTAAACGGTTATCTGACCAATCTTCTGGGGCATATCCCCACAGAGGATGATCTGGATAAAGAAATTGTGGTAAACGGCTACCGTTTCAGAATCCTTTCCCTTGGAAACAAGACTATTGGAAAGGTACGGGCCGAAAAGATAAAAAAAGAACCAAAAGGAGAGGATAAGAAATGTCAGGACATTCAAAATTCGCAAACATAAAGCACAAGAAAGAAAAAAACGACGCTAAAAAAGGTAAGATCTTTACCATCATCGGCCGTGAGATCGTAATGGCTGTTAAGGCCGGCGGTCCGGATCCAAGCAACAACGGCAAGCTTCGCGATGTTATCGCCAAGGCGAAAGCAAACAACATGCCGAACGATACCATCGAGCGCGGTATTAAGAAGGCAGCAGGTGCTGACTCTGCTGACAGCTACGAGAAGGCAGTATACGAAGGATACGGCCCCAATGGTGTTGCCATCATCGTTGAGACTCTGACTGACAACAAGAACCGTACAGCCAGCAATGTAAGAAACGCATTTACAAAGGGTAACGGAAGCATCGGAACCCAGGGCTGCGTATCCTACATGTTTGACCAGAAGGGTCAGATCATCATCGATAAGGAAGAGTGCGAGATGGACGCTGACGAGCTGATGATGATCGCTCTTGACGCAGGCGCTGAGGATTTCGCAGAGGAAGAGGACAGCTATGAGGTTCTCACAGCTCCGGATGATCTTGGTGCAGTACGCGAGGCTCTTGAGGCAGCAGGCGTTCCGCTTCTTGAGGCACAGGTTGCCATGATCCCGCAGACCACTGTAGAGCTGACTGATGAGAAGGCTCTGAAGGATATCCAGAGAATCCTTGATCTTCTGGATGATGATGACGACGTTACAGACGTATGGCACAACTGGGCTGAATAATTTTATAAGAATTGCAGATAATACCTCCATACAAGAATGTGTGGAGGTATTTTTTTATGCTGGAAATAATAGAGGAAAACCCATTAGAATCAGAAGAAAACATGGGGAAAGGCCAGGAAAAAGCAGGGCAGAAGAGCTCTGTAAAAGGAGAAAAGCAGGAAGAAGAGCCGCAGAAAGAACAGCAGCAGGAAAAAGCAGAAAAAAAGGAAAACCTGGATCAGGAAGAGCAGCAGAATAAACAGATCCGGGATATGGGACAAGTGACCCTGCATGAGAATTCCAAAAGATACAAGGTGGAGCTTCTGACCATCATCGGGGAAGTGGAAGGCCACGAGTCTGCCCCGTCCCACAGCAAAACTACCAAATATGAGCACGTTTTGCCCAAGCTTGCCATGATCGAGGATGACGAATCCGTGGACGGCCTTCTGGTTCTTCTGAACACCGTAGGAGGTGACGTGGAAGCGGGCCTTGCCATTGCGGAGATGATCGCTTCCTTAAGCGTTCCTACCGTTTCTCTGGTTCTTGGAGGCGGACATTCCATCGGCGTTCCCATGGCAGTTTCCGCAGATTATTCTTTTGTGGTCCCAAGCGCTACCATGGTGATCCATCCCGTGCGCTCCAACGGCATGTTCATCGGCGTGGCCCAGTCCTACCGCAACATGGAAAAGATCCAGGACCGGATCACCACCTTTATTTCCACCCATTCCCATACTTCTCAGAAGCGGCTGGAGGAGCTGATGCTGGACACCACCCAGCTGGTAAAGGATGTGGGAACTATGTTGGAAGGCCCGGAGGCAGTAAAGGAGGGCCTGATCGATGAAGTAGGCGGAATGCGGGAAGCTCTGGGGAAGTTATACCAGCTCATTGGTGAAAAAAAGGAAAAAAACAGCTGATCTGGCATTTTTTTGAAAAAATATAAGAGAAACTGTAGAATTTCATTTTACTAACCCATCTTTTTGTGCTATAGTGGTATAGGATATGACTAGCGTACATGTGTCCTCACTGGGGACGCACATTTTTAGCGCTTGTTAAATATAGTACTTCAGGAGGGAACTATGTATAAGATTCTCAACGCAGAGAAACTTTCTGCAAATGTTTTTCTTATGGACGTGGAAGCACCCCGCGTGGCTAAGCATTGTCTGCCTGGTCAGTTCGTCATCGTAAAGATGGACGAAGTAGGCGAGAGAATTCCGCTTACAATCTGCGATTATGACGCAGAGAAAGGAACTGTAACAATCGTATTCCAGCCGGCTGGTGCATCTACCACCAAAATGTCCGAGCTGAAAGCCGGAGATTACTTCGAAGACTTCGTTGGACCTCTTGGACAGCCATCTGAGCTTTGCCATGAAGACATTGAAGAGCTTAAGAAGAAAAGAATTGTATTCGTAGCCGGCGGTGTTGGTACAGCACCTGTATATCCTCAGGTAAAATGGCTTCACGAGCACGGCATTACTGCTGATGCCATTGTTGGTGCCAAGACAAAGGATCTCCTTATCCTTGAGGACAAGATGAAAGAAGTATGTAATCTGTATGTAACTACAGATGATGGTTCTTATGTACGCAAAGGTATGGGTACTGACGTACTTCGCGACCTTGTACAGAACCAGGGCAAAGAGTATGATCTGTGCGTTGCGATCGGACCGATGATCATGATGAAATTTGTCTGCCTGTTAACCAAAGAACTGAATATTCCTACCGTTGTCAGCATGAACCCGATCATGGTAGATGGAACTGGTATGTGCGGTGCCTGTCGTCTGATGGTTGGCGGCGAAGTAAAATTTGCCTGCGTTGACGGACCGGAGTTTGATGGACACAAAGTTGACTTCGACCTTGCCATGAAGAGACAGCAGATGTACAAGACCGAAGAAGGACGTGCGCTTCTGAAGCTTCAGGAGGGCGATACCCATCACGGCGGATGCGGACAGTGTGGAGGTGACAAATAATGGCAGATGTATTAAAGAAGGTACCAGTCAGAGAGCAGGCTCCTAAGGTACGTGCTACGAACTTTGAAGAGGTTTGCCTTGGTTATAATAAAGAAGAGGCAATGGAAGAAGCGAACCGCTGCCTTGGCTGTAAGAAAGCAAAATGTATGGAAGGATGTCCGGTTTCCATCAATATCCCGGGCTTCGTTCATGAAGTAAAAGAAGGAAACTTCGAGAAAGCATACCAGATCATCGGTGAGTCCAGTGCTCTTCCGGCTGTCTGCGGACGTGTATGTCCTCAGGAGACACAGTGTGAGGGAAGATGTATCCGCGGTATGAAGGGCGAGGCTGTTTCCATCGGTAAGCTGGAGCGTTTCGTTGCTGACTGGGCGAAAGAGAACGGCATCAAGCCAGTTCCTGCAGCACAGAAGAACGGACACAAGGTAGCTGTAATCGGTTCCGGTCCTTCCGGACTTACCTGTGCCGGAGACCTTGCAAAGATGGGCTATGATGTAACTATCTTCGAGGCTCTTCACAAAGCAGGCGGCGTTCTTGTTTACGGTATTCCGGAGTTCCGTCTTCCGAAAGACAAAGTCGTTGCTGCTGAGGTAGAGAACGTAAAATCTCTCGGTGTTAAGATCGAGACCAACGTTATCATCGGTAAATCCGTAACTATCGACGAGCTTCTTAAGGATGAGGGCTTCGAGGCTGTATTTATCGGATCCGGTGCCGGACTTCCTATGTTCATGGGAATCCCGGGGGAGCAGGCAAACGGCGTATTCTCCGCTAATGAGTATCTGACACGTAACAACCTGATGAAAGCATTCCGCGAGGATTATGATACCCCGATCGCACACGGCAAGAAAGTTGCAGTTGTAGGCGGTGGTAACGTTGCCATGGACGCTGCAAGAACTGCACTTCGTCTTGGCGCAGAGGTACATATCATCTATCGTCGTTCCGAGGCTGAGCTTCCTGCACGTAAAGAGGAAGTACATCACGCTAAGGAAGAGGGCGTACAGTTTGATCTTCTGTGCAACCCTGTTGAGATCCTTACCGATGACAAAGACTGGGTAACCGGAATCAAGTGCATCCGTATGGAGCTTGGCGAGCCGGATGCATCCGGAAGAAGACGTCCTGTTGAGATTCCTGGTTCTGAGTTTACCATCGACGTTGATACTGTGATCATGTCCCTTGGTACAAGCCCGAACCCGCTGATCTCCTCCACAACCATCGGCCTTGATGTAAACAAGAGAAAATGCATCATCGCTGACGAAGAGTTCGGTAAGACATCCAAAGAGGGCGTATACGCTGGCGGAGATGCTGTTACAGGTGCTGCAACTGTTATCCTTGCAATGGGAGCAGGTAAAGCAGGTGCCCGAGGTATCGACGAGTACATTAAGAGCAAATATGCGAAATAAGTAATACTCCTTTGAGTATGTTTTCCCCGTCTGATTTTCCATTATGGGATTTCAGACGGGGATTTTTTATGCGCAGAAATGCTTAGTTCCATATTTCCCCATAAACAGCTGTTCGATTAAAAGTTGTATCTTCTGCGGGTTTGTGATATAATGGGAATACTTGGTGGGCTTTTGCCTGCCGGATCTTAACAATAGAAAAGGAATTGAGTGTTATGTCAGTTTTACAGGCAATTTTATTGGGAATCGTGCAGGGAATCACGGAATTTCTCCCTGTCAGCAGTTTTGGACATCTGGCAGCCATAGAGAATGCCATGGGAATTACCAGGAATACGGCAGTGCTTTTTGAGGTGCTTCTTCATGTGGGAACCCTTGCGGCGATTTTTTTCGCATTTCATGAGGATATCCGCAGGATCGGCGAGGAACTTTTGGGAATGGTTATGGACGTGATCGGCAATCTGAACATCTATTTTCATAACCGCAGGACAGGAGAGCAGCTTGGGTATGCCCGTTTGGTGTCCGGTACTTATCGGAAGCTTACGGTGCTGATACTGGTATCATCTATTCCCACAGCCATGCTTGGCTACATCTGCAGAAGACTGGTGACCAAGGCGGCCATTTCCCCGCTTCTTCCGGGCATCTGCATTCTGATCACCGGAATTTTTCTTCTTGTGACCGATCTGAGCAACATCGGCGGAATTAAGACACCGAAGGAGGCAACCTACGATCATGCCATGTGGATCGGCATCTGCCAGGGAATCTCTGTATTTCCAGGACTTTCCAGATGCGGTATGACTCTCTGCGCCGGTATGATGTGCGGCTTCAGAAGGAAATTTGCGGTGAAATATTCTTATCTGATCAGTATTCCGGCTGTAATTGGCTCCTTGATTCTGGAGCTTGGCCAGTTTACCACACCGAAGATGACGGTTTCACTTGGATTTACATATGTTCTTGGCATGGTTGCGGCAGGAGTAGTAGGCTATTTTATGATCCGCTTTCTGCTTCAGATCGTGCAGCATACGAAATTGCGCTATTTTGCATTCTATTGCTTTGTGGCTGGTGCGGTAGCGCTGATCAGTAATTTTGCCTGATGAAGGGAGAGCTTTTAAATGGCAGCGTCAAAAACGCAGAAATCTAATACGAGGAAAAAATCAACCGCTAAAGGGAATGTCTCTGGCAAAAAGAAAACCGCCGGACGGCCTTCCACCAGGAAAAATGTAAATACCAAGCAGTCCATATCCAGCGGTTTCCAGACAGAGATCGTGATTCTTGTGCTGATCGCAGCTTCCATTATCCTGATGGTAAGCTGCCTGGGCTTTGGAGGCAGTGTGGGTGGAAGCATCAGCAGGGCACTGATGGGAGTGATGGGGCTGATGGCCTATGCATTTCCATTCGTTTTGTTTGGGGTGTCCGTGTTTCTGATTTCCAATAAGGGTAATGTGCTTGCCTATAAGAAGACCGCGGCAGCAGCTGTTCTGTTTCTGGTGCTCTGCGGCGTGTTCCAGCTGTTGACAGAGGGGTACGCAGAGAGCACCACTCTGGCAGAGTACTACAAGGTTAGTTCCCAGTATCACACGGGCGGAGGCGCCATTGGAGGAGCCATCTGCATTTCTACCATTTCCGCATTTGGAACGGTAGGAGCCTATGTGATCATTGTGCTTGTGATCTTAGTCTGCCTGATTTTGATCACCCAGCATTCTTTTCTGGGATTTCTCTATAAGCTTTACGATAAGCTCCTGGAGATGCTGAAGGGAACTCATGAGCGTTACCAGGAGGGAGCACCGGAGCGGGAGTTAAGACGTCAGGTGAAGGCCCAGCAGCGCCAGATGGCAGCCCAGGAACGCCGGGAGAGAAGAATGAAGGAGCTGGAGGCTGCGCTGGCGGAAGAGGATCTGGATTTGGAAGAGGAAGAATTGGAGTCAGAAGACGGTTCGAAGAAAACTTCTTCCATCTTTGGGAAAAAGAAGCAGAAAAACAGAGACAGTTTGACAGAAGCCAGCCAGCCGGTGAGACGCCAGGCAAGAAGAGGAGCAGAGGCAGAGACCACTGGATTTCTTGTGGGAACGGATCTGTTCAGTGATATGGAGGCTTACGGGGATGGAATGGATGACCAGGTTTCCCTTCCGGAGGATACAGGACTGGATTTTGCCATTCACAGATCAGAGACTGTGGATACGGAAGAAGTTTTGCCAGAGACTGTGATGGAAGAGCAGCAGCAGTTGGCGCATTTTGGAGAAGAAATGCAGCCTCAGGCAGTGAATCCAGTGCAGGATGCAGAAGATGAGGACAGCTACGCTGGCGTAGATTTCAAGGAAGCCATGGCAACTGCCAGAACCATGCAGGCAACAAGTGCCGGCGGTTCCGGCACGGGAGCTGATGTTTCAGGTTCTCATGGCTCTGGAAGAGCTGCCAGTACTTCTGGTTCGTCTGGCACAGCTGATGGTTCTCATGGTGTCGCCCCTGCAGGAGAGGAGAGAGCATCCCGCCAGCCTGCCAAGAATCCCAAATCCTCCAGGCAGGAGATTGAGAGCGGAATCGTCAATATCCAGCACGAGATCAGCACCCAGGAAGCAGCCGTGAAGCGGGAATATCAGTACCCGTCTGTGAACCTTCTGAAGAGGGGCAACGGCAAATCCCAGGGAGATTCCGATGCTCACTTAAGGAAGACAGCGCAGAAACTTCAGGAGATTTTATACAACTTCGGCGTCAATGCCAAGGTAACCAATGTAAGCTGCGGACCTACCGTCACCCGTTATGAGCTTCAGCCGGAAATGGGCGTGAAGGTCAGCAAGATCGTAGGCCTTGCTGATGATATCAAGCTGAATCTTGCAGCGCCGGACATTCGTATTGAGGCACCTATTCCAGGCAAGGCGGCCGTTGGAATCGAGGTTCCCAATAAGGAGCACAGTGCCGTGATGCTCCGCGATCTGATCCAGTCACCGGAGTTCCAGAATGCCAAATCCAAGCTTGCTTTTGCAGCTGGCAAGGACATTGAGGGCAAGACTGTGGTTGCGGATATCGCGAAAATGCCTCACCTTCTGATCGCTGGTTCCACTGGTTCCGGTAAATCCGTATGTATCAATACGCTGATCATCAGTATTTTATATAAAGCCAAACCGGATGAGGTGAAGCTGATCATGATCGACCCCAAGGTGGTGGAGCTTAGTGTCTACAATGGAATTCCCCATCTGTTTATTCCGGTTGTCACAGATCCGAAGAAGGCAGCTGGTGCTCTGAACTGGGCGGTAAATGAGATGAGCAACCGTTACAATACCTTTGCAGAGTATGGCGTGCGTAATCTGGAGGAGTTCAACCGCAAGCTGGACAAGATGACCTTCCCGGAGGGCGAACAGCGCCCGGAGAAAATGTGTCAGATCGTCATTATCGTAGACGAGCTTGCCGACCTGATGATGGTGGCACCTGGAGATGTGGAGGATGCCATCTGCCGTCTGGCACAGCTGGCCCGTGCAGCAGGCATTCATCTGGTTATCGCAACCCAGAGACCCTCTGTCAATGTCATCACAGGTCTGATCAAGGCGAACATGCCGTCCCGTATTGCATTTGCGGTTACTTCCGGCGTGGACTCCAGAACTATTCTGGATATGAACGGTGCGGAGAAACTGCTTGGTAAAGGAGATATGCTGTTTTATCCGCAGGGCTATCAGAAGCCTGCCAGACTGCAGGGAGCTTTTGTCTCGGATGATGAAGTCAGTGATATTGTGAACTTCTTAGCAGACAAGAACCCAAGGACTGACTATGACAGCAAGATCGAGCAGCAGATGAACAATGCGGTTCTCACAGCAGGAGGAAGCTCCGGCGGGGAGGAACGTGACGTTTATTTCGAGCAGGCCGGCAAATTCATTATCGAGAAGGAGAAAGCGTCCATCGGAATGCTGCAGAGAATGTACAAGATCGGCTTCAACCGTGCCGCAAGGATCATGGACCAGCTCTGCGACGCCGGAGTCGTAGGCCCCGAAGAAGGCACCAAGCCCCGTAAAGTCCTGATGTCCATGGAAGAATTCCAGACCTATGTGGAAGAACATTTGTAATGGAAACGGGTAAAATCTAATAGTAAAGGAGAAGAGAAACATGGTAAAACATATGGTAATGTGGTCATTTAAAGAGGAGATTCCGGAGGAGAAGAAGCCGGAATTAAAAGCACAGATCAAAGAGCATTTAGAAGGTCTTGTAGGCGTAGTTCCAGGCCTGATCAGCGCAAAGGTAGTCACCGATCCCCTGACATCCAGCTCCCGTGACCTGTGCCTGATCACAGAGCTTGAGAGCGCCGAGGCACTTGCTGCCTACGCTGTAAACCCAAATCACGTAAAAGTTGCCGACACCTACGTAAGACCAAACACCTGCGACCGCGTGGCAATGGATTTTGAAATGTAATCTGCTATGGAAATTCGTATTCTCACAGTTGGAAAAATAAAAGAAAAATATTTAAATGACGGGATCGCCGAGTACGCCAAGCGCCTTAGCCGCTACTGCAAGCTGAACTTCATCCAGGTGCCGGACGAGAAAACCCCGGACAAGGCCTCCGATGCCCTGAACCGTCAGATCAAGGAGACAGAAGGCAACCGTCTTCTTTCCCACATCCGGGAGCAGGACTATGTGATCGCCCTTGCCATAGACGGCAAAATGCTGGATTCCGTAGAACTTTCCGATCTGATCGCCAGATTAGGGGTACAGGGAAAAAGCAGCATCGTCTTTGTGATCGGCGGCTCCCTGGGCCTTTCCGATGCAGTGTTAAAGCGCGCCGACTACAAGCTTAGCTTCTCCAGAATGACCTTCCCCCATCAGCTGATGCAGATGATCCTCCTGGAGCAGATCTACCGCGGCTACCGCATCATGAACCACGAACCCTACCACAAATAATTTAGAGTGTGTCTCCAAAATCTTTCCGCAAATTGTAACGTACATCTTGCAGAAGGCCTTTTGCAAACATGCTCTGGAAACAAGAAAGGGCTTTTTATAACTTGAATGAGTTATAAAAGCCCTTTCTTTTCTTGAGTTATTTTGGATTTTGGTACTTATGTTTGAATGCACAAACCAAATATGAGTCAGAAAATTTTCTGCCTTGTGGATTGTGAGCCTGGTTTCGAGGTTCAAATCTGTAATGGAAAACTCCCTTCCCGCTGGCTGTTTTAGGCGTTTTTTTATGCATTAAATTCCGCTTGTACGGATTGCCTCAACCGCCTCTTTGATTTTCTCAGGCGGAAGTACCAGTGCGAAGCGCACATATCCTTCCCCGTGAGGTCCGAAGCTTGCGCCTGGGGTGACGATGACGCCGGCTTTTTCCATCAGTTCCATGCAGAATGCCATGCTGTCTGTGCGGCCGCCTGGGATGCGGGCCCATACGAACATGGTTCCCTTGCCGTTTGGTTTTTCCCAGCCGATGGAGGCAAGTCCGTCACAAAGTGCATCGCGGCGTGCCTGGTACTGGATGCACTGTTCCTTCACGCTGTCAAGAGGTCCTTCCAGTGCGGCAATGGCAGCTTTCTGGATGGGCAGGAACATACCGAAATCAATCTGGCTGCGCAGCTTCTTAAGGGCAGCGATCACTTCCGGCTGTCCGATGAGAAAGCTGATTCTGGCACCGGTTACGTTGAAAGATTTGGAAAGGCTGAAAAATTCAACACCCACTTCCTTGGCTCCAGGAGTGGCAAGGAAGCTTCCGCCTTTTACGCCGTCGAAAATAATGTCGCTGTATGCGTTGTCATGGATGATCAGAATGTCATATTTTTTTGCAAATGCAATAATTTCTTCATAAAGTCCGGGAGTAGCAATGCTTCCTACCGGATTCGCCGGAAGGGAAACTACCATGTAGCGTGCTTTTTTTGCTACGTCCTCCGGGATATCTTTTACATAAGGCAGGAAATCATGCTCTGCAACCAGCGGATAGTAGTAAGGCACTGCGCCGCCCAGCTTGCTTCCCGCTGCAAAAACCGGATAGCAGGGATCCGGAAGAAGCACCACATCTCCCTCATCACACAGGGTCATGCCCAGATGTCCCATACCTTCCTGGCTTCCGTAAACAGACATTACCATATCCGGTGTAATGTCCACCTGGAAACGCTTCTTGTAATAAGCACAGACCGCGTCCAGAAGTTCTGGCAGGTCACGGAGGCTGTAACGCCAGTTCTGGTCGTCCGCAGCTGCGTCCATAAGTGCTTTCTTAATGTGGTCCGGTGTGTGAAAATCCGGGGTTCCCACGCTCATGTTGTATATTTTCTTTCCCTGTTTCTCAAGCTCAAGCCGCCTCTCATTCAGCGCAGCGAAAATTTCATCTCCAAATAAATCCAGTCGCTTGGAAAATTTCATCTTTTTGTATGCCTTCTTTCTGTCAAAATAACCTTCCCTTCCAATTACAGGAAAAGGTTCTTTTGCATTTTAGCACGGCAAAGTATAGGTGGCAAGAGAAATTTGCCAGGAAACTGTATTTTCTGGGAAAGACATATGTATTTGTGAAAAATATAGCACTTTAAGGTCTGTGGTGGAATAGATGATGCTTATCTGGTTATATTTGAGATATACCATACTTTTTTATACTTTTACACGGAAATGTGTTGACGAAGACGGTGGTTAATGGAATAATATGTGATAGAGCAATTTAGAGCGTGTTAAAAAGCTCTGGGGGAATTATTTTTTGCCCCTAACATCATTATGCTTGGAGGTGCTGAAATGTTTAAAGTAAATCCATACAGACCTGGTGCAGGATTGATGCCTGTTTATCTGGCTGGCCGTGACGAAGATATAAAAAATATTGAGAATTTATTTGATGGGCTGATGCTGAATATTCCCACACAATCCGTGATTTTCAGCGGACTTCGCGGTGTGGGGAAAACTGTTCTGATCAACAGGCTACAGACCATTGCGGAAGAAAAAGGGATTTTCTGCAGACATATAGAGGTAGAAGAGCGGAATGACTTTATTTCTCAGATTGCAAGCTGTTCCCAGGCCTTTTTAAGGAAAATAAGTACAGTTGAGAAATTTAAACATTTGATCCAGAAACCGTTGGATGCTATTAAAGCTCTGGTGGTGTCTTTCGACCCTGGTGAAAATACCTTTTCCCTTTCTGTGCAGGAAAGAGAACTGTATACAACCGTTAATCTGACCCAGAGCCTGACGGACGTTTTTTGTACCATCGGGGAAGCCGCCGGCAAGGCGGAAACACCCATCTGTTTTTTCATAGATGAAATTCAGTATATGAAATCCAATGAGCTTGGCGCACTGATTGCGGCGCTTCACCGGGCCAATCAGCTGGGCTATCCGGTAATGATCGTGGGAGCAGGACTTCCGAAGATCTATTCCATGCTTTCCGAGGAGAAATCCTATTCGGAGAGATTATTTGTTTACAAAGAAATTGGCTCATTGGAAGAAACACAGGCGAGAGAGGCAATTGAGAAGCCGGCGGAGAAGATGCATGTTCGTTATACAGATGACGCAGTAACAAAGATTATCAGGCTTACCAAAGGGTATCCGTTTTTTATCCAGCAGCTATGCCAGATCGTTTACCAAAATACCAGCACAGACGTAATTGACGGAAAATGCGTGGAAAAAAATGTAGAGGAGTTTTTGAAAACGCTGGATAATGGTTTTTTTAAAGTCAGGTATGAGCGGTGCTCTGAGGCTGATAAGAAATTTATTTTTGCAATGACAGCCTGTGGGGAACTTCCCTGTACGATTTCCAGTGTGGCAAAAATAATGAACAAGACGGTAAACTCTATTTCTACCTCAAGGGCTCAGTTGATCAGCAAAGGAATTATTTATTCCGTGCGGTATAAGGAACTGGATTTCACAGTTCCGGAATTTGATGCATACGTGCGAAGACTGGAAGAATACCGGGAATGGAAAAAGGAGAACAAAATCCGCTGATATTGAGGAATCAGCCATTGTCTAAAAAGATAGAAACGTGTATAATTGGTTTTATGAAAATTTCGTTCCCAGTGGCTTTTGTGCCCTACAAATTTCAGAAATTAATACATGCGAGGACTTAAATGAAAGATTACATGGCTCCCATGGAGGGAGTGACCAATTTTGTATACCGACGTGCCTACCACAGGTTTTATCATCCTATGGACAAATACTTCACCCCGTTTATTTCCGCCAAACCCAAGAAGAACTTAAGCTTCCAGGAAATCTGCGAGGTGTCGCCGGAACGGAACGAGGGGATGTACGTGGTTCCCCAGATCCTGACCTGCAATGCAGAGGACTTCATCCGCACAGCCCAGCTTTTGAAGGAGGACTACGGACACCAGGAAGTGAACTTAAACCTTGGCTGTCCCTCCGGCACTGTAACCGCCAAAGGCAAAGGTGCCGGATTTCTGGCAGAGCCCCAGAAATTAGACGCCTTTCTGGACGAGATCTTTAGCAAACTGGACATGAAGATTTCCATCAAGACCAGGATCGGCACCCATTACGAGGAGGACTGGGATTACCTTCTTGCCATCTACGAGAAATATCCCATCCACGAGCTGATCATCCACCCCAGAATCCAGACAGATATGTACCGGGGCGTCCCCCGTCTTGGTGCTTACGAAAAGGCAGTCAGCCGGCTGAAAATGCCCCTGTGCTACAATGGCAACCTGTTTTCCACAGCAGATTATAAGCGCATTACCCAGCGCTTCCCGGACACAGACTGTTTTATGTACGGCAGAGGCCTGATCACAAATCCAGGTCTGGTAAGCGAGATTCGGGATGGCGTACAGCCGGGCAAAGCAGTGCTCTGCCAGTTCCACGACTGTCTGCTGGAAGAATACAAAGAGCTTTTATCTGGCGAGCGAAACGTGCTTTTCCGCATGAAAGAGCTCTGGAGCTACATGGCAGTCAGCTTCACAAACTACGAGAAATACGCAAAGAAAATCAAGAAATCCCAGCATCTGTCCGACTACCAGGCTGCCGTATCCAGTTTGTTTGCAGAGCAGGAGCTGGCTGATTAAATACAAAGAGGAACAACATGTTAGACACAAATCGTTTTGAAGAATTTATATCCCAGTATCCCATTTACGAATACCGCGTGCTGGATGCTGCTGAAATCCAAGTGCGGGAGCGGGTGCGTACCATCTGCAAACAGGAGTGCGAGCGCTACGGCACCACCTGGGCCTGTCCCCCTGCGGTAGGCACCCTTGAGGAATGCGCCGCCCGGATCCACAGCTACAAAAGCGGCATCTTTTTTTCCAGCGTGGCAGAGGTTTCCGACCTTATGAACATGGAAGAAATGCTGTCCACCCGGGACGCACACGAGGAACTGACCTGTGAGGTGGCGAAATTCCTTCAGGGTGAGGGCTTTGAGACTTTCACCCTTTCCACAGAATCCTGCGACCTGTGCGAACACTGCGCTTACTTAGACGGCAAGCCCTGCCGTTTCCCGGAAAGAATGCACCCCTGCCTGGAAAGCCACGGCGTAGTCGCCAACGAGCTGGTAGAGAAACATTCCATGGAATACAATCTTGGCGGAAACACCATACTCTGGTTTTCCCTGGTACTTTTCCGGTAAAAAAGATTATGATTGTCAAAAACAATAGCAGCGTCTGAAAAAAATTTAGGTCAAACGCCAGGTGTTTGTTTCTGTGCGGATACCTGACGGGGCTGCTTCGGCATAAAAAAAATCCTCCCGCATAAGCTAGTTATAAAGGCCGGGAGGATTTTTTTATGTCTGGAAAAAGAGTGCGCAAAAATCCTGAGAAAGAGGGGGATTCATCCCGAAGTCCCTACACTTTCCGGGAAAACATCCTGACCGCCATGCAGGTTCCCGGCGATCTTGCCTGCAAGGACCCCATCATCACCCTCACAGGTCCATCCAGGGCTGTGATCGAAAACTATAAAAGCATCCTTTTTTATTCCGGCGAAAAGCTGATCATCCTGACCTGCAAAGGGAAAGTGATCCTCCAGGGGGAAAATCTGGAGATCGCCAGCTACAGCCCCATGGAAATGGAAATAAAAGGATTCATTTCCTGTGTTTTGCTGGAGCGTGGATGAGAAAGAATGGAACGTCCAAAATAAGAAAGGAGCCTGGAAGCATGGAAAGTCCCGAAAAATTCGTCCGCGGCTCTGTGAAAATTTCCGTATCCGGGGAGCAGATAGAGCGTTTCCTAAACCTGTGCCGCGCCAGAGGCCTCCTTCTGGAAAATGTCCGTCTCCCAGAAGAGAAGAAACTCACCGCCCGCATTTCCATAGCAGATTTCAAAAAGCTGGCGCCCATACATAGCAAAACCCATGTCCGCATCCACATTCTGGAAAAAAGAGGCCTGCCCTTTTTCCTGTACAGAAGCTGGCGCAGGAAATGCTTTCTTACAGGCATCCTGCTGTGCGCCCTTCTGCTTTTCTGGCTTTCCGGCCGCATTTGGAACATTCACATTGACGGAAACGTGAAAAATTCCACACCCCAGCTACTGGAATTTCTGGACCAGCAGGGCGTGATCCATGGAATCAGCAAAAAGAACGTAAACTGCTCCGAAATCGCAGCCCTCCTTCGGAAAAATTACCCGGATATTACCTTTGTTTCTGCCAGGGTGCAGGGAACCCGGCTGCTTCTTACCATTCAGGAGGAGGTATTGGAAGAAACCCTTCAGGAAGAGGCGGTGCCCTGTGATCTGATCGCAGATTTTGACGGCGAAATCGTAAGCATGACCACAAGAAGCGGCGTCCCCAAAATGAAAACCGGAGACACCTGTCAGAAAGGCGACCTTCTCATATCCGGAATTGTAGAGATTTTAAACGACAGCCAGGAGGTGGTGCGCACCGAGTACGTTTCCGCAGACGCAGACATCTATGTCCGCCATCAGATCCCATACTACCAGGAATTTTCCCTTTCCTATCAGAAAAAAATCGCAGACGGCAAGCCGAAAAACAGCTGGTATTTTCACATAGGAAACTGGATTCTGGGCGCGGGCAGCGCGTCCCGGGAGCAGCATATCACTTCCGTGGAAGAAATCCCCTGGCAGGTCACCGAAAATTTTGCCCTCCCTATTTCCCTGGGAAAAATCACCCGCACGCCCTACCAGATTGAAAAGGCTGTATACACCAAAGAACAGGCCGAAGAAAAAGCCGCCCGGCAGCTAAAACTCTACGAAAAAAATCTGCTGGATCAGTACATCACCATTGTGGACACCAGTCTTTCCATCACCGTAGACAAAACCCGCTGCATCACCAAAGGAACCTTGACCGTGGATGAAAAATGCGGGGAGAGGAGAAGTGTGCAAAAGGGAGAGGAAACTTCGTGAAATTTCAGTGCTTTTTGGAAATATTCTGAAAATAATTTGGTAAAATAATGTAGACGGAAATTATGATATTTGTTATAATATGGGATAAATAAGTAGCGATATAGAAAGAACGCCTTTGCAGGATGAAACGCGGAGACGAGGTGAAGCATGGCAGGAGTACTAAAGATCAATCCGGGAACGAAGCTTCGAATGGCATTTGATGTTCCCATCGGTCAGGAACCGAAATTCAATATGATATGTACTTTTAATAAATCATTAGACGAATCTGCTTTTCTGGTATCCATCCCTATGGTTGGGGGAAAAGCATTGGAGCCTGACGAGAATCAGAAGCTGTTGTTTGAGTACGGCGACGGAGAGGAAGCGGGCATTATTGCCGGATATGTAGACGATACCGTGAAGGTTGGAATCCGCCGTTTCTGGAAGGTACGTCGTGTAACAGAACACAGACAGTTTATCAAGCGTGTGGATGTACGTATGAAGGTGGCTCTGCCGGTGAAATACATGCAGGATACCTGGGCACTGAATTCAGACGGAGAGATCGATCAGGAGCTGGGCGAGACTATGGATATTTCCAACGGCGGTCTTGCAATTTATATGAACCGCTGGTTTGATGTAGGGGAGACTTGCATTTTCACCCTTCCCAGAATCGGAACTGCCGCCGCAGGAGTTCCGGAGCACGAGGTGGCTGGCGTGATCTGCTGGATGAGAGAGGTACCCAAGGGCGGAAGCTTCCGCTATGTAGCCGGTATCCAGCTGCGTTTTGCAGACCCTGAGGAGAAGGCCGCTATGCAGAACTATGTAGCCTATGTGAAGAAGAGATACAGACTGTAAGAGTATGAAGAGAAGGAAGAACAGGCAGGAGGAAATCCCTGCCGATATTTCAGAAAACCAGGAAGAGAAAAAGCCCAGGAAGCGCTTTGGCAGAAAGAGAAAGACAGATCAGATTATCCGAATCGAAGAGCTGGAAGAGCTGATGAGCAAATACGGCGAGGGAGCAGACCCTGAGGACGTTGTCAGCATGTACATTCCCCACCGTAAGCGCCGTAAGATCGGAGCAGCACTTCTGCAATTAGATAGAATGCAGCTTTTGCTGATGGGACTGCTTCTTCTGGTAGCAATTTTGTTTATCACCGCATTTATGCAGGAGAAAATGGGTAACTTCACCATCAACCTGAACCGTCTGGAGCTGTACCGAAAGGGAATCAGTATTTCCGAGACCGGAGATTTCAAGGACGCAACGGCAAGGCTTACCGCAAGTGCGGTGCAGGATGCCACCAATATTTCCATCGAGGATCTTCCAGACAATCTGGATGAAGAAGAGGGAGACCATAACGGCAAGAACTACATGGCGTACACCTATTACGTGCGAAACGCAGGCAAGGAGGATCTTGGCTACAAGGCAAGGATCACTTTGGACTCCTGTGCCAAGGGCGCGGAGGATGCGGTTCGAGTGGCAGTCTGGCGGAACGGAACCCGCGTGGTATATGCGGAGCCGGGAGCAGACGGAGGCGACGAAAGCGGCTGCACCAGCTTTGAGTCCGAAGATTTGGTTTGTACATATGAAGAGCCCGATTTCCTTGTGGGAAACGTAGACCGCTATACCATTGCAATCTGGATGGAGGGAGACGATCCCGAATGTGTGGATTCCATCATCGGAGGAAGCGTCCAGTTCAGCATGCATATTGATGCTGACTATGACGATGAGACAAGCCTTGTATGGAAGTTCATCACAGATATCAAGGATACCCTGACAGGCGACAAGCCCATCAATGCGTCAGGAAATGAAGCACCAAATGACAGCTACTATTCAGACAGAGAGATCACCTGGGACACCAGGCGAAATAAATAACCAAAAAGTACCTGAGAAGCCAGGTACATATGAATGGTATGAGCAGTGCCACAACCACTGTTTATATAAAAAAGAAATAACCTTTTTTACAAAGGAGCAAATCTTTTGGCAATTGAGGGAAAGGAAACGGAATCGGAAGTCCTATTCCAAGGCCTGCTATGAGTTGATATCCTCACCGGAAACGGTTTGAGGAGAAACTCTTTTAACCGGGCCCGGTGAGAGCATGAACTGATGGCAAGAGAACCGAATATCACTTCCCACCGCCCCATTTTTCAACCGCCAAAAGAACGCAAATGGGAGGAAAAATATGACAGAAACAAAAAGTGTGAAAACACTTAAAAAACAGCTGGGTGCAGCGATTGCCATGGTATTGGTTGCCGCTGTAGCGCTGGGATCAAGTACGTATGCTTGGTTTGTGAACAATACTAAGGTTACAGCTGAAAACGTTGATGTAACCGCAAAAGCAGCAAATAACCTTTTAATTACCCATGGTGATGGAGAAACAAATGCTAAATGGGGCACTGTTGCAACATTAGCAGATTATGATTCAAAAGACTTTGCACCAGTATCAACTATCGGTTCTGATACATATGCTGATCTTAAATTTTTTAAAGACAATGCATGGAAAACGGATACAGACGGTACTTACAACGCTAGTGAATTTGTTGATGCCACTGCCGGAACAGAATACTATAAAGATACTGTCACTTTAAAAGCAAGTCAGAAATCTAATCTGTATCTTGATAAGGAGACTGTTTTTGATATCGCAGCAAAAACAGAACAGGCAACTGCCAACGACACTGCTACTACGCTTCGTGTAGCTCTTGTTGTTAAGGGTAACGGCATTGCTACTTACAATGGTGCTTATATCTATCAGGTTGATAAAGACAATTTAACCGATAGCTATAATACAACTTTACTTACTCTTGGTGCGGATGGTGTTAAAAAGGCCATTTCTGGAGCAAGCACATCTGCAGATATTGTCGGTAAAAATATCGACACAACTAATGGTGTTACTAAATATTTACATACTGGTACAACAAATACAACACCAAATCTTGCAACAACACCTACTAATAATGCAATGGCAACAGAATTTAATGATGCCGATGTTCTCTACCAGTTCACAAAGCCAGATGATACTGTAACTATTGATGTATATATTTGGATGGAAGGTTGCGATGCTGATTGTAACAGTTCTGTTGTAAAGAATATCACCCAGCAAAAAGTTACAACAACACTCGGCTTCTGCGTTGGTGCAGCTCAGTAAAATATTAACGAAATGTAATTAACCTCAGGTTCCTAGATGGTTGTGGCATCTGGGAACTTTGAATATTCCCCAAGTAGCAAGGGTCATGGAGAGATATTTAATTTCTTTCCATGATCTTTTCTTGAAGCCAAGGGGACAGGAAAAGTAGTTTTTTCATTGTCCCTTTGGCATTCTGGATTTCCAAGAACTTAACATCTGCTGTTGCAGTTACATTCATTTTTTCAGCTTTTGCACTATTGTTGCTTGCAAACCACGCATACGTACTTAATCCCAGCGCGATAGCAACTACGCATACCATGGCAACATTTTTTACTGAACATTGATACTTTTAAGAGGTATAACCCAAACCAAACAACCTTTTAACGATTTGGCAACTTGCTTTCATAAGACTTTCGGAGCATATAGCTGTATGCTAGCTTGCATTGTCAGAGCTTAAGATGAATTTTAGCTATTTTGCACATTGTTTTTTTATCTGTTATACATATAATAATATTAACAGGACTCCCCGCACCTCTCAACGATGTGCCCCCCAGGGGAGACATTTTTTTATACGAATATATTTTATGAATGAAGTAAAACCACACCTAGTCTACGTACATGGACGGATTCTGCAGATGGAAAAACGTACAATTATGCAGCTACAAAAGATGGATTCAGTTATATACTGCGAACCGGAAATGCACAGAAAATTGCATCTAGCGTAGATTATGATGGAAACACAACCATGCGAGTTTACATCTGGATGGAAGGAACTGATGCGGACTGTGAAAGCCAAGGGGACACCTAAAAAGTCACTTTCCCTGTCCCCTTGGATTCTTTGGGCTTTTCAAAAAACTCCCCAGATGCCACAACCATCTAGGGAGTTTTCAATATAACCTCTTGTTATAGAATTAAAGTCCTGCACAGAAACCAAGATTAGCACTTACTTTATTTGCAGTTGCTGTAATTTCGTTAACAGTATTGTTTGTACAGTCGTAATCACAACCTTCCATCCAAATATAAGCAGTAATTTGGCATACATCGTTAGCACCCGTGAACTCATAAAGAGTATCCACACCTGCGCCAACCGTAGGATTCAGTCCATTAGTTGCATCTGGTGTTGCAAGAAGCCCCTGACTAACGATATCTTTATCTGTTGGAACTTTAACTGCAAGTGCTGCAGAAGTTACTGCATCATCTGTACCTACAGCTGAAACAGCTTTTGCAATACCATTACTTCCGGTACTAGCAAGAGTAGTATTATAGCTATTACCATTTGTAGCATTTGCTTCTTTGTCTACCTGATAAATCACTGTCTTCTTATAAGCACCAGTAGAGTCTTTTACTACAAGTGCGAGACGAAGTGTCTTATTCATACTACCTGCTGTTGCTGTAAATGCAGTCTCAGTATCAAGATAAAGTTTACAAGCCTGTGATGCCTTGATGTCAAAGGATTTTTTGTAATAAAGTGGAGTTGTACCATCTGCTTTTTCATCATCGGTAAGTTCAGATACTTTATTAACGGTGATTGCATTACTCTGTCCAGAATCTTTTGCCCAATTTTTCTGTTTGAAGAAGTTAAACTCTGTTCCATCATCAGTACCAACAGTAGATACTGGTGCAAACGTTGTGTTAGTGTCGGTAAAATCATAAGATGTTGCCCACTCATTCTGACCTGCTGCAGAAATGAGCAGTGTGTTTGCAGCAGTTGCAGTCATTTCTGCCTTACCTGCTGTAACCTTCGTATTCGTTACAAACCAAGCATACGTACTTGATCCCAGCGCTACAGCGGCAACCAGTACCATGGCAACCTTTGTTTCGCTATTATTTTCTCGTCAGATTTTTCTTATTTTGTTATGCTATATTTGCAAGAGATTTCACAGAAGAAGGAAGGAACGTATTATGACAGAGAAAACAAAAAAAGAGAAAAAAGTGATAGTGATTCCGGCGCGGGAGGATCGTAATTCAGAAAATGGGCAGGAGAAGAATAAGCGCCGTGTGGCGGCGTATGCCAGAGTAAGTACCAATAAAGAAAGCCAGCAGACAAGCTATGAAGCACAGGTTCAGTATTATACAGATTACATAAAAAAACAGGCAGACTGGAGCTTTGCCGGGATGTATGCGGAGGAAGGCGTAACGGGCACCTCTACACGAAAACGGGTGGAATTTCAAAGAATGATCGATGATGCTGTTGCAGGCAATATCGACCTGATCATAACGAAATCAGTCAGCCGTTTTGCGAGAAATACAGTAGATAGTCTGACTGCGATTCGTCAGCTGAAAGAGCATGGAGTCGAGTGTTATTTTGAAAAGGAAAACATCTGGACCTTTGACACAAAAGGAGAACTTCTGATAACGATCATGAGTTCTCTGGCACAAGAAGAAAGCCGCAGCATTTCCGAAAATACACGCTGGGGAATGCGTAAGGCTTTTCAAAACGGAAAAGTGTTTGTGCCGTTTCGACATTTCCTTGGATATGATCGTGGTGCGAACGGAGAGCTGCAGGTGAACCTGGAACAGGCAGAGACTGTGCAGATGATTTACCGGATGTTTTTGGATGGATATTCTTTTTATAGAATTGCTGCCGAACTGACAAAAAGAGGAATTTCCACACCCTATGGGTTGCAAATCTGGAATGGGCGAACAGTAAAAAATATTTTGCAAAATGAAAAATACAGGGGTGATGCATTGCTTCAGAAACGGTATTCCAGAGACTTTCTTGACCGTGAAATGCGTAAAAACGAGGGCGCAGTTCCTCAATATTATATTGTTGGGAATCATGAAGCAATCATTGATACAGAGATGTTTCAGAGAGTGCAAGAAGAACTGAAAAGAAGAGAATCCAGGCATGGAAAATAACAAAAAGCTGAGGGTCGCAGCGTATGTGAGGGTTTCTGAAGAGACAAAAGAAACACAGCATTCTTTGCAGGCACAGGAAGAATTTTACCGGAGGCAGATACATGAAAAGGCAGAATGGGAGCTGGCAGAAATTTATAAGGACAACGGAATCTCAGGAACCGATATAAAAAGAAGAGAAGGCTTTGTCAGGCTTATAAGTGATTGCAAAGCCGGAAAAATTGATTTGATTCTTGTGAAATCAGTCAGCCGGTTCGCAAGAAATACTCTGGATTTACTTAGGATAGTCCGATATTTAAAGCAGCTTGGTGTTTCTGTGCGGTTTGAGGAACAGAACATTGATTCCCTGACAGAGGAAGGGGAACTGATGCTGACATTGATAGCATCGGTGGCACAGGCAGAAAGCGAATCTATCAGCGAAAATATAAAGTGGGCAATTCATAAAGCCTTCCAGAATGGAATCGGAAATACAAGACGCAGAACCCTCGGCTATCACTGGGTAGATGGAAAGCTGACTGTGATTCCGGAGGAAGCTGAGGCGGTCAAACGGATTTTTGCAAATTTCCTTGCAGGTGGTTCCCATATGAAAACAGCAAAGGAACTGGCTGGAGAAGGAATCACATCCATCAATGGAAAACTAATCTCCGTAAGTGCAATCGGCAATATCCTGCGAAACATCACTTACACAGGGAATACCCTTCTTCAGAAGACCTTCATCCAGGACCCGATTTCCAAAAAGAAAGTGATGAACACAGGGGAACTTCCACAGTATTTTGTACAGGATACCCACGAGGCAATCATTGACATGGATACCTTTGAACAGGTGCAGAAGAAACTCGCCCAAAACAAAGAGATGGGACGGTTTCCTTATAATCACACAGGCAGGAAGTACCCTTTCACGATGAAGGTGATCTGTGGCTGCTGCGGACGGCACTACACCAGACAGCTTTGGAATACCAGTGCGATCGGGAAAAAGCGTCCGACCTGGGTTTGCACAGGAAAGAAAGCAGAGAAGTACAGACGGTGTGGTTCCAAGAATATTCCAGAAGCAAAGCTCATGGAAGCCAGTGCAAAAGTGTTGGGCGTTTCTGAATTTGATGAGGATATCTTTTTTGACAAAGTGGAATCCATCACAGTGCAGGGAGTACACGAATTACTCTTTTGCCTGCATGACGGCACAGAGGTCATCCAGCACTGGGAGCATACGGCACAGAAAGCATCATGGACACCGGAACGAAAAGCCAGACACGCTGCAAACCGCACCGCTTCCCCGGCAAAGACAAAAGGGGCTTCCTGCATGACAGGCAGAATCCGGTGCGAGCTTTGCGGAATGAATTATAACAAGCAGACAAGAAAGGTAGCCAGGGCTGGGATGGTGACCTTTTGGAAATGCAGGGGCATCGGAAACGGCGGTTCCTGTGCATCCGAACAGATCACGCATGACCACCTGAACAGCATTCTGGCAGAAGCCCTGGGCGTTGCTCAGATGACGGACGAAATTTTTACCGGGCAGATTGACCACATCGGGATGTGTGAGCCGGGTAAGCTGATCATTTATAAGAAGGATGGCGGCACGATTTCCTGCAATTATGAACTGCTCCCGATGGAAAAACGTCAGAAGCCATACCGACCAAAGAAAAGAAAGGGGAATGCCAGAAGCCAAGGGGACACCTAAAAAGCCACTTTCCCTGTCCCCTTGGCTTTCTTTTTTATTGACGAATACACAAAAATAAGGATATAATCCTTACTAGAAGATTGACGAGGAGAAGTTGAATGAGTCAGGACATTATTAATAATCGTTTTTTGGAAGAGTCGGTATTTGCTATTGCGGATGGGTACTGCGTGATCAATCTCACAAAGAATATCGTACGTGGTTCCATGTATCAGGTAGTTAATGGAAAAAAATATAATCTGAATGAACAATTAGGTTTGCCGGAGAATTCAAGCTTACAGAGTCTGGTGGCTGCATGGGCATTGACCATACCTGAAGAAGGTCTTAAAGATTTTCTGCACGAGTTTGACAGAGAACGATTATTAAATCGGTTTGAAAATGGTGAACGGCATATATCGTTCCGATACTGGACCAGGACTGCTACTTTTGAGCCCATGCTTGCAGAAGATCACATGGCCCTGTACCGTGAAGAGAAAACTGGAGATGTCATTGCAGTTAATTATGTTCTTGACCGTACAGAACATTACCGCTTAGAGGAAAAAGAGCGGGCACTGGAAAAATCAAACAGAGAGTATGCGAAGCTTCTGGCAGAAGAGAAAAAGCATACGGCTATGATCGAGGAATTGACAAAGAAACTGCAAAGTCAGTTGGAGTTGTTTACCGTATCCATCCCTGGCGGCGTCAAAATCAGTAATGATGACCCGGAATACTCTTTCAAATATGTTTCAGAACAATTTGCAAATATGCTCGGTTACGCAACACCAAAGGAACTGTTGGACGCTTCTGGCGGTAGTATTATCGGCCTTGTTCATCCAGATGACATGAAGGTCGGACTTGCAGATGCATTAAATCAATATACTCATTCCGATCATTATGCTACTATTTACCGGATACGCTGTAAGGACGGGACATACAAGTATATCGAAGATCGTGGGCAAAAAGTAATAAAGGAAGACGGAACCATTGAACATTGGAATCTCATGCTGGATAAAAATGACTTCATGCACAAATCAATTGCCCTGGAAAGTGAAAAGAAAGCAAATAAAAGCAAGTTTGATTTTCTCTCCAGGATGTCTCATGATATGAGAACCCCGCTGAATGGAATTATCGGATTGCTGAAGATTGCTGAGAAACATTTTGATGACAGGAATTGGTCCTGGAAAATTTCAGAAAAATGCAGGTGGCTGCAGACTATCTATTGTCTCTGATTAACGATATCCTTCAGATGAGCAAAATTGAAGAGGGAAATGTACCTCTGACACAGGAAATCATCAATTTTGAGGAATTAAGTCAGGATGTTCTGACTATCATAGAACAGCGGGCAAAAGACAGAGGAATCCAGATGCGGTTCCGTGCAAAAAAAGGAAGGGCTTCGATATCCTTTTATTTATGGAAGTCCGGTGCATTTAAGACAAATTTTTCTTAATATTTATGGAAACTGTATTAAGTATAACCGAATTGGCGGAAAGATAACAACTGTGTTAGATTATGCAGAAGCTGTTGACGGAATTACGACATATGAGTGGATAATTACTGATACTGGCATTGGTATGAGCAGGGAATACCAGGAGCATATATTTGATCCGTTTTCGCAGGAAAGAGAGGATGCAAAAAGCACACAGCAGGGAATTGGACTGGGAATGGCGATTGTAAAAGGTCTGATTGAAAAAATGGGTGGAACTATTGAAGTTAAAAGCGAAGAAGGCGTTGGCTCAACCTTTATCATCAGGATTCCGTTTAAACTTGCTTCCGCACCAGATACAGTAAAGAAAACAGAGGCACAGATGGATATCAGCGGATTAAACTTATTGCTGGTAGAGGACAATGAATTGAATGCAGAAATTGCGGAAACGCTGTTGTCTGATGAAGGTGCAAATCTGACAGTTGCAGAAGATGGACTGCAGGCGGTCAGAATGTTTCAGGAGAAACCGGAAGGTTATTTTGACGCAATTCTGATGGATATCATGATGCCTGTAATGGATGAGCTTACTGCGACAAAAACAATCCGGTCACTGAAACGTCCAGATGCTGAAACAATCCCGATTATTGCCATGACAGCAAATGCATTCAGAGAAGATAAAGAAAAGTGTCTGGCAGCAGGAATGAATGCTCACTTGGCAAAGCCTATAAAAATTGAAAACGTAAAGAGAATTTTGTGTGAATATTGTGTGTAGTGGTTGCAACTTCTCAAAGCCAAGGGGACACTTAAAAAACCACTTTCCCTGTCCCCTTGGCTTCCCACGAAAAGGTATTAAAAGGTATAAAAAGGATTTAAAAAGGATATAAATATGTTATAATACAAATAAATCCATGTGGAGGTGAAAGTAATGACAATGAGAGCAGAAAAAGTATTTAAACCTGGCGCATACCCGACATATACATATGTATCACGTCATTATGAGGATACAGATATATCCTATGAATTACGATTAAAACAAGCATTGCGGACCGCTGGATGTCTGACTTCTATTATTGGTCCGTCAAAGATGGGAAAGACGATATTATGTGAGAAAGTTATTGGATTAGATAACATAGTTGAAATTTCAGGAGCAGATTTTAATGAAAATACAGATTTTTGGGCAACAGTAGCGGCTAAGGTTGAGTTGCCTTATATGGGAGAAATAACGACCGAGAGATTTTCAAAGACCGAAGAAATAACAGACAGAGATGGAAAAAATGAAAAATATGTTCTTTCAAAAGATAAAATTATTGAATATTATATCCAACACAATAAAGTCTTGGTTATAGATGATTTTCACTATGCATCGCCAGAGATGCAGATAAAAATAGCGCAACAATTAAAAGATGCAATACGTAGAGAATTAAAAGTTATAGTTGTTTCACTTCCTCACAGATCAGATGATGCAATTCGTCAGAATGCCGATTTATCAGGGCGTTTGAGTTTGATTACTATTGATACGTGGAAAGAAGAAGATCTGAAAAAAATTGCGCTAATGGGATTTGAAAAACTCAATATTAATATTACTGATGCTGTTGCTGAAAAACTTGCTGTTGAATGTCTGACATCACCACAACTGATGCAGTATATATGTTTAAGCATTTGTACTTTATTAGAAGATGAAAATAAACAAGAAGTAACAGATGAAATTCTGGAAAAAGCATATAAGTTTACAACTGTGAATTTCAGCTATGCCGATGTAGTTAATACGATGGGAAAAGGCCCCAATCAGCGAGGACAACAAAGAAAAATGTATGAAACAATAGATGGGAAGCTGTTAGACATGTACGGTTTGATTGTTGAATCACTTGCTAAAAATCCGCCATTAACAGAGATTTCATTTGAAACATTTTATAGTAGAATTATTCAACTGATTAAGCTGTCAGCAAATGAAAAGAATCCTGAGAAATCAATTGTTAAAGAGCATTTAAGAAAATTACAAAATGTCTTGGAAGCAAAAGAAGAAATTTACAGGGCAATTGAATGGAAAGATGGAAAAGTATATGTATTGGATCCACTTTTTTTATTTTATTTGAGATGGGGAAGAAAAAATGGATAATTGGTTGAAGCCATATATTGAAAAATTACAAAATATTTTTGAAATTAATGAGTATGATCAATTTGTTACAGACTTATACGAAATACTAATGAGCAAAGAGTATCCAAATGATATTATTGTTCAAATCAGAAAAAGAGCAACTTATTTAAAGAATCGATTTTCAGATGAAGTAAATAGAGAAAACATGTTGATGGCAAAGATTAAATTAACAGATTATTTATCCGCATTGACACAGGAAGAATATCAGAATCCGGATTTAAAGAATCTTTAAATATATTTGGAAAATTTTTATCTTTTTTTAGAAGCACTAACAGAATATTTACCTGATAAAAGAGCAACAATTAGATATGAAAATTTGAAGAAAATAATGATACAAAATGAATATGATTTGCTGCATTTATTATATGCGGCATTAAAACCTCTTTATCCGGGAATAAGAAAAGAAGTCTCAAAGGATTCTGGTATTGGAACAGTGCGAGAAGATATATTTATTCCAGATTTAGATGTAGTTTTAGAAGCAAAATGCACCCGCGATTCAATGACTTTGAAAAAATTAATAGAAGAAATAGAAGCAGATATTGTTCATTATCAGGAAAAAAATATTTTCTTTTATGTATATGACAAAAAGAAGATTATAAAAGAAACTAAGAATTTTAATGTTTATTTTAATAAACAATTTGATAGGAAAACAGTGAAACTGTTTGTATTGCAACCAGTGAAATTGTAAAATGCCAAGGGGACACCTAAAAAGCCACTTTCCCTGTCCCCCAGAGTGAGGAGTTTTATAAAATGGAAAATTATGAAGACAAAATCTATTCTTTAGATGAGACTGTAACGGGACAGACACAGGCCATGTCACAGGCTATACAGAAAACACTGGAAAATAATGGCGGGGTAGGTATAATGACAGGATCTTATGACCAAAACCTGTCTATTTTGTCTGTGAATAATCTGTTGTTACATAGTACAGGATATACATTCGATACTTTCATGGAACAGACAAAAGGCTCATTGAGAAACTTCTTTTATGACGAGGAAGATATACTGGAGCGAGACCGTTTTTTGCAGCTTCACGGAACAGGGGAAGCACAGATCCTTGCAGCAGACGGTACAGTGAAAAATGTACGGCTTTGTAAAGAGGATGCGACAGATGAGGAGGGCAGACAGATCTGGGTTATGTCCGTACAGGTCAACTGGGACCATGTAAATTTGACACTGCTCAATGAGGCTATCTGTTCTGGCTTCTGGTATTTTGACTGTGACGAAAACAGTGAGATTGTGAATGCAAACTGGAGTCATGAATTTAGAAAAATGCTTGGCTATCATGACACTCTGGACTTTCCGAATAAACTGGAATCCTGGTCAGATCTTCTGCATCCACAGGATAAAGAAAGAGTAATGGTGCAGCTTCAGGCGGCAATTAAGGATAAGACGAACCAGATAAAATACCATGTAGAGTATCGTATGAGAATGAAGGATAATCGATACCAGTGGTTTCGGGCATCGGCAGAAGTAATACGCCGTCTGGATGGTTCTGCCAGCAGGATTGCCGGGATTTTTATTAACATTGATGGGGAGAAAAAAGAAACCATGCAGGCACAAAAATCTGCTGCTTTCCACCGGGCTTTTACGAAAGCAGATTTGTGCGAGTATTATGTGAATCTGGAAGCGAATACTTTTGATACCTTTAAGGTTGAACCGTCCCTGATGACAGTCTTTGAACAGAGTTATACGTGGGATGAATTGATTCGGCATTTTGTGGATTCCTATGTTGTGGAGACAGATAAGAAGGCGGTATCCTCTTTTTACGACCGTGGTTATATTGCAGAAAGGCTGAAGGGTCTGGAAACTGAATTGTCTTTAGAGTGTCGGATCACCCTGAATGGAGAAGAACGATGGGTCCGCAATGTGATCATACGCGGTGAGATAGAGGATTCAGAATATGCCATGATTTTTCTGCGGGATATCACAGAAGCGAAGGTAGAGAGCGCACGGCATCTGCAGATGGCAGCGGACAATGCTTCCATGGAGCAGCTGATCCAGAGTATTGTGCGTCTGGTTGACCGTTTTGTTGTTTGTGATCTGGAAAATGACAGATATGAATTCTACAATCTGAATGGACAGATGATATATAAACCTCTGGGATTTTATCATGATTTTCAGATGCAGGTTCTTGAAAAATATAAGACACTGGAACCATTGGAAGCTATAGATATCCTGATAGCCCCGGATAATATTCGGAAAAAACTGAAAAGTGAAAATGATATTTATAAGTTTGAGTATTGCAGCCTGGATGAAAAGACTTATAAAATCGCTTCTTATATTCCCTTGGAATGGAAGAATGGAAAGCTGGAAAAGGTATTGCTGGCATCCATGGATGTGACACAGGAGAAGAAAGCAGAGATTGAATCCCGTCAGGCACTGAAAGAGGCTTACCGGTCCGCAGAAAATGCAAATCGTGCGAAAACAGAATTCCTTTCCAATATGTCCCATGATATCCGGACACCAATGAATGCGATTGTAGGTCTGACGGCAATCGCAGGAGCAAATGTTGAGAGCCAGGACAGAGTCATTGAATGCCTCAGCAAGATCACAGAATCAAGCCGCCATCTGCTGGGGCTGATCAATGAAGTATTGGATATGGCACGTATTGAAAGTGGAAAAATGACATTGGCACAGGAAGATTTCAATCTGTCAGAGCTGGTAGATAATCTTATTACACTTACGAAACCGGTGCTTGATGAACATAAACATAATTTTGATATACACATCAATCATATTGAACATGAGGCTGTCTGTGGTGACAGCCTGAGGATTCAACAGGTATTTGTGAATCTGATGAGTAATGCAATCAAGTATACACCGGATGGTGGAAATATTACTTTTTCCATAGAGGAAAAGCCAAATGGATTTTCGGAACTTGGATGCTATGAATTTACGATTGAGGATAATGGAATCGGTATGTCACCGGAATTCCAGAAAATCATGTTTGATCCTTTCAGCCGTGCAGATGACCACCGGACAACCAGAGTTCAGGGAACCGGTCTGGGAATGGCAATCAGCAGAAATATTGTGAACCTGATGAATGGCACTATTAAAGTGGACAGTACCTTGCACAAGGGAACTAAAATCACAGTAACAATTTATCTGGAGCTTCAGGAAAAAGAAAAAGAACAGGATAAAAATCTGATGAATCTGCCGGTTCTGGTAGTGGATGATGATAAGACTTGCTGTGAAAGTACAGTTGCCACACTGAAGGAAATCGGTATTATGGGTGAATGGGTTCTCTCTGGCAGGGAAGCGGTTGAGCGCTGTTATGCACGGCATGAGTTGAAAGATGATTACTTTGCTGTTATTTTAGACTGGAAGATGCCGGATATGGATGGCATAGAAACAGCCAGACAGATCCGGAAACGGATAGGAAAAGAGATCACCATCATTGTACTGACATCTTATGAATTCAGCGAGATTGAAGAAGAAGCAAAGGCGGCGGGCATAGATGCTTTTATTGCAAAACCGCTGTTCCGTTCCCGGCTGACGGCTACACTGCGGCAGTTTACTTCAGGAAGAAAAGAAAAAACAGCAAGAAATTATTTGGAGAAGCTGTCAGAATCAGACTACACGGGAAAAAAGATTCTGCTAGTTGAGGATAATGAGTTGAACAGAGAAATTGCTGGTGAAATTTTGCAAATGACAGGTGCAAAAGTGGAAACGGCAGAAAATGGGAAAATTGCAGTTGAGAAAGTGGAAGCTTCTCCGAAAGGTTCGTATGATCTTGTTTTTATGGATATCCAAATGCCTGTCATGAATGGTTATGAGGCAACTGCAGCAATCAGGAGCCTTCCGGGTGAAAAGGGAAAACTGCCTATTGTTGCCATGACTGCCAATGCTTTTGCAGAAGATGTACAGTTGGCCAAAAATACAGGGATGAATGGACATATCGCAAAACCGCTGGATATGAATAAACTGAATGATGTTCTGGAAAACTGGCTGTAATTGCTTTCAAATTATTGAATTCAGTCTGACACGGACATTAAGCAAAACAATCAGCGTTCTGGATCCCAAGGGACCACAAAAAGAAAAAGAAAAGTTCTATCACGCCCTCTTATCTGGGATGTTAGTGGGAAATGGAACATGGGGAATTCTTTCCAACAGGGAGTCGGGCGATGGCTTTGCGGATTTAATCGTTGAAACGGATAATCCTGATTCAGGAATTATCATCGAACTTAAGAGTGTAGGAAGTCTTTCTGAGCTGGACAGAGCTTGTGAACGAGCCATGAGCCAAATTCATGATCGCAGATATGATCAGTACCTTCGCAACGAAGGCCGCAATGATATATGGGCATATGGAATCGCATTTTTTAAAAAACGGTGCAAGGTGGTTGCTGAAAAACTGAATGATGCCCGTTTGCTGGCTGTTGCTTCTGAGCGCATGGCACATTTTAATCCTTCTTCTTTAATTTCTGAGGAAGAAATGAATCGTCGCCTTGGCATTACAGAAGATGAACTGGCTGATTTTTAAGCTTCGCTCTGCTGGGTTACGGATCGTCTATCAGCTTCGTCGTACAGAATCTTCTATGATGGTTATTGTAATCGGTGTTCGTGCCGACGAAGAAGTATATGAACTTGCTCAGAAAAGAGCAAATAAGCATGGTTTGTTTGACAAATAAAACGCAAGAGCGAGCGGTTCGGTAGTATCATTCCGCTTGCTCTTGCGTTTCTCGTCTTGAGCTTTCACCGCCTCCATGCTATAATATTTCCAGGGTTTTTACTAAATTTGAGGAGGTTTTTCCATGAGAGAAATTAAAGCTGTCAACATTACACCAGGGGATTTCGCCCCGTTCGGAACCTATTATTCTATGACGGAACCTGAAGGTTATCCGCTGCAGGGCGAAATCCACAAATTCTATCCTGACCGCATTTCCGGAACCTGCATGGGCAGTATGGGATTTTCCCCAATCGCCGTGCGAAAGGATGATCGCATTGTCAAAATGGCTGAATATCACACCACAACATGGGAAGGCATTGTAGCTTTAGATGATGACATGATTATCCACGTAGCCCCCGCATCTGCCGGCACCCCGGTTCCCGAACTTGCGAAGGCGTTTATCGTCCCCAAAGGATGTATGGTGAAAATCAATGCCGCCATCTGGCATCTATGTCCTTTGCCCGTACACAACGATGTGCTCCACGCCATGATCATTTTGCCAGAATGCACTTATGCCAATGACTGCACCGTAGTAGAATTCGAGGAAAAAGACTGGTTTAAGATTGTATAAAATTTCAAAAGCTGGTGAGTTCCCACCATCAAGAGGAAACTTAAAAATGTAAGGGGCGAGAAATCGCTCCTTTTTGACTGGAAAAAAGATAGCCTTGTGTGACTTGTATTTTGGGCATTCGTCCGTTATACCATAAGATATCGAATCAGTATACAATGAATTCTATGGTTAAGGGATATTTTAACACAGATGAACTGCAGAATCTTGCGGAAACCTACAACCAGGTATACAAGGAGAATAAAGAGGCTCAGAAGCTGATCCGCCACGAAGCAGAGTATGAGAGCCTGAAGAGGGCGTTTCGAACCATCGACTACGTATGCCGGATCGGCGGCGATGAGTTCGCCATTATTATGGTAGAAATGACTTCTTCCCGCAGTTTCCCTCAGTGTGGGCGTGGCATTTACCGACAGGGAGAATCCTGGCCCAAGCATTTTCAACGATGCGGACAAGGCCCTCTACCATGTAAAAGAAAATGGCAGAAATGGTTACGGTTTTTATTAACAAACTGACAGAAATATGTTATACTAAAGCTATCGAAATTGCCAATGAGGACGGAGTTTTCGCATTGGCGCTCGTTGGCGGGAGAAAGGAAGCTGCTCTATGGAGAACAATATTTTTATGACAAATAAGAGACCGATTACATTTGAGGAATACCTGCAGTTTGATGAGAAAAGCAGGGAAAATCTTGGAGAGGAGCTTCCAGTATTGGTTTACCGTATGTTGGAATACTCACTGAAGGAAGAGCTGTGCACCAGGTTTGGCAAGGAAGTGCAGGTAGATATTTTCCGCAAGGCTGGACGTATGGCTGGAGAATATTTTGCGAAGAAGATGCTGAATCTGGATCAGCCGCTGGATCAGTTTGTCAGTGAGCTTCAGAAGAAGCTGGAGGAGCTGAAGATCGGCGTGCTGCGAATTGAGGACGTAGATGAGGCAAGCGGAAGAATTATTCTCACAGTTTCCGAGGATGCAGACTGCTCCGGACTTCCCATTTTGGGAGAGACGGTCTGCAATTATGATGAAGGATTTATTTCCGGTATTTTATCTGTTTATTCGGGAAAGGTCTACACAGCAGTAGAGGTGGACTGCTGGGCGACTGGCGACCGTGTCTGCCGTTTCCACGCCAATGTAAAAGACCAAGAGTGACTAGGAGTTTCCTAAATGGAAGATAAAAACTGTGAATTACTATTTGAATATCTGCGGAGCATTTTGTACGATTCCACAGTGAAGCCCCTGGATCTGGGAGCACTGGACGAGCCTTATAAGAAGCTGGGGATGGGGCTTGAATTTCTGGATCATGCAGTTCAGGAGATGAAAGATTATTCCGAAGCTCTTTCCAGGGGAAAGCTTTCAGCCAAGGTTCCGGACCGGGATAATTTCCTGTGTGAGAATCTGAAGAACATGCATTCCAATCTGAATCATCTGACCTGGCAGGCCAAGCAGGTAGCCAAGGGGGATTATTCTCAGACGGTATCCTTTCTGGGAGAGTTTTCCGAGGCGTTTAATACCATGACCAGGCAGCTGAAGGAGCGGGAGGAATCCCTGAAGCGGGAAGCAGAGCGTGAGAAAACCCATGCCAACATGATGGAGAGCTATAACCAGCTTCTCATGGAGCTGATTGCCAGAAGTGATGAAGAGGTTATGGTCATCAGTATGATCGGGCAGAAGGTGCTTTACAGCAATGAGAACATGAGCATCCAGATATCCCCGGAGGAGATTTATCAGCTTTGTCTGCAGCAGCAGGAGAAGCAGGACGGCAGCATGTTTGCCAAGAGTGATACTTACGAGTGGACCTGGGAGACAGAGGTCAGCCAGCATCATTATTACAGGATCACCACCGGAATCATGCTCTGGCAGGGTCAGAAGGCTTATGCGCATATTATCCGCGAGGTGACAGAAGAGAAGCAGCGCCAGAGCAGGCTGGAGATTGAGGTTTACAAGGATCCTCTGACCGGAATCGGCAACCGTCTGTTCTTCTTCGAGAAAGCCACTGAGATTCTGAAAAGCGGCGAGGGTGTGATCCTTTGCTACTGTGACCTGGATCATCTGAAATATGTGAATGATAATTATGGACATGGAGAGGGCGACTGGTATATCCGGCACTTTTCGGATACTGTCAGCTGCAATATCCGCCAGGAGGATGTGTTTGCCAGAATCGGCGGAGATGAATTCTGCATTGTGCTGCGCCACTGCCAGGTGGAGACGGCACGCAGGAAAATGCGCCGCATCCAGAAGATTTTTGCAAGCGAGAAGGAGCATCCTTATAAGAAGGGATTCAGCTTCGGTCTTGAGGAAATTCCAGAAGGACACGGCAACCTGATCATCGAGGACATCATCGGCCACGCAGACAGAGCCATGTACCGACAGAAGCGGGAACATACGCGGGCGCAAAAAAATTCCTTGACTTAAAGTGGACTTTTAGGCTTAAAATAACATGCAGCGGGGAGGAATCTGTTGTATATTTTACCAGAGATCTTTCCCCGGAGGGATTGAAGAAGCTGTATGAGCGCGTGAATGTGGAAATGACAGATACCACCTCATTGATGTAGACAATGATGACGCTGAGATCTCTCCGGCGGAAGCGGTGAAGGATGTTGTGCCGTTTGTGGCGGAATAAAAATCATAGGTACAAGGGCATTAGGAACGGTAGTTTCTGAGCTGTTTGTCCTTTTCGATTTTGCATTAAAGTAAATGGAAGATGAAAATCCTCAGGTAGTTACGGTTGTAGCGTCTGAGGATTTTTTTCGTCAGGGTACTGTCATAAATGGCAGAACGGAAACTGGAGGCCACTCTATATGATGCAGAACCGGATGTTCCATACGATGATGGAGCGAAAACGATTTTTCTATACACCAGAGGAACGAAAGGTCAGGTGTCCGAAGAAGTGCGCCAGTTCCTGCGTTACATGGAGAAAAGCACCAGTGAGAACGTCGTAAACGATACACTACGTGATTTCCACCACATGGTAGAAACCGTGAAAAAAGACAGGGAGGTGTCAGTAAAGTATATGAAGCAGTTTGAGAGAGACAATATGATGCGGGCTGAGGGAAGAGAAGAGGAGCGAAAAAATACGGAAAGAGAACATGCCAGGGCTGAAAGGGAGTGTGCCCGTGCAAATGCATTGGAGGCAGAACTTAAGCGGTTGAAGAGTAAAATGCTGTAGTTGTAAAGAAAGATTCAGAAAGATATGATGCAAAAAATATACGCAGATGCCGAAAAGTGGTTATCTGCGTATGTTTTTTATGAAGAATAACAATATAGTACAACTATATACATCATTAAAACAAATGCCGATTTATACTGAAATGCATCTGAGAATCCATAAAAGTTAATCGAAATCTACATTAAATTTTATGAAAAAGTAAAAGAATGGTAACAAATAGAACCTCTAAAGATAGATTGAAACTAGACAATACACTAAAATACATCATATAATAATTGTAAAATAACCACCCAAAATTCCACTAAAATGTGAAAAATATGAAAAAAACCGTCGATTTATTGAAAATCAGCACGAAGAATGTTATAATCAATTCTGTATAATTCTGTAAATCTTTCTATTATACGAAAATCCCAAGACTATAAGATCAGACAGGAGTGAAATCCCGTGGCAGAAGAGAAGAACCAGAAGCCAGCTTCAACCCCGGAACAGCCGGATTTAGAAGCACATTCCGATGATAATAAAACAGAAAATAACGAAACCACCGAGAAAATCACCCGCTACAAGAAGCAGGCCGCCAGAAGCTTTGTGCTTGCGTTTACGACTTTGATTGCGATTATTGCAGTTTGTATTGCGTGGTTTGTATCAAATACGAAAGTAACCATGACAGGGACAAGTATTTCGGCGGAGAATACAGTGCCATTTGAATTGGCAAGTGCCGGAGAAAGGCAGAAGCCAGAATTATCACAGGGGAAGCTGTCGGAGGGAAGCAACGAAAATAATTATTCAAATTATATTGATTATAAAACTGGAACTACATATCCATTAAATGGCAAAACCCTTTATACTGGAAGCAGCAGTCTTGCCTGGCGTTTAAACGGTCAGCAGAAATTCTATCCTGGAGCCAGTGGTGAATTGGAATTCTATTTCATTCCGAAACAGGATGGCTTGAAAAAAATAACGTTTCAGATAAATTTAACAGGATATAAGGAAGGAAACGGCAATAATCTTTCACTGGTGGAGAATCATGTTTGGGAGAATTTGATACAGGGACATATTTTAATTTTTACTGGTTTGGATGCTAATAATACAAAAGGCTATAGCGGCTGGCTTGGTGAAATAAATGAATCTAGCAATGAACTTATTAATGAGCTGACTATAAATGCATCCGACATCAAAAACAGTGCATCTGATACAGCTGTATTTGAAAAAAACATGCCCTATAAAGTTATCTTGTATTGGAAATGGCCGAAAGAATTCCGAAATTATGTATATAACGATAGGACAGGAAAAGGTGATTTATTTACTGATACGTCTGAAGCTGACTATAAGAAACTGTTGAAGTTTGTAAATGCTCAAGTTCCAGCAAATGAAGCATATGGTGCGAAAAATACAAGTAAATTATTTTATTCAGCCAAAACGTACAGTAGTGGTTTTAGTGGTGCGGAAAACTCGATTGATATAAACATGTCAGACGAAATATTCGAAAGCTGTACAAACTATTATAATCTTGCAGATGAATATATTGGAAAGAATGCTCAATATATTTATGTGGAATTGAATGCAGAACAATAAGAACACAAAAAGCTGTAAATTGATAAGGAATGAAATATGAAGATGGAATCCGAAACAAAAGATAAGAAAAAGAATACAGCCTCTTCTGGCAAAATAAAACTATTACGTTCGATAATCATGCTTGCGGCAATCGCAGCTTTGATTGCCGGATTTACCTATGCCTGGTTTTTTAATCGAATGGACATGGCAACATTAATGAAAATTCTGCCTCCATCCAATATTTCAATTCTGGGACCCAGCGGAAAAAAACTTGATTCCCTGGAACTAACCTATAATGAAGGAGACGAAAAAGATACTAATGGTACGGTAACGATTCGGCGTGTGTTCTGTGTGGAAAGTACAGGAAGTTTTAAATTAGAGATTGCGCATACTACAAATTTGAAAGGATTGAAATTTAATCTTTATAGGGCAAATCAAGTGAATTCAAGTGATACTGGTTCGGCAGAAAATAAAATTGTAACAGCAAAAGATAATTCTAAATATAGTTACCAAGAGAATGATCGCGTAGCAGGAAGCTATATCAACAAGATTGATTCTACATCAGAGTATTTATATGCGGATCAGACATATCACGGAATCAACTATGGAAATTACGATAATGTGCAGGCGCATGCAGAACCTATATATTGGCTGGCTGGCGCTAAGGCTAATAATTACAGCCTGGACTCTGACTCCAGCAATAGGGTAGAAATAACAGATGAAAATGGAACGAAAACAGAATATCATCATACCTATTTTGTATGCGAAATCAGTTGGACTGAAACGACCAAGGAAACCGATCTTTTTTATATTTTTGCCGAGAATGCAGATGTACAATAACAGGGGATAAAAATGGAATTTTTAAAGAAACCAAAATGGAAAAGAATATTGCTGGCAGTTGTTTGTTTCCTTGCATTGGCTGTCCTTGCAAGCGGAAGCTATGCTGCATACAACAGTCAGGCATTCCAGCGAGGGGTTGTCAGAAATGGA
Source organism: Blautia segnis (assembly GCF_014287535.1). NCBI lineage: Bacteria > Bacillati > Bacillota > Clostridia > Lachnospirales > Lachnospiraceae > Blautia > Blautia segnis. Next base: position 14,132 of record NZ_JACOOT010000039.1, on the reverse strand, counting down.
AATGGTGAAACAATCCGATTTACCTCCAATTATCTTCAAACCTGTGCAAGTGGATCTACGGATTATGCTGGCCGAACAATTCTTTATGATAAATCATTGAAGAAAGACGATCCGATATCTTTTGATATATATATATATAATTACGCAAATGGAAACCCCAGCCTGTCAAGCGACAGAGATATTACTTATACTTTGCAGCTTAATTTTGAGAATGGAAATGGAAATAATTATAAAGTAAATGATGAAACTGTTAATAATAATACATATACCATATCGAATCAAGTTTTAAGGGGACGTAAAGACAATTATTTTAAATATACAATAAGCTTTCCAGGAACAGATTTGGATAAGCTGAAAATTGTAGCCATTGCAACGCCCACTAATCTGTCTGTTACGAATGAACAGCTTTTGGCAGCGGTCATTACTCCATGTACTGGTTCAACAATAAATTCCTTTAGCTGGGCTGGGAAATTTATTGATGCAACGTCAGGAGTTGATCCCGCGTTCTATGATGGATTTAACTATGAAGTATTAATTTCAAGTGGTGTTGCGGATGCAACGCTAAAGTGGGATACGGATACTGTGGAAATAGATAAATTTTTCCTCATCAATCTTGGAAAAACAGAAAACGAGATTAAAAAAATTTTAGACGATGGAATCTTAACGTTTGAAATGAACCAGCCAGAGGGAACAGGAGACTATCTGATACCTTTTTACATAAAAAAGAAATCAAATCTTTTGGATAAGGATAGCAATTCAGTGGAATGGGAGGAATTGAGTAATAAAATTACTTTTACAGCAAAAGAAAAGGGAAACGGATCTGTAACCGTAACTCCTACTCCAATTGCAACACAATAATGATTTTGAAAGATAGAAACTGATTTGACGTTGATTGAAAGAAATTAATTTCATAGGAGTTGACATTGGTGAAAAAATATAAACAGGTTCTTGCAACACTTCTTACAATGAGTTTAACAGTATGCGCAATACCGACTGGCATAGTAGAAATCAGTGCCAGTGCAGAAAATCAGAGTGATGAAATTTCCAGCATGGAAGAGGTGGAAACTTATTCAGAAGAAAACGGCATTGAAATATCGGATGGTCTGGTCCCTGAAGCTTCTGAATCTGGAGAGGGTGAAAGCGAAGGAGAAGAGCATACCGCAGGAGAAACTGGTTTCTTTGGCGGAGAACAAACGGGTAATACAATGGAAGCCGATTCGTCAAATGATAACGAAACTGGCTTTTTTAGTGGTGCAGAAGATAATGGACAAGTGACAGAGATTACCTCTGAAGTGTCAGAAGAACAAGAGGGGGAGGATTTGTTTTCTGATGATACTCAGAAGGAAGAGACAGATCTGCAAGAGAATGGACAGGCTTCTGTACAGGCAGAAGCTACAGGAGTATTACGGTTAAACCAATTAAAACACTATAAAGAAAAAGAATCGGTAATGAGTATACGATCAAATGAAGACCTGATTCTGCTTTCAAATTGTGATCCAAAAGAAATACAGGGAATTACTATAGAATTTTCTAGTTCTGGTGATATAGATATTACCCAACCAATAGCCGCTAATACTGATCTTTCAGAGTGGCTTTCTACTGTTGCAACTTCTGCTGCGGATGAAACTTCTGTTCAGGAAGCTGCATCTGCGGATGAAAATATAGATGTTCAGGAAGAAACAGTACAGCAGGATGAAGCTGCAGCTAATAGTTTGGAAGGCAATATAGTTATTGAAGATGAGATGCAGGCGGAGGCAGCTGCTGAAACGACAGAGGAGGATCTGAATAATAATACAGAAGAAATAGTTGATGCTACTATGATGTCTGATTCAGCAGAAGGTGAGCAGGGCATGACTGTTCAGGATACAATAACTGCAGGGGTAGAGTACAAGTATAAGGGAATTGGCAGTGCAGATTATCCTTTTCAGGGAACAATCAAAGGAGTAGTTCCGGCAAATTTTAAAGTTGGGTACTCCTTTTTTGGAGGGTTATCGTCAAAGGCAGTAATTTCAATGAACGGTGGTAATATATTGTCACTTACCTGGTGTGGTGATGGTACGGTACCAATGTTGGCTGGGACATATCAGTTTGATGAGACTAAAGACGTTGGGCATATGCTTCCTGCAATTAAGATTACCGGGGACTCATCGGGAGTGTTGGGAAGTTTGATCGGAACGATAAAAGAAGTGGAAAACGTTAAAAATCAGACTTTACATATTGAAAAAGATATTGTCACATATACCGATGGTGTGAAGGTAAATGTAGTTCCAGTTTCCGGTAATGCAGGATTGATCTGTAACACACTGGAAAGTGGAAATCTTCATATTGGGAATTATGCGTTTCCATCTGAAAGCAATGAAATAAAAATAACATCAGCGAATCAAAATGCCGGCGGCGTTATTGGTGAAATGAAAAAAAATACAAAACTGGAATTGGATTCAACGATTAAATTTGAAGGTGTGACTATAACTGCGACAACTGGAAACGCTGGCGGTATAGTTGGTATTGTGGAAAAACCCGATGCAGAAGAAACTGCAGCATCAATTTCTGTAAAAGCTGCCTTGAATTTTACTAATGTGACAATAAATGGTTCAACTGCAGCTGGTGGATTAGTAGGAAGTCTGGGGGAAAAAGCTAAGTTCGAGACAACTGTCAATGCAGTGATCGAATTTAGTAAACCTGTCATTAAGGTAACTGCAGGAACTGGAACTGCTGGTGGTCTTATGGGAAGAATGAAAGAACACTCAGAGATTGTTACTGCTGAGAATGCAGGAATTACGATTGATTCTCCCCAAATTACGATTACAAGCGATGGTACTAAAACTGTTAATGGAGCAGCTGGCGGCATAGCGGGAAAAGCCGATAATGTTACATTTAATAGTGTGAAAAGTGACATTGAAGTGAGTACGCCAAATGTAGGCGGAAAGAGCTGGACGCATGTAGGCGGCTTTGTTGGTGATTATACTTTAAATGCGGATATTGTTGATACTAATCAGAGTTTTCCACAGTATATAAAAATCATTAATCCGACTGTCTGGGCAGATGGAGCCTGGGGGTTGGGAGGGGGGAATTCCGGCGGATATTTCGGAAGGCTCAATCTTCAGGGAGGCCTTTGTTATGTGATTGGTTCTGAGGATAATACTACAGCAAAGACTGAATTTAATGCGAAATATAAACAAGACGGAGGTCGTTCACAAGGGTACGGGGCAATTGCAGGACAATTGACCAGTACAGCAAAAGAAAGCGCACTGGTACTTCAGAATTTAGAAGTAAATTCTGTTTATACGACAGGAGAAACAAGACCAATGTACCACGGTGGTTTGATTGGAAGAATTGGAGATAATGATCAAGAAAATGTTACGTATCTTGAAGTTAATAATGTGGCTGTGAATATAACAAATCCGCATGCGAGAAGTTTGTTTGGAGGAATCTCTGCATACTTAACCAAAAATAGTATCATGAAAGTATATAATGTGAAAATAGATACTAGAAACAGCAACGATAGCAGTTTATGGGAAGGCGGTGGAATTTTAGGACATGCCGGCGAAGGCAGTGTTTTAGAATTATCTGGATGCACAGATCTTACAAATGTAAACTTTCAAGGGCGCTCCAATGGCATTGTAGGACAATTGGTGAAAGAAAACGAATGCGGTTTAGTTTATGCGAAAGGAGATGGAAATGGAAATGGATGGACATATAAACGTAGTAGTTTTACCAAGGCAAGCGCTTTCATTAATGATATAGGAACTTATGGACAAATTATTCGTTTAAAATCATCGGAGGATAGCAGTAGTACTGGTGGCCTTAGCTACAACTTAATTCAAATAACAAATGAACATGACGTGGTATTGAAAAACCCAGCGGTTGCATGGAGTAATATTAAAGAGATTTCTTTATCGTCAGCAGATGATTTTGCGTTACTTTCTATAGCCTGGAATTCGCGAGGGTATTTTAGTGCAAATAAAGCTGTTATTAATACTAAAAATTATGGCTTGTTATTTAAGAGCAATATTACCATCACAAGTGATATAAATTTAACAGGAACTGGCATTTATGGGCTGACACGCGATAACAGTAAGGAATTAGCATATTCTGGAGTGTTTTCTGCAAGTAATGGGGCTACATTAACGCTTGCGATTGGCGAAACATTTGGATTTCAGGAGAGTAGTTTGGCTACTGATGATAAAGAGGGTTGCGGAAGAGTATATGCTTATAACAGCTATCATAACTATCAGGGAATCTTTGCAATATTTGCAGGGGAAATTAAAAATATTAAAATAGCCGGAGCAATTCATGTAAGTAATGCTGGAAATGAGATGACCGTTGGCGGAGTTGCTGCCGGGGAAGCTGGTGGAAATCAGGTTATTACTGTCAACAATGTTACTACATCAGAAAATATAGTGGCATACATTAATGGCAGTGCAGGCATGATAGTAGGCGGTTTTTTTGGCAGTGGCATAGCTACGAATGAACAGGCAACCTTGCAGATAGAAAATGGAACAAAGGCTGGTGCAAAAATACACTTAAAAAGTGCAGGGGGAAATACAAACGATACAAAAATATATGCAGGAGGCGTAATTGGACGGGTTGAAAATAGTTACTTTAAACTGGCATGTAATGATTTAACCGTTACGGGTGAAATTACCAGTGATGTACAAAAGTATGCTTATGTGGGTGGTCTCATAGGAATTATAAATAATAGCGGAAGTGAAGCGACTGCAAATCACTGGATGGAAATAAGAAAATTGGAGTTCAATGGTTTCAAAATTAATGCTTCTAAAGCAAGTGAAGTTTGCGGTGGCTTGTTGGGAAGTATATGGTCTCATGTGGGAGTATACTTCATGGGAGAACGTAACGGCAATGATGGTACTGATACCAAATTGAAAATAACAGATGCTGCAATTAATGCCCCTAACGCAAAGAGCGTTGGTGGGCTGGCATATCGTTCCAGCGGCATTTGGGAAATCCGTGCTTACGGAATTAATATGGAGAAATTTACGATTAATGCCGGGGAAGACATTGGATTGTTAGTGTGTCATGGAGAAAAAGCGTATGAGACTATAAATAACACAAGTACAGAATTAGGTGCTTTGTTTTTGGATACGACAGAATATTGGGATGACGGAGAAAAGTTTTCCTATAAAATTGGAAAGGATGTAAATATTTCTTCTACAAAAACAGGCGCTTTTGATGAATTTGTAGCATATACAGCTGCCTCAGCCACGACGATTTCAAATAATGGAGTAAATGGAGTTATTTCCATAGCTACACAATTACAAACATCTGGAACTACTAGTGTACCTGTTGGTGTTGATAAGGAGAAGTGTACAACTTATCAAAATCGAACCGCATATGGCAGTTCACATGAAACAAACAGTTGCAGTCGTTATTATTATGATTTGGAGCAATGTTTAGCAGAGGCGCAAAAAAATTCAGCGAAAAACAATGGTAGAATTGATACGCCACAAGAGTTAGTGCTTTGGAGCACTCACCGTTATGCAGCTGCAAATATAAAAGAGTACTTGACAAGATATGAAAATACATCACCTCAGATTAAGATAAATGATGTAGTGAATGATGTATCAATGATTGGTAGTGATTCTTCAACTACCCATGCCAGTCTTGATATGCAAACATACAGCTACTATCCAATTAATCTGGACGGCGGCGTTACTGTACAATATGCTGATATTAAATTTTACAACAAAGAAATTGAAACCTGTGAGTCTAAGGAAACTAATAAACTCACAAGTGCATCGGATGTCGCTTCACAATCGCAGCATTATACTATGCATTGCGGCCTGTTTTTGAACCATGTGAATGGAAAAAATGAAAAAACAGAGGTAAGCTTGCAAGAGGTCAGCTTTTCAGGAACAGTAGGAAAAGTAAATTATGGCAATAGTTCTGGTGTCCTTTTTTCTGGAAGTGTTAATGGTTCAAAGAAAGAAAATACGGTGTATCAGGTTACAGTAGAAATACAAGATGTTACATTCAAGAACTTAGCTGTTAATGATTGTGGCAACGATTATGCTCCTCTTTTTATTAACAGCATTGGAAGCTACACGAATCTGGATGTGAATGGAGTGACTCACGAGGAGTATACATTAGGAACTGCTGCGGCATCCAGCTTAATTGGAAATGTGGGCTCGGACAGTGGGACACAGATTAACTTATCATTTTTGAATATTTTACTTCCAGATAAATCTGCAGAGGAAGCAGGTGGTATTTTTACCCACGCAACTTTATTGGAATCGTTCCGACATGATGGATCTTCCTCCGTTGCAACTTATAATTTTTATTATGAGAACGATTATAAAGAGGATAAATATGATCACCATAAAGTGACTTATGGAAGGGAAATTTCTGAGTCAACAGAATATTTGGGGCAGCAAAAATGGTACTATGATGAAGATAAACATGGAAAAGAAGAAGGGGTTGTTAAAGACGTAAAGAATGATTTTAGTATTAGTTTTTCTTCATATCTTCCATATGTGTATGTGAGCTATTCAGGATTATATCATGAGATAAAAGTTAACCAGCGAGTAGCTGATATTGTGAATGGTTGTGGTACATATGGCCATCCTTATAAAATTACATCAGAGAGCGAGATGACGATTATCTCTGAGTATCTGGCAACTGGTAAGGCACGTAAAGATTGGAGAGTTACAATTACCAAAAATCAAACTGAATTCTGTGAAAATTCAGCACGGGATATTTCCTATCAGTATAACGGTACCTCTTGGGATCCTGTGGAAAAAGAGGAAAATGAGTGGAAGGTGATAAGTGGCACTCCGCTGGACAATGATGTTATGCTTCAGTATATGCTAAACGCATTTTATGATCTTAAGGGAGAAAAGCTGGAGGATAGATCTGATTCCTATCAGATGAAGCTGACTAATTTTGGAGGTTTTGGAAATTCATTTAGACCGTTCCGCGGTGTCCTCACCAGCACGAACACAAGTGGAACAACTTTGATTTTGGAAGGCAGTGGGACCTGCAGTGGTTTGATTCCATATAGCTACGGAAGCGTTATAAGGAATCTGACAATTGTATATGGAGGAACCGGAACAGAAAGCGTAACGGAACAGAAAACACTGACTTATAATGGGGACAAAACTTCCAGTTACTATCAGGATGTATGCTTCGGTGGAGTAATTGGTTGTATACTGGGCGGAGACAACATTATTGATAATGTTACGGTAAGAATTGCGGAAAATTGGCTAAAAATTGAAGGAGAAAAGAAACATCTGATTCCTGTAGGCGGCTATGTTGGATCTGTGTGCGGTGGAGGCGTAATCTTCCGTGGGATGGAGAGCGCTGAAAATAATAAAAATGCGAAAACAGGTTTGACGGATGCTATGATTGCGGAAAATAATGTTTCTGTAGTGGCTAATGCGTATAAAAGTATGTATGTCAATCCATATGTGGGAAGAGTATTAGATGGTTTTGCATTTAATGAGTCAACAGTTGGAATGGAAAATACGGATAAAAATTATAAAATTAATACTCTTACAACTCATACGGATCCATGTATTTCTGTAGATGAAACTACAGTAACTGAAACTACAGTAGCTGTACAAGATAGACAGGGATTGTTGATTTTGTCTGCAGTAGTTAACAGTGGTGCAGCATCAAATGGAATAAGCAATGCCTATAGCAATACAGCCAATGCGGCAAATTCAAAAACTACAACATATAAATTCGGCGGAAAATATGGAAAAGTGAGAAGAGCTTCTTATAATCATATTGGAATTGGCCAAAAGGATGAAGAGGTAGAGCTTTCATTAACGGATGATCAAAATATGGTTGCTTCAGAGAATCCGCCATATTTACTTGCTAAATATGGAAATGGTAGTTGCTTTAATCTTGGCGGTGATCAAAATGTCAATATTATATTAACCAAAGATGGCTATGATATGACAATTTACGGAAGCGGTTATCAGGGGATTTCTGCCCGTTATGTATCAAATGCAATTCTCCAGGGTGATAGTGCGAAGGCTAAGGGGATTGTGCCACAGCTTTTGGGATTCAACGGTAATGAGAGCAGCCTGACACTGGATACACAGGTAAAGGAGTATGCAGATGATGATTTCCATGCAGCAGCTGTTGGCGGAGTATATAATTTACTTCGCATTGAGACTAAAAAAACATGTACAATTCAGAAGTTAGCCCTTCAGGGTAAGAAAGATGCTAAGGGAGTCGTTTCTGGCGGTGTTTCTTTGCAGTATTATGATGCTGCGGGAAATCAGGTTGATAGTGCGACTGAGTACACATTTAAAAATAATGTGGATGTCGGCGGATTTGCGGGGACAACATCCAGTATTTCTGCAATAGCGAGTAGAAGTAGTGCTAGCGTTAATTTTAGTAATGTTGAATTAAAAAACATGAATATTGTAGGGTCGGTGAATGCTGGTGGCTTAATTGGAAGTTCTGGAAGAGAAGCGCCTAGTACGAAACCTATCAACTACCGACCATATGATATTGCATTGCTTTTGCAACCTGAGCTTAACAATCGTAGTTCTATTGGAATCAGTATAATCGATTCTAAATATGATGGAATTACAATTGATGCGTTTAACGCTGTTGGCGGATTTGTAGGCTATTTGGATAATAATGATACAGAGATTGAAAGCACTCTTGTTACGAATAATGAGATTACTGTTGGTAATGGTTCGAAGATTGGAACGAATAAAGCTGCGATTTATGCAGGAGGTGTGTTTGGATACATAAAAACGAAAATAAAAGTTAATGCAAAAGCAACTGGAAAAGCGGTGTTGCAAGATATCCAAATTACAGCTAAGCCATCTACTTCCGATTCTGGATGGGCAGGTGGTCTCATTGGTATGATAGATGGTAAAGAATATCAGATTAACAGAGTGCTGTTTAAGGGGACTAAAGCAGATAAAGCCGCAATTACTACACCTAAAGGAAAGGGCATGGGAACAGGTGGTATTGTTGGATATGCAAAAGGTTCAGGAAATGAAAATAAGTTTACTGAATGTAATTTAGAAAAGGGAACCATTAATACAGTGAACCATGCAACTGCTTCTGACAAGGACAGAAGTCAGGGCGCAGGTGGTATTGTTGGTATTATTTCTCACGGTGTAGTGACTTTTGAAAATTGTAGTATTACATCCAGTAAAATATATGGAGCAATTGCCGGAGGAATTGCCGGAAACGTAAAGATAAAAACAAGTTTTACTAGTTGTGCTGTAACGGGCAGTTCTGATAGTGATAAGACAGAAGTGAAGGGGTACTGTTGCGCCGGAGGAATTTTTGGTATTTTTAATAATAAGAATACAGTTAGCATTAAAAAAAGTAATGTTCGCTTTCTGGATGTTACCGGGCAAGCATGGGGAGTCGGAGCGTTTGGAGGAGATAGTGATAATAATAATACTGGAGCTTTATATATATTTGATTGCGCAGCGCAAAATGCAAATGTTGTGGGAGGAAAACAAACATGGAATAAAGTTGGTGGAATTATAGGAAATCTAAGAGGTAATTTTGCAGCATCAAATATTTTGATTGCAAATGTAACATTTGATGGTCCATCTAAAACAGGTGTTTTGTTTGGCGATGTGCGTTCTAATGCTGTTGAGTATATTAATATAGCGGGGATTAGTCTTCAAGGTATAAATCCTGATATTAAGCTATATAAGGTTGACGGCACTGATAATATTTCCTCAAAAAGCTACTTCGCATTTGCTGATTATTCCGGATCTGCATTGAATGCTGAACAAGTTGGTAATACCAACTTGTTGCAGGTTCCCCTAGGAGAGACGGGAGACAAAATAATGCCAGCAAATGAACTTAGTGAACCGTATGTTGTTACTAGTCCTAAAAGCTCGTTATGTGTGAACACAAAAGCAACTGCTACCGGTGAATCGACTGCCCTTTCTCTTTATGGAGACGGTGTTTCCTGGGATGCAGACACAGACACTTTTGGAGTGCTTGCGGAGAATATTTTCAAGGATAATCTACCGGAAGCTGAGGCGAATGGACATTATAAGTATAAAAAAACAAATGTAAGCTCCTTTGATTTTACAAAAGCTATTTCTGCTTATAATGCCAATCAGCCTATTAAAAGTAGTTTGGATTTTCCGGTATTGCAAGTCTCAGATGGTGATACAACAACTGTAATGGATTATTTAAATATAATAACCAATGGAGGTTTTTCTGAGGCAAATAAATTAAATTCTGATGAGAATAAACATGTAGAGGCAAGTACTGCTGTATATGTATATGATGCAGAGAAGGGCTACTTTATAAGGGATACGAAGGAAAACGCAGCACTTCAGGTAAAAACTGAAAACAATAAAATCAGTTTTGTGACTACTACGGATTATGATAACGAAAAGAATCGCTTTACACTTTTGACTGTAACTTTTACGGAAAAGGATGAAAGCAATCAAGAGCATAATTACAATATTATGGTCCCGGTTATTGTCCGTCGTATGCTGGAAATGGATTTTACAGCTACATTAAGTTATGGAACAAATTTCAGAAGTTCTGATTATACTGGTACCAGCCATGTTCTGGAAGGGTTTGGAAGTTCTATTTCAGGTTATTTAACTTATACATACAACAGCAAAAAGGGAACTTTTGCGGATTATGGATGGGAAAGTTATATTGAAGCAGGGGGAAATGTTGCAGAACCTATGGATAAGGCGCTGTATTTTGCGCTGGGCAGGGATGTTTATCTTCCTAAAGGAACACAATTATCTCTAGTGGATTGCCTGGATGACAGAGTATATTATTACACGGTAACTGGTACTGAAAATAATAAAATATCTCTTAAAAGCTTCGAAAGTTCTGACGGTGTTAAATATCAGGCGCCAAGTTTGGCTGAATTGATGAAGGTAACAGTAGAAGAAAATGGAATTTTTGTTAAAGTTGAGAGTGATGGCAGATTAGCTGGGACAGAGCCTTCTGCCAACGAGACTCATCCTGCGCCGACCGTGCGGATAAAAAATGCAAAGGGAGAATACGAGTATTACAGATTAGCTGAGGAAGGCGAAATTTCAGAAAAAAAATATAAGATGAAAATTCCTGAAGGTGCTTTAAATTCTGGAACAAAAAGCTCAATTTCTGAAAACTATTATTTAGTTATAACAGTACCTAAGAATAGTGGAAATGTAACGCTGAATGGTTCTCTGCAGACCGAAATTACAAGTGAAATTCCACATGAGATTTATTACCTGAAAAAGGATGGAACGGTGGATAGTCATAATAATACTGCCAGTACATATGTTATTTCAAAGGGATATACACATACTCTTGACGAACAGAATATAGTAGATCTGACAAAAAAAGTAAGTGTAGATGATTCAAAGGTGAAGGTTGATGTAGTAGATACTATAGCATTCCCAACTGATCAGATTTATAATGAGTATGATCAGTTGTATCTGAGATTTGTCGGAGGACTTCAGAAAACCGTAAATAATGTTTCGCAGGCCGTAATGTTTCCTAGTGGTACGCAAGGAACTGCAAACTTTTATGTTTACAGGGAAAATGGAACTGCAAAAACTTATTATCAGTATAATGGGAATGGTTGGAGCGAAGCAGCAGGTAATACAGAAACTGTTGCTGTCAGCTATTCTTGGATATCTGATGGCGGAAATATGGAATTACCATTGATGAAAGTAGAGGGAGATAAAAAGCAGATGATTAGCCTTCGCGAGGTACGAGATTTAGTGAAAGCGGCGGGTATTCAAGATTCTGCGAGAAACAGTACTTTTTATGTGGAAGTTAGAATGGAGGCCAGAATTTCTGAAACCGGTTTAGATGTGATTCCAGAATCGAAACCAGAGAATGGTCAGCCAACGGATTTCACAAAGCTTACCTATTATTCGCAGTTATCTACAGAAGCTCAAAGTCTTTCTTACAGTACGAACCGTGCGACAAAGCTGCAGACGCAGACTGCATATTATCGAGAAGAACCAGCAGGTGCAAAGCTTACCTATGAAGCAAATGATATCAGTCAGCTTGGTATTAATCTTCTGGATTTACAGAATCTGGATGATGCCACGAAGAAATATTCGCAGATCAGTACGACAGCATATTATAATTTGTCGGATGTGAAGAATTTGGATGATGCACTGAAAAATTCTAGCGGTATTAAATTTACGCTGAGTCTGCAGCCGAAGAATACTGATACGAATCAATCAAAAGAAACATATCAGACATCAACAGCGGATGCTGCGGATTATCTGGACATCGAGTTGGAATCTAAAGCTCCGGACAAGGAGGACCCGACCAAGGAAATAACTCCAGTGGTGGATTATAAAGATAGTACCTGGTCATGGACTGTTCCGCAAATAGCTTATTGGAAAGATGGTAATATAAACAACAATAGTAGTGTTTTTAAAGGAAACGTGTTGTCGCAAAGGATTTTGCTTAAGGTTCGTGTTGATAATGTAGAAGATTCACAGTTAAATCATTATTACTCTAATTATCGCGTTGTTGTTACAGCAGAAATATTGAACAGTGCTGGAACTGGTACAATTGAACCGCAGCAGAATGCTGATATCATTTATACCCTTGCTAAGATTGCTCCAGAGTTTATTCTTCCAAGCGTCAAGCAGTAGTATCAGACCCGGTAGATGAAGGTACCAGACTCCGGTAAAGAGGGGCGTGAAGGGGAGAGGGGCGTACCAGTATGAAGGTACCAGACCCCGGTAAATATTTCTAAATAGTCTAAAATTTTTATGAATAATACCGTGTAGAGGAGTTGCTTCTCTGCACGGTAAAAAGAAATACTTATCGAACTCTTTTGCAAACTGGCTTGAGTTCCTGTAGAGATTTGTTTCATATTGTGAAAAAGGCTCAAGTTGGAATGCTTTTGCAAATTAACGTAATGAAGCGTTTGCCATAAAAAAGAAAGCAAGAGAATTTCCCGCTATCTGACCGGGAAGTTCTCTTGCTTTCTTTTAATTATGGGTTTTATTCAGCTTCCGATACGTCTCCCATTCCGTCTCCGGAATTCCGAGTGCAGTCATTGCCTGCTCCATGGAAAGCTTTAAATTTTTCATCAGATTTTGGATGGATTCCTGTCTGGTTTCCAATTGGCCTTCTAATCGTCCTTCTAATCGTCCTTTCTGAATTCCCTTTTGAATTCCACGCTGTTCAATTCCTTCACTCAGATTGCACATTTCTGCCACCTCACCTTCCAATTTCTTTGTCATCGGGATATTATAATCCTGCTGCAGAATCTGCTTTTTTTCTTCGGGATCCCGTTCGGAAGAGAACAGTGCTTCCAGTAATTTCAAAATCCCGGAATCTGCCTCATGCTTTTTGTCGCCGAGACATATGATGATAGCAGTGATCAGATCATAATTTTCCTTTTTCTCTTGTACGTTACCTACTATATTCTGCTCCTGCAGAGAATAATAGTTAATTGTATTTTTCCTGTATTGCGGGGAGTCTATGCAGATAAAAATGCTGTAGACTTTTTTGATTTTCTCATAGTGGGAGTTTGTAAATTCAGTCCCATATTGGGAAGAAATCATTCGGCTGCAATAGTAGATGCTGCGTTTTATAAGCGGATAGCCGGGATAGAAGTCCTTCTGAGCTTCTATATTGATAATGAGCTGGATCAATTCCCCAGAGGCTGGTGCAACTGCATGAAAACGGACATCATAGGTGATTGTTTCCTCGCAAATACTGTTATCTTCTGTGTTCAGTCCTTTTATCATTGGGGCTGTTTCCAACTGTTCGTCCTGATGTACCGCAATTTCTGATATCTGAGGTTTCCCCTCTATGTATTTCTCTGCGATTTCCTGAACAGTACAGTCCCGGTATTCTGCAGGCAGCTTTTCATGATCCATGCAAGTATGATCTTTTCTGAAAGAAGTTTCTTGCAGGCTTTGTCGTATGCTGCCTTTTGTCCTGTGGTAGAAATTGTTTTTGAGAGTGTACTTTGTACGATCATCCACCACAAGCCTTTCTGCGATATGAACTTTTTGTTTCAAGGATATAGTAACATAAAAGATGAAAGATGGCTAGGGGGGAATGATTTATTATTCCAATCCTATTTTTCCCATTTACAAACAATAAATATTTTCAGATGATTTTGTCATCAATAAATGACCTATAAAATCTGTCTCTTATACACATCTCCGAGCCCACGAGAC